>NZ_JBFREA010000026.1:45628-150274 GCF_052114065.1 Specibacter sp. RAF43 | reverse complement strand
GGCAGCAGGGCCTCGGCCAGGCGCAGGCGCCGGTTCGCCTCGGCGCCGCTAAGCAGCAGGGACCCGGTGAGCACCCCGGCCGGGTGCGTGATCCCGGCCTCGCTGAAGCGCCCGGCCCGGGTGCGCCCGGCCAGCTCCCCGGCCGCCTGGACCTGCAGGCCGGCCAGGAACCGGCCCAAGCGCTCCAGCTCCTGCGCCCAGGCCACCGCCTGGGCATCCGTCAACACCCCCAACTCCACCCCAAACGGCACACCGCACCCGCCAGGCCCCACATCGGAACCCATGGCATCCGCGACGGAGGCGAACGCGTCCGTGTCCCCGGACCCGGCCCCCACATCGGAACCCACGGCGCCGGAACCTGCGGCGTCCACGCCCGCGGCGTTCGCGGCGGCGTCGGCCAGGGCGGCGGCGAGGGCCAGCAGCCGGTGGATGTGTCCACCCAGCCGCCCCGCCGCCGTGCCGGAAGCGGTGCTCCCCGGGCCCCTCGTCGTCGCGTCCATACCCCGATGCTACCGACCACCACCGACACTTCTCGACCCATATTCGAAGGATGTGGACAACTTTCGAAAAATACTAGAAGAGTTCTATCAAATGGATTTACCAGAGGATTTCTGTGGATAACTTCTGGCTGGGATTTCGGTTTGGGGTTAGGTTGGAACCAAGCTGACTTGGGGCCGCTCCGGAGGAGCCCCCGCACGATTTACTGCAGGGGCTCATATGACGACCAGAACGTTGCGTTCACAATCGATTCCCGCACGTGTCCGCCCCCGCTGGAAACGACGATTCGGCTTGGCCCGGCATCTGGGACTTGTGTTGGTTGCCGGGCTGCTGCTGGCGGGCTGCGCTGCAGCCGAGAATCCCGGCGGGGTAGTGGGCACGTCGGGGCAGCCTCCGGCACTAACCATCACGGCCACGACGCCGGCTGTCACTCCGTCACCCGTGCCCGTGTATAAGCCGGCGACCGCGGATGGCCCGGCCGAGAATGTCCCCGTGCCCGTACTGCCAGCGGCGGCCAAGGAATTCTCCAAAAAGGGCCTGGAGGCCTTCACTCGGTACTGGTACTCGACACTCGGCTATGCGTTCGAGACCGGGAATACCGGACCGATGATGAAAGTTAGTGACTCAAATTGCCAGATGTGCCATGCAATGGAACAAGGTGTGATTGGCGGCCATTCAGACGGTAAGTGGATAGTTGGCGGCCAAATGATTGTCTTGTCCGCGGATAGCCCCTTTGTGCCAACCTCCGACGGAAACTATCAGACGATCAGCATGGTCCGACAAGACCACGTGAAGTACTTCAAGGCCAATAAGTCCCTTGCTAAGGACCTTGGCGTGGCTGCCTCGATTGGGGACATATTGGTCGGAAAGTACGAAGGAGACCACTGGATAGCAATCACAGTCGGACACCTTAGTGGTAGCAAGAAGTGACGAGCATGGCGCTCCATAAATCACGGCGTATCCTCACAATTGCCGTCGCAGCTGGAATAATCTCGTGTTCAACCGCTAGCGTCAGCGCTGCCGGAGATGATGAATACACACCTAGCTGGAGCACTCCAGGAATCAATACGGACGCATTCCATAGACTTCCGGGAGTCGATGTTCTGTATGGTCAACCCCCATCGGCTAGTCTGTCGGACCCTTATATTTACGAACATCGGCTGGCATGCACCACGGCCGACAATGCAATTTTTCCTGACTGCGCCGCGAATTTGATCCAATGCACGGCCGCCGCCGGCGGTGTCGCTGTCTATTGGTACCACTCGTTGAGTACGGCAAGCCCTCCCTCGTGGTCGTTCGATTCGGGTCCAGTGTGCGTCTACTCTGAAAAGCCCCTGGATGTACTGGCGCAGATCGCCGCCCAAATCGACCACGCCTTCGAGCAGTCGCCGGTCATGCCGGCTACTGTGGGCAGCCAGCCCGGCCCGCACACCCTCCGCGGCGAGGAAACGAACTTCTACGCCCAGGCCGAAGAACAGGTCTTCACCCTCACCCTGCTCGGTCAGACCGTCCACCTCACCGCCACGCCGGTCGCCTACACCTGGAATTACGGCGATGGCACCGTCTGGGGCCCCACGGTCAGCGCCGGCTTCCCGCTGCCCGATGACCGGATCGGGGAACACACCAAGACCAGCCACGTCTACACCGCCAGCGGCAAGTATTCCATTGTGGTGACCACCCACTTCAATGGCCGCTACAGCGTCAACGACGGCCCCACCCTGCCCATCCCGAACCAGGGACACACCGTCTCGGCGCCGCTGGGCCTGACCGTCTGGCGGGCCATCACCCGAAACTACGCCGACGACTGCATCGTCAACCCCGCCGGTGCGGGCTGCTAGACCAGGCGCGGGCTGCTAAACGCGGGCTGCCAGAACAGGAGCCCGCTCTGCGAACTCGCCGTCCCGAGACGCGAGCGCTACTTCCGGCCGTGCACCTTGGTCCTAAGCAGCAGGACCTTTTCGTCGATCGGGGCATCGGAGCTCGCACGCATGGCGCGATAGTATTCGCGGGCCTCTTCCTGGCGCTCCCGCTCAATCCCGGTCGCGATTGGGGCGCGCAGGTGTTCGGGGCCGTAGCCAAACGCATCCACCAGTTCCAATGCGTGCGGGCGCAGCTTGGCCAGGACACGGTTGATGTACGGGGCCAGCGTCCGCGCGCGCTGCATGGAAATCCGGCCGTTCATCAGGTACCAGTCCAGATGCTTCTCAATCAGCGTCAGGCCGAACAGGTCGCGCAACCGTGTCAAGACCTTCAAGGTGCCCTCGTCCGCAATCCCGCCCAACGCCTCCGTGAACGACTCCCACTGCAGCAGCTCAGCATGGGCCCTGGCAGCCTCAATGAGTTCGTTCTGGTGCTCGTTGAAAATCTCGGCGGCCTTGTCCTGGGGGAGCTTGGCGGCACCCTTCAGGGCCCCGGCGACGTCGGCCACCATGGTTTGGACACGCCCGGCAAGCATCTGGTGCTGGGTGTCCTGGTCCTTGAGTGCCTTGGCGGACTTTTGCGCCGAGCCGGTGTCGGCCACGAACTGGCTCACCTGACGCAGCCCCGTCTTGTTAAAGGCGAGGTCCGCGGCCTGCCCGACGGCGAAACGCGCCAGCACGCCGAAGTCCAGGTTGCGGAACTCCTTGCTGTAATCGGCCAGCAGCCGCTTCGCCACGAGCTGCAGCAGCACGGTGTTGTCGCCTTCAAATGTGGCGTACACGTCCAGGTCGGCACGCAGGGAGGTGAAGCGGTTTTCCACCATAAACCCGGCGCCGCCGCAGGCCTCCCGACATTCCTGCAGGGTTTCCAGCGCATGCCACGTCGACAGCGACTTCAGCGCCGCCGCCAGCGTTTCCAGATCCTGCCGGTCCTCGTCGGAGTCGTTGGCGCCGGAAAACACGTCATCGAACTTCGCCAGCAACTTCTCATGGGCAAAGGCGGCCGCATAAGTGGTGGCGAGGCGGGGGAGCAGCCGCCGCTGGTGGCGCTGGTAGTCGAGCAGGACCACCTCTTCGGTGTCCGAGGCGGCGTTGAACTGCCGGCGTTCGGCGGCATACCGGATCGCGATCGTCAGCGCCACCTTGGAAGCCGCGACGGCTGCCCCGTCCAGCGACACACGACCCTGCACCAGGGTGCCGAGCATGGTGAAGAAGCGCCGCCCGGGGCTGGCGATGGGGGAGGAGTAGGTGCCATCGGCGGCGACGTCGCCATACCGGTTCAGCAGGTTGGTGCGCGGAATGCGCACATTCGTGAAGTGCAGGCGGCCGTTGTCGATTCCGTTCAGCCCGCCCTTGATGTTGTCGTCCAGGCCGCCGATGCCAGGCAGGAACTCCTTGGTCGAAGGATCCCGCAGCTCGACGTAAAAGGCGTGGACACCATGGTTCACCCCTCGCGTGACCAACTGGGCGAACACCACCGCGGCGAGTCCGTCGACGGCGGCGTTGCCAATAAACTCCTTCCAGGCGGCGCGGAACGGCGTGTTGATCACAAACTCCTCCGTGCCGGGATCATACGTCGCCGTTGTCGCGATGGAGGCCACATCGGAACCATGCCCGATTTCCGTCATGGCAAAGCAGCCGGGGATCGCCAGCGACATGATGCCCGGAAGCCACTTGTCCTGATGTTCCCTGGTGCCCAGATGCAACACGGCGGAGCCGAATAGGCCCCATTGCACGCCGGCCTTGATCTGCACCGACGGGTCGGCCGTGACGAGCTCCTCGAAGCCGGCCACGTTGCCGCCATGGTCGTTGTTCCCGCCCAGGCGCTGGGGGAAAGCCCGGTGCACGGCGTTGTGTTCCACCAAAAGGCCGAGCTGGCCAAACGCCCGCTTGCGGTGTTCGGTGTGCGTCAACCCCTCCACCTTGTGAAGATCGGGCAGGCCCGCCAGCGCCCGGGCCTGCAACCGGACGTCGGCCCATCGCCCAAGCAGTGCCCTGCCGAGCTCTGCCACGTCAACCGTGGTGCCGGCGTCGTTCGAAGGGATTGTCGTGGCGGTGAATACGTCAGTCATGGATTACTTCTCCTGCAGGTGATCGGTGGCGACGGGGGAGACTTGCGAGCCCACCCCGTCAAGGAGCCAGGTGGTGATTTGTTCGGCCATGGCGGCGTGGTCCGGCTTGTGGTGCGAGGCCGGTGCCTTCAGCCAGAGCTCGCCGGCGGAGCGGACCAGGCCGATCGCCGAGGTGGGCCAGTAGCCAAGCAGCGGGGAGCCGGCGTCGCCGAGCATGTCCCGCAGCGGCTCGGAAATCATGGCGACGACGGCGTCGAAAAAGCCGCTCAGGTCATCGGTCTCGCCGGCGCCGTCGACCGCGGCGGCGGTGACGAACATGTACACGTTGGGGGAGGTCTGGGCCATTTCCAGGTAGGTGCCGACCATGTTGGCCAGTCCTTCGCGAGGGGAGCGGGCGGTCCGCCCGGCCACCAGGATCCGCTCCTCCATCGCCCCGATCACCACCTTGCCCACCGCCTGCTGCAGGCCGGCCTTGTCCCGAAAGTAGCGGTAGAAAACGGACTTGGACGTGCCGGCGTGGACGGCGATGTCTTCCATGGACGCGTCGGCGCCCAACTGGTGGACGGCGCGGCGCGTTGCCTTGATGAGCTCACGACGCCGTTCCTCCCGGTGGCTTTCCCAGCGCGCCGAACGCCCGTCCACCGACCCCGGCTGTAATATTTTCACGATACCCAGCGTATCAGGTACGCTGGGTATCAGTAACAGACTGGTGCGTCGGCCACGGCACGGCTCCCGTACGCCGGGGCGCGGCGGCGGGCGGCCGACTGACGCACACCAGCGTCCCACCAAGCTCCAAGGAGTCGGATACATGAGTTCTCCCACAGCAGCAACCACGCCCCTGACGGGTGTCCGCCAGGCCGTCATCGTCGGCGGCAACCGGATCCCGTTCTCCCGGGCGGGTGGCCCCTACGCCCATTCCTCCAACCAGGACATGCTCACCGCCGCGCTGGACGGACTGGTGGCCCGCTTCGGGCTGGCGGAGGAACGGATCGGCGAGGTCGCCGCCGGCGCCGTCCTGAAACACTCACGCGACTTCAACCTCACCCGCGAGGCCGTGCTGGGCTCCGCCCTTGCCGCCGACACCCCGGCCTACGATCTCCAGCAGGCATGCGCCACGGGCATGGAAGCGGTCATCGGGCTCTCCAACAAGATCAAGCTGGGCCAGATCGACTCCGCGATTGCCGGTGGCGTGGATTCCGCCTCCGACGCACCCATCGCCGTCAGCGAGGGACTCCGCGCCATTCTGCTCGACCTGAGCCGGGCCAAGACGGTGCCCGAGAAGCTCAGGATCATCGCACGCATCCGGCCCAAGGACCTCGCCCCGGATGCCCCCTCCACGGGGGAACCACGGACCGGGTTGTCCATGGGCGAGCACCAGGCGCTCACCACCGCCCAGTGGAAGATCACCCGCGAGGCGCAGGATGAGCTGGCCCTGGCCAGCCACAAAAACCTCGCCGCCGCCTATGACCGCCACTTCTTCGATGACCTCCTCACCCCGTACCGGGGGCTGGTCCGCGACAACAACCTGCGCGCCGACTCCTCCATGGAGAAGCTGGCCAGGCTCAAGCCCGTCTTTGGCCGCAACCTGGGCGACGCCGCCACCATGACGGCCGGCAACTCCACCCCGTTGACGGACGGCGCCGCCACCGTGCTGTTGGCGTCGCCGGAGTGGGCGCAGTCGCGGGACCTTCCGATGCTGGCCACCGTGGTTGACGGCGAGGCCGGGGCCGTGGACTTTGTCCATGGCCGGGACGGCCTGCTCATGGCGCCGGTCTTTGCCGTCCCGCGCCTGCTGGCCCGCCAGGGGCTGAGCCTTGATGACATTGACTACTTTGAAATCCATGAGGCGTTCGCCGGCACGGTGCTGAGCACCCTGGCGGCCTGGGAGGACGAGGAATTCGGCCGGACGCGGCTCGGTCTCGCCGGCGCCTTCGGCACCGTGGACCGGGACAAGCTCAACGTCAACGGCTCTTCGCTGGCCGCCGGCCACCCGTTCGCCGCCACCGGCGGCCGGCTGGTGGCCACACTCGCCAAGATGCTGCACGAACGCGGCCGCGTGGACGGCCGCCCCGCCCGCGGCCTGATATCCGTGTGCGCGGCCGGCGGCCAGGGCGTTGCGGCACTCCTGGAAGCCAGGTAAGCCGCATGACACCGCCGGTTTCCGAAAAAGAAAAAATAGACAAGTACACCGAATTCGTCGGCAGCGGCCTGGGCCGCGAGCTGGCCAGGCGACTGGGCCTGCCGCAGCCGGCCATCCTGCGCCGCTACGACCCCCAGGCGCCGCTGGTCGAGGGCCCCATCCTGGTGGTGGGGCCGGGGGTTGGGGCCGACGCCGTCGCAACGGTGCTGCTGGGCTGGGGCCAGGACGTGCGCCGGCATGCGAGCCCCAAGGAGAAGCTGGGGGCCATCGTGGCGGTCCTGGACGAGCTGGCCCACCCGGATCAGCTGTCCGCCCCCGTGCGGGAGATCGGAAGCTCACTGCGTGAGCTGGCCCGCAACGCCCGGATCGTCACCATATCTCGGCCCGCCCAGGCCGGGGACGTCCCGGAAGTGGCGGCCGCCCGCCACGCCGTGGACGGCATCGTCCGTTCACTGGCCAAGGAACTGCGCTCAGGCGCCACGGCCAACGGCGTGCTGCTGGCCGGTGATCTGCCGGCGGATGCGCCGAGCGCCATGGCGTCGCTGCGGTTCTTCCTGTCGGGCCGCTCCGCCTTTGTGGACGGCCAGTTCCTGGCGGCGGGCGACGCCGGCACCCGCGCCGAGCAGGACTGGGCGCGGCCGCTGGACGGGCGGGTCGCCGTCGTCACCGGTGCCGCCCGGGGCATCGGCGCCGCGATCGCACGGACGCTGGCCCGCGACGGTGCCAAGGTCGTGGTGGTGGACGTGCCGGCCGCCGGCGACCGGTTGGCCGACGTCGCCAATGAAATCCGCGGCACCGCCCTCCAGCTGGACATCACCGCCACCGAGGCCGGGGCGCGCATCCTGGACCATGCCGCCTCCCGCCATGGCCGCCTGGACATTGTGGTGCACAACGCCGGCATCACCCGGGACAAATTGTTGGCCAACATGGACGCGGCCCGCTGGGACTCGGTGATCGTCGTGAACATCGCCGCCCAGCTGCGCATGAACCAGGCCTTCCTGGCCAGCAGCCATTTCGCGGACAGCCCGCGCATCATCAGCGTCTCCTCCACCAGCGGCATCGCCGGCAATCGCGGCCAGACCAACTACGCGGCGTCCAAGGCGGGCGTCATCGGGATGGTCCGGGCGACGGCGCCGCTGCTGGCCGCGGCGGGCGGCACCGTCAACGCCGTGGCGCCCGGGTTCATCGAGACGGAGATGACGGCCAAAATCCCGTTCGCCACACGCGAGGTGGCCAGGCGGCTCAACAGCCTCCAGCAGGGCGGCACGCCGGGCGACGTCGCCGAAGTCATCGCGTTCTTCGCCTCGGGTGCGGCCGCGGGCGTCACCGGCAACGTCCTGCGCGTATGCGGACAAAACCTGGTGGGGCAGTGACCATGGACGAACGACTCACCGAGATGCCTTCCCTCTCCAAGCTGTATCTCAATGCGGCGGCCGCCTCGGCCCGGCAGCGGCTGGCCCGGACAAAACCGGTGGTGGCCCTGCCGGCCCGCGCCGTGGAGGTGCGCGGCGTCACGGCCAACCCCGCGAAACTGACCGCCTTCGCGCACCTGATGGGCAAGCCGGCCCGGGACGTGCTGCCGTCCGGCTACGTGCACTCGCTGGCCTTCCCGGTGGCCATGAGCGTCATGGTGGGCGAGGACTTCCCGCTGCCGCTGCTGGGCATGGTCCACCTGGACAACCATGTGGAACACTTGGCGCCCATCCAGTTCGATGACGTGCTGACCATCAGGGCCTGGGCCCGGGACCTCGCCGGCCACCGCAGCGGCACCCAGGTGCAAATCGTGGCGGAGGTGCTCACCGCCGACGCCGTCACGGTCCTGTGGCGCGGCGTCTCGACCTACCTGGCCAGGGGCATCTACCTGCCGGGCCTGGACAAGCCCACCGCCGCGGGGGAACGGGCGCCGTTTTCACCGCCCACCCCCACGGCCCAATGGCGGCTCGGCGTCGATACCGGCCGGGCTTACGCCGCGGTCTCGGGCGACTTCAACCCCATCCACCTGAGCGTCCTGAGCGCCAAGGCACTCGGCCTGCGGCGGTCCATCGCGCACGGCATGTACGCCGCATCCCGGGTCCTCTCCGATGTCGGAACGCCTAAACCGGACGTCTTCAGCTGGGACATCTCCTTCGCCTCGCCGGTTTTCCTGCCGGCCATCGTGTCCTTGCACATTGGCGACTCGCTGGCGGACGACGGCGGCTGGCTCGGTTCCGAGTTCGTCGCCTGGAATGCGCGCAGCGGCAGAAAGTACTTCAGCGGCAGCGTCACCCCCGGCAAGTTCCCTCGCCCCGTGCAGCCCTAACGCGGCGATCTGGCGCAGCCCTAACGCGGCGAGCGAGGACAGATGCTCCCGGTCGGCGGGCCCCGGGCTGGCCGCACCTGCCCGGACCGGCCTTTTTGCCGTCCACGCCACGGCACGGGTGAACCGCCGGTGGGGCCGCACCGTTGTTGGGGTATCACGGGCCCGGGCGTCGGGTGCGCGAGGATCCGAGGGATCGGCCGCGGGACGGCCGGAACGGGAGCATGAACATGAAAGCACGGAAATGGCCGGTCCTGGCCCTGGCCCTGCTGGCCGTGGCTGCGGCGGGTGGTTGTTCCTCGCCCGCGGCCCCGGCCGGCAACGGACATACTACCGCGACCACGGTTGCGACGCCGACCCCATCAACGGCGTCGGCCCAATCCACGGCGCCCCCATCAACCGCCTCGGCCCCATCAAGCGAACCGGCCACCCAACCGGCTTCCCGCCAGGCCGCGCCCCCGGCTGCCGCGCCGGTACTAAAGACCGCATCGGCGTCTCTGGGCACCGTCGTCGTCAACGGACGGGGCCTGACCGTCTACGTCTTTGACCACGACCAGGCCAATGCCGGAAGCAGCACGTGCTTTGGCAGCTGCATTGCCTTGTGGCCGGCCGTCACCACCACGGAGGCGACGCCCCGGGTAGCGGGGGTCACCGGGACGGTGGGAACCATCATCCGGCCGGACGGCGCCCGGCAGGTCACCCTCAACGGCCTGCCGCTGTACACCTACGCCCCCGATGCCAAGCCCGGGGACGTGATGGGCCAGGGTTTTGGCGGGATCTGGTGGGTGGTGGCCGCCGACGGCACCAAGATGACCTCGGTCGCCGGTGGCGGCGGGGGGAGCGGCTACTAGAATTCGGGGCCACTGGAATGCGGGCGGGCGGCGCCCCTGGTGGTCCTAGAGCCGTGCGCGGAGCAGCGGCGTCCCGGTGCCGGCAGGGGAGGCCGACTGGATGATCATTTCCTGCATGGCGGAGACCGGGATGGTGGTGGTTGCCACGGGGGTCACTGTGCTGCCCGGCGCCGCCCTCCAGCTCGCCACGCTGATCCGTTCTCCCGTCTTGGTGACCACCACGAGTTCGTAGGCATGGGGTTCCTCCGCGACGTGGCTCGTGCCGCTGGAGGCCGGGGCTCCCGTTTCCGTCGCGGACGCCCGGTAGGTGCAGGTCCACGCAATGCGCGTCCCCCAGGGCTCCGCCTGCGCCTGCCCCGAGGCCGCCAGCACCTGCTGCCCGGTGGTGGTGAACGCCAGCCGGACGGCCGCGGTTCCGGGGCCGGGTGTGGATTGGGTCGCCGGATAAGTGGTGTCGGGCAGCAGGCCGGCCGTCACCGCTGCGGTGCCCGTCACCAGCGCAAGCACGGCGGCAGCCGCCGCGGCGGCGATGCCCGCCCTCCGGCGTCGCACCTTCCGGGCAAAGGCGGCATAGGGGGCGACGTTCACCGGCAGCTCCTGCGCGGGCGCCGCCGACGAGCCTGGAGAACCGGCCCGGATCGAAGCGGGTTCGGCTAAGCCCAGCAGTCCCGGCAGGCCGGAGACTCCGGCCAGGCGGCGGCGGCACCGGGCGCATCCGTCCACATGCTGTTCGTAGTCGCGCCGCTCCGATGCCGGCAGGGCGCCGAGCACATAGGCGGCGTCCCAGAGCTCGTAAGGATCGGAGTCCCAGAGCTCGTAAGGATCGGAATTGGTCCGTGGCGTGGTCATCGCCGACTCACCCCCCTCTCCTGAAGGGCGAGTCGCAGGGCGCGCAGGCCGTAGTGGAGGCGGGACTTGACCGTGCCGTCGGGGATGCCCAGGGTCGCGGCAATGGTGCGCGTGTCCTGGCCCTGGAAGTAGGCGAGCCGGATGACGTCGCGGTGGTCGGCGGTGAGCGTGAGCAGGGCGTCCTCCACCAGCCAGGCGTCCAGGACGCGGTCAATTTGGTCGGGGCCGGGCGATTCGGGGAGTCTGTCGGTGCCGATCTCCATCCGGTGGCGGGCACTGCGCCAATCGTCGATCACCAGGTTCCGGGCCACGGTGAACAGCCAGGCGCGCAGGGCCGGCTCGGGCCTCTGGAGGACCTCCGGGTGCCGCCACGCCCGGACCAGCGTCTCCTGCGTGACGTCCTCGGCCAGCGAATGGTCGCTGGTCAGCCGGGTCACGTAGCGCAGCAGCGGGGCGGCAAAATCGGCGTGCAAGCCCCGCAGGGCATCCCCGCGCGTTACCTTGGCGGGCGCCGCATCCGGGTGCCGCCCCTTTGGCTGCGCGGCCATTCCTTGCTGCGAAGACAACTCCACGGATACCTCCTGACAGGGAGACGGAGCGGAGACCGCCGTGGTTCACCGGCGCCCCGGCCCGGCCTCCCGTATCACCCACGGCGAGCGCGCACCTGATGAACTAGGAACCCAAGGGCCTTCCACTGCATATTCTCCTCGCCCCCGCGGTCCTCGTCACGGTGCCGCCGCGAAGGCTGACGTTCGCTGCGAGACCGGGGTCTGGGTACCAAAAGCGGTGAACAACGCCCGGTTTCGGCGGGAACTACCGGTTTCGCCCTCCTCAGACCCGCCAGCGCAGTCGAGTGTCCGTGGAGCTCTTCTTGCAGGTGTAGGTCTTGCCGTTGGACTTGCCGATGCCCTTGGCGCCGTTCGTCGAGCAGAAGGCGCCGGGGGAGACCTTTGCCAGCGGGGCGGGCTTGACGGCGGGCTTAATGACAGGCTTGACGGCAACGGGAGGTTTCGGTGCCGGCTTGGGGGCGGCATGGACGGCCGACGTGCCGGCGGGCTTGATCGGAATGACCTTCGGGACCCCCTGTTTGGGGCATGGCTTGAGCATCTGGAGCATCATGGCCTTCTCCGGTGACGTCACCGACAACGCATACTTCTTCTTGACGGCGATTTGCGTGGCGACGTAAACGCACCGGAACGCCTTGTTCGCCGGCAACCAGGCGGAGGCTTCCCTGTCGCCCTTGGCCCGGTTGGCATGCGCGTCGACGGCGAGCAAATTCAGGGGGTCGTTGGCCAAGGCGGTGCGTTGGGTCAGGGACAGGTGCTGGGCACCGGCAACCCAGGCCTGGCCGAGGGCGACGACATGGTCAATGTCCACGGTGTTCCCGCCCTTCACCCACCGGATGGACTTGGCGGTGTACGGGTCTTTCAACATTCCGGACGTGACGGCGCATTTCTTTGCATCCGAGAATCTCGTCCCAGTGAAGTCGCGTTTCAAAACGTCATTTCGGGTATCGCAGCCGTTGCGGTCCACATCTTTCCACGCCTGCCCGAATTGGGCGCGGGTATATCCGGTCTTGGCCGCCTTGCCCTTGACGGGCAAGGTGTTGAGCATGGTGACGGCGGCCCCGCCATTGGAGGCCAAGTGGGGAAGTGCCGCCGCGGCGCTCTCGGCGGAAGGGAGTGAGGAGCAACCGGTGAGCAGCAAGGCAGCGGCAAGGGCTGTGGCGGCCAGATTGTGGGCGCTTAAAATCTTCATGATTCCTATGGGTTACGACAAGACTTATATGTATCCGTGATTTAAAGTCCAGCCTAACTCAGCAATGCCGCCACAAATGCGGGCAGCGCGCCGACCGTCATGGGCATATTCGGCCGTTACCGGTCACGTGTTCGCATTGTGATGGCCAGGGCCAACTCCGGTGGCCGATTCGAGTTCGCCCCTCAGGGGCGTTGGGCCGTCACCGCCAGGGATGCTGCCTGTATGCTCCGCCAACCGCGCAGGCCGGCAGCGGAAGCGGCGGGGGACAGCTGCACGCCCTTGTTTTGCAGGATGGCCACCAGCGTGGCGTTGATGACATCTTCCCGCAGCTCCGCCTGCCAGGCGCCGCGAATGTTCGGCATGACAGGCACCCGTGCCTGGACGGTAATGACGTGCCCACCGACCAGGGCCGCCACAATGCAGGCGACGCCGGTCAAGACCAGTTTCAGCAGGTCCTCCCGATCGGTCGCCACGACGTAGACGGGCAGGGCGACCAGGGCGATCATCAGCAGCAGGCGCAGGGCCATGGTCCGCCGGGCGCTGCCGGAGGCCCGGCGCCGGGCTATCGTGCCGGCCAGCCGCTTGTCCCGGACCGCCTGTGCCTTCTGCCGCCACTGGCGCTGGGAGCCCAGGTGATGTTTGACAAGCGCCCGCGCTGCGGCCAGCTCTTCCGGGTAATCATTCCGGAGCCCCTCCACCAGCGGATCCGGAGCGTCGGCCCAGGAACTTGCGAGCCGGCGGTCAATGGCGGCCGCCATGTCATCCAAACCCAGGCGTGCGCCGGTCTCGGGTACTTCATCGGTCTGGGTTCCGGGCGTGACCCGGTTCGCCGGCTCCTCGGCGCCGTTGCCGGGGATGCGTGAACCGTACCGGGGCGAGCCATCGGCGAGATGGTAGTCGTTTCTCATACTTCCCCAATTTAGATGGTCCAGGCCGCAGGGCGTAACCGCGAAAAAGGCCACAGAATGTGCGGGGGCAAGAAAAAACCCCTGGAATCGTTGGATTCCAAGGGTTGTTCTGTGCGCGGAGGGGGACTTGAACCCCCACCCCGTTTCCAGGACTAGCACCTCAAGCTAGCGCGTCTGCCATTCCGCCACCCGCGCAGGTGAAACGAGAGCCCTGTTCAACCTTTCGGCCGAACCGCAAGCTCTCGAAGCAGCGAGAAATACGATAGCACGAGTTTTGGCTGGGCAACAATCGCGCCGACTGGCCGGCCGGACGGTGCGCTGCGCCGTCGCGGAAACGTCCCCGATGTAGGCTGGCAAGAGACGCCAAGCCTCAAAGGAGCCCCTCACGTGAGCACTGTCCGGCCCGAAGATGAAGTCACGCGCATCTGCCAGGAGCTGATTCGTTTCGACACCAGCAACTTCGGCACCAATGAGGGACCGGGGGAGCGGGCGGCCGCGGAATACACCGCCGCCCTCATGGCCGAGGTGGGCCTGGTCCCCGAGCTTTTCGAGTCCGCCCCCGGCCGGGCCAGCGTGGTGACCCGGCTCGAAGGCACCGACCCCTCCCTGGGGGCGTTGGTGGTGCACGGCCACCTCGACGTCGTCCCCGCACTCAAGCACGACTGGAGCGTTGACCCGTTCGGCGCCGAGGAAAAGGATGGCCTGATCTGGGGCCGCGGCGCCGTGGACATGAAGGACATGGACGCCATGATCCTCTCCGTCCTGCGCTCCCTGGCCCGGGACGGCCGCAAGCCCCGGCGGGACATCATCTTCGCGTTCTTTGCCGACGAGGAGGCCGGCGGCGCCTACGGGGCCCGCTGGGCGGTGGACAACAGGCCGGAACTGTTCGACGGCGCCGTGGAGGCCATCTCCGAGGTCGGCGGGTTCTCCGCGGAGATCGGCGGCAAGCGGGCCTACCTGCTGCAGACGGCCGAGAAGGGCCTGGCCTGGCTGCGGCTAACGGCCCACGGGCGCGCCGGCCACGGCTCCCAAATCAGCACCGACAACGCCGTGACCCGGCTGGCCCGGGCCGTCACCCGCATTGGCGACCACCAGTGGCCCATCGAATACACGGCCACCACCCGCCAGTTCCTCACGGGCGTCTCCGAGCTCACCGGCGTCGAATTCGACGAGGGCAACCCGGAGACGCTGCTGCGCCAGCTGGGCACCGTGTCCCGCTTCGTGGGGGCCACGCTGCAAAACACCGCCAACCCCAGCATGCTGGCGGCCGGCTACAAGGCCAACGTGATTCCCGGCACCGCCGAGGCCACCATCGACGTCCGCACCCTGCCCGGCCGGCATGAGGAGGTGCTGGAGCTGGTGCGCGAACTTGCCGGGGACGGCGTGGATGTCACCACCCTCCACGACGACGTCGCCCTGGAAACCCCGTTCACCGGCAACCTGGTGGACGCCATGATCGATTCCCTCCATGCCGAGGACCCGGGCGCCGCCGTCCTGCCCTATACCCTCTCCGGCGGCACGGACAACAAGTCGCTCTCCCGCCTGGGCATCACCGGCTACGGGTTCGCCCCGCTGCAACTGCCGCCCGAGCTCGACTTCACCGGAATGTTCCACGGCGTGGACGAGCGCGTCCCCGTCGCATCGCTAAAGTTCGGCGCCCGCGTGCTGGACCGGCTGCTTTCCACCTACTGAACCACCACGCGAACCAAGGATCGAGAACCGATGGACCCCGCTGAACTGCTCCCCGACGGCCTGCTGGAACGGTTCCGTGCGCGCGCCGCCGGATATGACCAGCGGAACGAGTTCTTCCATGAGGACCTGGCGGAGCTGACGGAGCGGGGCTACCTGGGCTTGTTCGCCGCCACGGACGACGGCGGCCTCGGCTTGGGCCTGCGGGAGGTCGCCGCCGCGCAACGCCGGCTGGCGACCGCCGCACCGGCCACCGCCCTGGCGATCAACATGCACCTGGTCTGGACCGGCGTCGCCCATCTGCTGCACGAGCGCGGCGACGACTCCCTGCGCTACGTCCTGACCGAGGCGGTGGCCGGGGAGGTCTTCGCGTTTGGCAATTCGGAGGCCGGCAACGACTCCGTCCTCTTCGACTCCAACACCGTGGCCCGGCCGCTCGGCGACGGCGGCTATTCCTTCACGGGCACAAAGATCTTCACCTCGCTGTCGCCGGCCTGGACCCGGCTGGGCGTGTTCGGCAAGGACACCACGGGGGAGGAGCCGCGGCTGGTGCACGCATTCATCACCCGCGACACGCCGGGCTACACCATCAAGGACGACTGGAACACCCTGGGCATGCGGGCCAGCCAATCCAACACCACCGTCCTGGACGGCGCCGTGGCGCCGGCGGACCGGGTGTTCCGCAGCCTCCCGGTGGGCCCCAACGCCGATCCCCTGATCTTTTGCATCTTTGCCTGCTTTGAAACCCTGCTGGCCGCCGTCTACACCGGGCTGGGGGAGCGGGCGCTGCAGATCGGCGTGGAATCAGTGCGCCGCCGGACCTCCCTGAAAAACGGCGGCCGGTCCTACGCCCAGGACCCGGACATCCGCTGGCGCATCGCCGACGCCGCCCTGGCCATGGACGGGCTCTACCCGCAGCTCGACGCCGTGGCCCGGGACATCGATGAGCTGACCGACCACGGGGCCCTGTGGTTTCCCAAGATGGTGGGGCTAAAGATCCGCGCCACCGAGACCGCCCGCACCGTGGTCGACCTGGTCATCCGGGCCAGCGGCGGAGGCAGCTACTTTGCCGGCAGCGAACTGGGCCGGCTATACCGGGATGTCCTGGCCGGGCTGTTCCACCCCTCCGACGACGAATCCGCCCATGCGACCATCGCCAACGCCTGGCTGGGGCCGATCGAACCGTAAGGACTCCCGCAGGGTCCCGCCGCCGGCCGGGCGCCTAGTACACGTTCAGCGTGCGCTCCACCCGGAAGACGCGCCGGCGCAGCCAAAACTTGCGCCCGCCGCCCACATACAGGCGGCTGCGCTCCAATTCCCACTTGCCATACTCCGCGTGCTCGCGCAAACGCTGGTAGGCAATGGGTGCCGACTCATCCGGGCGCACGGACACGATGAGGTACTCGTACTGCCTGGTCGGCATCCCCATTCCGGTGGCAGCCGGCTGCAAGGTTTCCTTCATGACCCGCCATTCCATCCGTCGTGTGCCTATCCTGCTCTCCCCATTAAAGCTACCCGCACGGGCCCGGGAAAAGGTCTTTCATGTTGACTGACACACTGGTAGCGTCATTCGCATGAGCATCGATCCGCGTGCAGCACTTAGTGCCTTGACGTCAGCCCTGGAGGAACACCTGGTGGCTGCTTCCGCACGTCGCGGAGAAGAAGACCCCATCGTCGAGGCAACCTTCCTGGGCATCATCGACGCCTTTGAGGTGTATGAGGAGGCGCTCTTCGACGCCTTCGACGAGGTCACACCGTTGGTGATCTACGGCGAGGACGACTCCGAAGAGGACTACGACGACTCCGAGGAGGACGTCGAGGACGACCTGGACCCGATCGACGACTGAATCCGCTAGCTTGATACCTCTTCGAGGACGGCCGCGATCTGCGCGGGCAACGGCTCCAGGGTCGAGTCAAGAATGTCCATGAGCTGGTCCACGGTCCGTGGACCCACCACGGCCCCCACCACATTCTGCTGGTCGAGCAACCAGCTCAGGGCCACGTCAAGCGGCTGCCGGCCCAATCCCTTGGCCGCGGTCACCAACGCCTCGGTGATCCGGCTGGGGCGTCCCCCCAGATACGGGTCAACATACGCGCTCATGGTTTCACTGGCGCCGCGGGAGTCCGCCGGTATCTGCCCGCGATACTTCCCGGTCAACACGCCCCGGCCCAGCGGGGCCCAGCACAAGACGCCGGCACCCACATGTTCGGCGGCCGGGACCACTTCCCGTTCGGCGCCCCGGGCCAGCAGCGAGTATTCGACTTGGTTGGCCACCAGCGCGGTCTCGGAGAGGGTCGCGGCCCGGGCCAGCTGCCATCCGGCATAGTTGGAGACGCCGGCGTAGCGGACCCGGCCGGTCGTGACGGCCAGATCCAGGGCGCTGAGCGTTTCCTCCAGCGGGACGTTGTCGTCCCAAATATTGGCCAGCCACAAGTCCAGGTGGTCCGTGCCGAGCCTGGCCAGCGACGCATCCAGGCCGGCCAGCATGGCCCGGCGGGACGTGTCCACCATGCGCTTGCCGTTGCGGTGGGTAACCCCGGCCTTGGAGATGAGCACCACGTCAGGGCGGGCCACCACATCCCCGACGAGCTCACCCAACAAACCTTCGGCCCGCCCCTCGGCGAAGCTCCCGGCCGTATCGATCGTGGTCCCGCCGGCATCCATGAACCCGCGCAGCAGCTCGCGCGCGGTGTCGTCGTCGGTTTCCATTCCCCAGGTCATGGTGCCCAATGCGAGTGCGGAAACGCGCAGCCCGCTGGTGCCCACGAATCGTTGTTCCATACCAGCTAGCTTACGGTGAAATCCGCCGTGCCCGGCGCGGCACGGCGCACCGGCCGGCGGGTGCCGATGCTCTAGGCTAAAACCCGTGAACTGGTTTGCAGCGGCCTTCCTCGGCCTGATTCAGGGGCTGACGGAATTCCTGCCAATTTCCTCCAGCGCGCACCTCTTTGTCGTCGGGAAGTTCCTGCCCTCGGGCGCGGACCCGGGCGCCGCGTTCACGGCCGTGAGCCAGCTGGGCACGGAGACGGCCGTCGTCGCATTCTTCTGGCGTGACATCGTGCGCATCGTCACGGCCTGGTTCGGCTCGCTGCGCGGGCGTGTTCCCCGCAGTGACCCCGATGCGCGCATGGGGTGGCTGGTCATCATCGGCAGCGTGCCCATCGCGGTTCTGGGCGTGCTCTTCCAGCACCAGATTGAATCGAGCCTGCGCAACTTGTGGCTGGTGGCCACCACGCTGATTGTGTTCGGCCTGATCCTGGCCGTCGCGGACGCCACCGCCGCCCAGACACGCGAGTTGCGGCAGTTGAGCGTCAAGCACGGCATCATCTTCGGCTTCGCCCAGGCACTGGCCCTCATCCCCGGCGTGTCCCGCTCGGGCGGCACCATCACGGCGGGACTCCTGATGGGGTACACGCGGGAGGCCGCGGCCCGGTACTCCTTCCTGCTGGCCATTCCGGCCGTGTTCGCCAGCGGGCTGTTCGAGCTGTACAAGATCTTTGCTAAGCACGAGGGCGCACAGGGTCCGTTCTCCATCGGCCAAACCGCGCTGGCCACCGTGATCGCCTTCGTCGTGGGATATTTCATCATCGGCTGGTTCCTGAAATTCATCTCCACCAAGAGTTTCCGCCCGTTCGTCTGGTACCGGATCGCCCTGGGCCTGCTGCTGTACATCCTGCTCGGCTTCGGCGTCATCACCGCCTAGGCACGGCCGCCCCGCGCCCTCGGGCACCTTCGGGGCCCCTCGGACGCTAGCGCCCAGCGTCCTCCCCAAAACTCGCTTCACTCCTTCGGGGCCCGTCGGACGCTAGGCTTAGGTACGTGAAAACTTGGAAGTCCCGCCCCGTTCCTGAGCTCCCCGGCACCATGCCGGCGCTCCTGCTCCACGAAACCACGGCGAATCGGGTGACGGCGCTGCCGGACGACGATCACGCCAGCCTCTACGTCTGCGGCATCACCCCCTACGACGCAACCCATATGGGCCACGCCGCGACCTATGTCGCCTTCGACCTGCTCAACCGGCTCTGGCGCGACGCCGGCCAGACCGTCAGCTACGTCCAAAACGTCACCGACGTCGACGACCCCCTGCTCGAGCGGGCCGCCCGCGACGGCGTTGACTGGCGTGAGCTGGCCGCGGAGCAGACGGCCCTGTTCCAGGAGGACATGGAGGCCTTGAACGTGCTGGCCCCGGACCACTACATTGGCGCCGTGGAATCGGTCGGGTGGATCGTTCCGCACATTGAGGAACTCATTGCCGCCGGTGTGGCGTACCGGGTCCCGGGCACGGCCGGCGAGCCCGACGGCGACGTGTACTTCTCCGTCGAGGCGGCCTCTGCGGAGAGCCACGGAAGCGGCCTTGACGGCCCGTGGTGGCTGGGCCAGGTCTCCGGCCTGTCCCGGGAGCAGATGCTTCCCGTCTTCGCGGAGCGCGGCGGCGACCCGGAGCGCCCCGGCAAGAAGCACCCCCTGGACGCGCTGCTGTGGCGGGTGGCCCGGGACGGGGAACCACACTGGGACGGCGCCTCGCTCGGCGACGGGCGACCCGGCTGGCACATCGAGTGCACCGTGATCGCCCAGCGCTTTCTGCCCGAGCCCTTCACGGTGCAAGGCGGCGGCTCGGACCTGGTGTTCCCGCACCATGAAATGGGCGCCGGCCATGCCTACGCGCTCAGCCACGTGCAGATGGCCCGGCACTACGCCCACACCGGAATGGTGGGGCTGGACGGGGAAAAGATGAGCAAGTCCCGCGGCAACCTGGTGCTGGTCTCCAAGCTCCGTGCCGACGGGGTGGAGCCGGCGGCCATCCGCCTGGCGATCCTGGCCAACCACTACCGCTCCGACTGGAATTGGTCCGACGCGCTGCTCTTCGCCGCCCAGGAGCGGTTGTGCACGTGGCGGGCGGCCCTGGACCACGCCAGGGCGGGGTCCGCCATGCCGCTGCTGGCGCAGGTCCGCGGCGCCCTGGCCGCCGACCTGGACGCGCCGGGTTCGCTGGCCGCCCTCGACGCCTGGGCTGCGGCCTGCCTGGCGGAGCCGGTCGTTCCCGCGGCCAGCGAACGCGACGTTGCCCTCGTCTCCGACGCCGTCGAGGCCCTCCTCGGCGTGGAGCTCTAGCCCGACCCCGGCATCCCTGCGACGGATACCGGGAGGGACGCTAGGGGAGGTCCTTGCCGCGGCGGCGCAGGTAGCGTTCAAATTCCTTGGCAATGGACTCGCCCGAGGCCTCGGGCAGGTCCACCGTATCCTTGGCCTCCTCCAGCTGGCGCACATAGGCGGCGATCTCGGGGTCGTCGGCGGCCAGGTCATTCACGCCGCGCTCCCACGCCTGGGCGTCCTCGGCCAGCTCCGTCGTCGGGAACGGGGACTGGAGGAAGTCCTCCACCTTGTTCAGCAGCGCCAGCTCGGCCTTCGGGGAGGGCGCCTGCGCCACGTAGTGCGGGACCGCGGCCCACAGGGAGATGGTGGGCAGCCCGGCCAGCAGGGCCAGCTCGTTGAGCACCCCCACAATGCCGATGGGGCCCTCATACTCGGAGGCCTCCAGGTTCAGGCGTTCCCGGAGGTCGCCGTCGTCGCACGTGGCCGTGACGGGGATAGGGCGCGAGTGCGGCACATCCGCCAGCAGGGCACCGACCAGCACCACATAGTTGACGTTGAGCTCGGCGGCCTTGGCCAGCAGTTCGGCCGTGTAGGCGCGCCACCGGTAGGACGGCTCGACGCCGTGGACGAAGATGACGTCCACGGCGGTCCCCGGGATCGTGGCCTTGGCGATCTTCGTCACGGGCCACTTGATCCGCCGCGCCCCGGAGGCGGTCCGACGCACCTCGGGCCGGGTGAACTGGAAGTCATAGTAGTCGTCGGGTTCGATGGTGGCGATCCGCTTGGCACCCCAGAGCTTGTGCAAATATTTCAGGGCGTCGCTGGCCGCCTCGCCGGCATCGTTCCAGCCCTCAAAGGCCGCCAACAGCACCGTGACGCGCTCCTCACCGGCCACCGGTTCCAACAGGTGGCGGGCCCTTACTGGTTCCCCGTCATTGATACTCGTCACGCCACCAGCCTACGTCCCCCCGCGATTTACGCCAGCCCGAATCACCGGCCCCGCCGCACAAAAAGTTTCCGTCCGACATCCCCCGTAGACTGGTGCCATGCGTTTACCGACCTCACCCGCAGTGCACCCCCTCGACCAGTATTCCGCCACCCTCAAGGCGGCCCTGTGGGACATGGACGGCACCCTGGTGGACACCGAACCCTATTGGATCGCCGCCGAAATGGAGCTGGTCCGGGCCCACGGCGGCAGCTGGGGCACCGCCGAATCCCACGCCCTGGTCGGTTTCCCGCTGGAGGAATCGGCGGCCGTGCTGCAGCGCGCCGGCGTGGAAATGTCCGTCCGTGACATCGTCGAGTTTCTCTCCGCCCGCGTGGCCGAGGGCATACGCCGGGAAATCCCCTGGCGGCCCGGGGCCAGGGAACTCCTGGAGGAACTGCACGGCCGGGGCGTGCGCTGTGCCCTCGTCACCATGAGTGAGGGACCGCTGGCGCATGAGGTCATCAACGCCCTGCCCGCGCCCTATTTTGAGTTTATGGTCACCGGCGATCAGGTGGAAAACGGCAAGCCGCACCCGGAGCCGTACCTGCGGGCCGTCGAGCTGTTGCGCGCCGCGGACCCGTCACTGACCGTTGCCGACTGCGTGGCGTTCGAGGACTCGGTTCCCGGGGTCGCCTCGGCCCGGGCCGCCAACGTCACCACCATTGCCGTCCCGCACATCGTGCCGCTGCCGGAGGACCCCTCCCGGGTCACCTGGGCGACCCTGGCGGGGGCCGGGTACGACGACGTCGCCCGCGTTTTCGCCGCGCGGGGCACCGATGCCGCCCTCGCCGGGACCGGAGCGGGCGGCGCGGGGGCCGGGCTGTGAGCGGAGGCGGAACGGCGACCCGGCCCCGGCGGGAGGGGCTGGTCCTGGGCTCGGTGCGCGGCACCCCCATCATCCTGGCCAACTCCTGGTTCCTCATCGCGGCCATCACCGTGGTGATCTTTGGCCCGCAATTGCAAAAGTCGCTGCCGGACCTTGGCGCCAGGGCCTACCTGGTGGCCTTCGCCTATGCCCTGCTGCTGCTGTTTTCCGTGTTCATCCACGAACTCGCCCACGCGGTGGCCGCCAAGATTTATGGCTGGCCCACGCACAAGATCGTGTTGAACCTGTGGGGCGGCCACACGGAGTTTGACTTCACCAAGGCCACGCCGGGGCGTGCCCTGGTGGTGGCGTTTGCCGGCCCGCTGGCCAACCTGGTCCTGGCCGGGCTGGGCTACGCCCTCCTGCTGGCCGTGCCCCAGCCCACCTCGCTGGGCCTGGCGGTCACCCACCTGCTGGTGAACATCTTCATCTGGGCCAACCTCCTCATCGGCGCGTTCAACGTACTGCCCGGGCTGCCGCTGGATGGCGGCCGGCTGGTGGAGTCGATCGTGTGGAAGTCCACCGGCAGCCTGGAGAAGGGCACGATCGCGGCCGGCTGGGCCGGGCGGATCATCGTGGTGCTGATCGTCCTGGGCGTCCTGGCGGTCCCCCTCCTGGGCGGGGGCCGGCCGGACCTGACCACCACCTTCATCATGGTGCTGCTGGCCGGGTTCCTGTGGATGGGGGCCACGCAGGCCATCAAGGGCGCCGGCATGCGCCTGCGCCTGCCCCGGATCACCGCCGGGGAGCTGGCCCGGCCGGCCGTCGGCGCCTCGGTCGAGTGCAATGTCGCCCAACTGTGGACGCTGCGCGGCCGGCACCCGGGGGTGCCGATCGTGTTGTGTGCCGTGGACGGGCGTCCCGTCGCCGTCGTGGACGAGCACGCGCTGGCCAACGTGCCGCCCCAGGTGGCCGCGACCACCCCCGCCACCGCCGTCGGACGGAACCTCTCGCCGGGGGCCTACGTCCCCGCCGACGCCTCGGGTGCGGACCTGGTGCAGTACCTCTCCCAGCTCAAGGACACCGAATACGCCGTCATCGACCCGCAGGGCCGGGTGACCGGCCTGCTGAGCCAGGCCAAGGTGGTTGCGGCGCTGACGGGCAAGTAGCGCCCTTCCGCGGGAAGTCCTCCCGGGCCCCGCCGCCACGACCCGACTGAACCTCACTGATCCCGACTTCATTTTCACGCACGCAAAGGACCACGCATGAGCCAGATTGACCCCGCCGTGAGCGGGACAGCAAAACCTGCCGGCACCGGCCAGGCGCATGGTGCACGCCAGGCGCATGGGGCGGCCTCGCGCCGCGGGCCTTTCCGGGCGGGGGAGCGGGTCCAGCTCACGGACGAGCGCGGCCGGATGAACACCATCACCCTGACCCCCGGCACGGCGTACCACACGCACAAGGGGTTCCTGAACCATGATGCGTTGATCGGCCGCGCCGAGGGATCGATGGTGGAGAACAACGTGGGGCAGCAGTACCAGGCCCTGCGCCCGCTGCTCTCGGACTTTGTGCTCTCGATGCCACGCGGCGCCGCCGTCGTCTATCCCAAGGACGCCGGACAGATCATCACCATGGGCGACATCTACCCCGGCGCCCGCGTCGTGGAGGCCGGGGTGGGCTCCGGCGCCCTGTCCATTTCCCTGCTGCGCGCGGTCGGCGACTCCGGCTACCTGCATTCCTTTGAACGCCGCGAGGAGTTCGCGGACATCGCCCGCGGCAATGTCGAGACCATCTTCGACGGCCCGCACCCGGCCTGGAAGATCTCGCTCGGCGACTTCCAGGACCAGGTGGTGGCCCAGGAAGCGCCCGGCAGCATCGACCGCGTGGTCCTGGACATGCTGGCGCCCTGGGAATGCCTGGACGCCGTGGCCACCGTGCTGGCTCCCGGCGGGGTGTGGATCAACTACGTGGCCACCGTCACGCAGCTCTCCCGCACGGCCGAGGCCATCCGCGCCGACGGGCGGTTCACCGAGCCGGACGCCTGGGAATCGATGGTCCGCGGCTGGCACCTGGAGGGGCTGGCCGTGCGCCCGGACCACCGCATGGTGGCCCACACCGGCTTCCTGATGGTCACCCGCCGGCTGGCCGACGGCGTGACGGGCCTGAACCTGAAGAAGAAGGCCAAGGCCGAATTCACCGAGGCCGACCTCAACGCCTGGACCCCGGAGGCCGTGGGGGAGCGCGCCGTCTCGGACCGCAAGCTGCGCCGGGCCGCCCGGGACGCGGCCTCGACCGTGCAGACCCGGCGCACCAAAAGTAAAAATACAACACCGGCTTCCGAAGGCACTCCCGCCGACGACTAAGGTCGATACTAGAACCAGCCGTTGGTTCGTGACTGACAGGGCAGGATGGCAGGATGGGGCAGTTCGACGGCCCCGGCTTGCACGGCGGAAGGACGGAGCATCATGAGTGATTCGACGAACAGTGCGGCCCCGATTCCCGGTGACGGCGGCGCGGGCCAGGATGCAACGGGCCAAGACGCACTACGTGAGCCCTCGACCGGGCCCGCCTACAGCCCGGCGGCGGCCGGCACCGCCTATGGTTCGGCCCCCACGCAGCAGGCGGTGCTCGAACGGCAGCTGAACGTGCTCCGGGACAAGGCCCGCAACCTCGACCGCCAACTCTCGGCCGCCACGCAAAACAACTCCCGGCTCGTGACCATGTTGGAGACGGCCAAATCGGAGATCCAAAAGCTGCGCACGGCGCTGGAAAATGAAGGCCAGCCACCCTACGGTTTCGGCACCATCCTGGCACTTAACGAACGTCGGTCGGCGTCCTCGGCCGCGCCCGGCGTCGCGGTGACCGAGGAAAGCGTCGACATTTACGCCTCCGGGCGCAAGATGCGCGTCGGGCTCAGCCCCCTCTTGAAGCTGCGGGAACTGCGCGTTGGCCAGGAGGTGCTGCTCAACGAGTCCTTCGCCGTCATCGCCGGGCTCGGCTTCGAACGCGTCGGCGAACTGGTCACCGTGAAGGAACTGCTCGGCACGGATCGGGTGCTGGTGATCGGGCGCGCCGACGAGGAACGCGTGGTGCGCCTCTCCGGTGCCCTCCAGGCCGGGCGCTTGCGCGTCGGTGACGCCCTGACGGTGGACGGCAAGACCGGGTACGCGCTGGAGAAGATCCCCCGCTCCGAGGTGGAAAACCTGATCCTGGAGGAAGTCCCGGACATCTCCTACTCCGACATCGGCGGGCTGGGCTCCCAGATTGAGCAAATTCGCGACGCCGTCGAACTGCCGTTCCTGCACCCGGACCTGTACCGGGAACACGGGCTCAAGGCCCCCAAGGGCATCCTGCTGTACGGCCCTCCGGGCTGCGGCAAGACGTTGATCGCCAAGGCCGTGGCCAATTCGCTGGCCAAGCGCGCCGCCGAACGCTCCGGCGTCAAGGACCAAAAGAGCTACTTCTTGAACATCAAGGGTCCGGAACTGCTCGATAAGTACGTGGGCGAGACGGAACGGCAAATCCGGCTCATCTTCAGCCGCGCCCGGGAAAAGGCGTCCGACGGGAGCGCCGTCGTCGTCTTCTTCGACGAGATGGACTCGCTGTTCCGCACCCGCGGCACGGGTGTCTCCTCCGACGTCGAAACCACCATCGTCCCGCAGCTGCTCAGCGAGATCGACGGCGTCGAGCGGCTCGACAACGTGATCGTCATCGGCGCCTCCAACCGGGAGGACATGATTGATCCGGCCATCCTGCGCCCCGGCCGGCTCGATGTGAAGGTCAAGATCCACCGCCCCGACGCCGAGGCCGCCGCCGATATTTTTGCCAAGTACATCACCACGGAGCTGCCCTTCCACAAATTCGACGTGGAGGCAAACAACGGCAGCCTGCAGGAAACCGTCGACGCCATGATCCAACGCACCGTGGAGGCCATGTACGCCACCGACAAGTCCAATGAATACCTCGAGGTCACCTACGCCAACGGCGACACCGAGATGCTCTACTTCAAGGACTTCAATTCCGGTGCAGTCATCCARAACGTGGTGGACCGGGCCAAGAAATACGCCATCAAGGACCTGCTGACCAGCGGCGAGAAGGGCATCCGGATCGAACACCTGCTCCGCGCCGTCGTCGATGAGTTCCGCGAACACGAGGACATGCCCAACACCACCAACCCGGATGATTGGGCCCGCATCTCCGGCAAGAAGGGCGAGCGGATCACCTATATTCGCACGATCGTCCAAAGCAAGGAGGGGCAGGTGCCGGGCAAGAGCCTGGAAACCGTCACGAACACCGGACAGTATTTGTGAGCGTCATCCGGGTCATGGGGGCGGAAACCGAATACGGCATCCACGCCCCCGGCGCCACCACGTTCAACGCCACCTGGCTCTCCACCCAGGTGGTGCACGCCTACTCGCTCGAAACCGGGCATCGGGCCGCGGCGGGCGGGGAGACCCGCTGGGACTACACGGACGAGGACCCGCTGGCCGACGCCCGCGGCTGGGTCGTCCCGCGCGGCAACGCCCACCCCTCCCAGTTGACGGACGTCCCGCCCGAGCTCACCGCCGCCCAGATCGCCCTGGAGGGAGGGGAGGTCAGGGAGGCGTCGGGACCGCCGATGATGAACATGGTGCTCGGCAACGGGGCCCGGCTGTACGTGGACCATGCCCACCCGGAATATTCCTCCCCGGAGGTGACCAACCCGCTGGACGCGGTGCGCTGGGACGCGGCCGGGGACGTGGTGGCCCTGGCCGCCGTCCGCCGGCTCGCCGCGACGCCGGGGGTGCCGGCCGTCAACTTGTACAAGAACAACACCGACAACAAGTCCGTCTCCTACGGCAGCCACGAAAACTACCTGGTGCCGCGCCAGGTGCCGTTCAACGACATCATCCGCCACCTCACCCCGTTCTTTGTCACCCGCCAGCTCATCTGCGGGGCCGGCCGGGTGGGACTGGGCCAGGACGGCTCCGGCCACGGCTTCCAAATCAGCCAGCGGGCCGACTTCTTTGAGACGGAGGTGGGGCTGGAGACCACCGTGCGCCGGCCCATCATCAACACCCGGGACGAACCCCACGCCGTCGCGGACAAGTACCGGCGCCTGCACGTGATCATCGGCGACGCCAACCTCAGCCAGGTCTCCAACTACCTCAAGTTCGGCACCACCGCCCTGGTGCTGGACATGATCGAACACGGAACCGCCCCCGCGCCGGTATTTGCCGACCCCGTCCAGTCCCTGCACGAGGTCAGCCATGACTGGGCGCTGGAACAAAAGTACCTGCTGGCGGACGGGCGCCGGGTCAGCGCGCTGGATGTGCAATGGATGTACTTTGAGGCGGCCCGGGATCACGCAGCCGCCAACGGATCCGCCCACCCGGACTCCGGCGACGGGCACACCGCCGCCGTGCTGGCCCGCTGGGAGGCGGTCCTGACCGGGCTCGGCGCCGACGTCAACAGTGTGGCCGCCCAGGTGGAGTGGGTGGCCAAGCTCGGCCTGCTCCAGCAATACCGGCGGCGGGACGCCATGGCCTGGGACGATGCCCGGCTGGGGCTGATCGACCTGCAGTGGGCGGACATCCGCCCCGAGAAGGGCCTCTACCACCGGTTGCTGGAGCGCGGACGCATGGAGCGGCTGCTCAGTGACGACGCGATCGCCGCCGCCGCGCTGGAGCCGCCCCGCGACACGCGGGCGTACTTCCGGGGGCAGTGCATCCAGCGGTACGGTGCCAACGTGGTCGGCGCCAGCTGGGACTCGGTCATCTTTGAGCTGCCCACCGTGCGCCGGCTCCAGCGCGTGCCCACCAAGGAACCGCTGCGCGGCACGGCGGCGCTGACCGAGGAACTTTTTGCCACCAGCCCCGACGCCGTCACGTTCCTGGGCCGCCTGTTACAAACCGGTAAGTAATGCAGCGCACCGGCGCGGGTCCGTGGCAGGATGGAAGGGCAGTACCCCTTCGACCCTAAGGACGCATCATGGCTTCGCAGGAACAAAAGAACGTCTCCTCCCGCACCGAGGAAGAACACGTCGACGAGGCACCGCTTCCCACCCCCGCGCCCGCAACGGATTCCTCCCAGGCCCAGGCGGCGACGTCCGGGGTGGATGATCTCCTGGACGAGATCGACGGCGTCCTGGAGTCCAACGCGGAGGAATTTGTCCGCGGGTTCGTCCAGAAGGGCGGCCAGTAAACAGGTATGGATGCCCATGAAGGGGGCCGCCACCTTGTCCCCGCATCAGCGTCGTTCCTGGACTATGTGACGCGCACCAACCCCGAACTGCTGCCCTTTGGCCGCAGCCTGCCCGCCGGGGACCTGCCGCCCACCCCGCACGGGACTACGATCGTGGCCCTGACCTATGCCGGCGGCGTGCTCATGGCGGGGGACCGGCGCGCCACCATGGGCTCCATGATCGCCAACCGGCACATTGAGAAGGTCTTCCCCGCCGACCGCTATTCCGTCCTGGGGATCGCCGGCACGGCCGGGATCGCCGTGGACATCGTGCGGCTGTTTCAGGTGGAGCTCGAACACTACGAGAAGATCGAGGGCACGCTGCTGAGCCTGGAGGGCAAGGCCAACCGGTTGGCGGCCATGATCCGGGCCAACCTGCCCATGGCGCTGCAGGGCCTGTCCGTGGTGCCCCTCTTTGCCGGCGTCGAGGCGGGCCAGTCCCGCGGCCGGCTGTACTCCTACGACGTCACCGGCGGCCGCTACGAGGAACTGGAGCACCACAGCGTGGGCTCGGGCGCCGTCTTTGCCCGCGGCGCGTTGAAGAAGCTGTGGCGCCCGGAGATGGGCGAGGACGACGCCGTCGCCGTCGCCGTCGAGGCCCTCGTGGACGCCTCAGACGACGATTCGGCGACGGGTGGGCCGGACCTGGTGCGCAAGCTCTGGCCGGTCGTGTACGTTGTGAACGACGACGGCGCCCGGCGGATTGGCGCCCCGGCGCTGGCTGCGGTGGTCCAGGCCATCGTGGACCGGCGCACGCTTGAGGGACGGGAGGCCTGAGAATGGCGCAGCAATTTTACGTTTCCCCCGAACAGATGATGAAGGACCGCGCCGATTTTGCCCGCAAGGGGATCGCCCGCGGCAAGTCGGTGGTGGTGATCAGCTACCGGGATGGGATCGCCCTCGTGGCGGAGAACCCCTCGCCCACCCTGCACAAGATCGGGGAAATCTACGACCGCATTGGATTCGCGGCCGTGGGCAAGTACAACGAGTTTGAAAGCCTCCGCCAGGCCGGAGTCCGGTACGCCGACGTCCGCGGCTACTCCTATGACCGGGTGGACGTAACGGCCCGCGGGCTGGCCAGCGTCTACGCCCAAAGCCTGGGCACCGTGTTCACCGCCGAACAGAAGCCGTTCGAGGTCGAGCTGGCCGTCGCCGAGGTTGGCGAGACCCAGGACACGGACCATATTTTCCGGCTCACCTTTGACGGCTCCATCGCCGACGAGCACGGCTTCCTGGGCATGGGCGGCCAGGCCGAGACGGTCCAGCAAAAGCTCGCCGAACTGTGGCGGCCCGGGGCGGAGCTGCCGCAGACCCTGGAGTGGGCCGCGGCCGCGTTGCAGGCGCCGCGCGCCGAGGCTGCCGCGCAGGCCGCCGCCGCCGCCGCGTCCGGCCCCAACGGCGCCGGGCACGGGGGCATGGCCGGCGCCGGCCTCATCGGGGCGGAGAAGTTGGAGGTGGCCGTCCTCGAACGCAACGTCAGGGAAATCCGCGGCACCCACCGGGCTTTTCGACGGTTGGCCGCCCCGACGGTGGCGGACCTCTTGGCGACAACGGAAGGGCCCTAGCATGGATCGGCGCATCTTCGGCATAGAAACGGAGTTCGGCATCGCCTACTCGGCCCCCGGGGCCCGGCCGCTCTCACCCGAGGAGGTGGCACGGTACCTCTTCCGCAAGGTGGTCAGCTGGGGGCGGTCCTCGAACGTGTTCCTCACCAACGGTTCCCGGCTATACCTGGACGTCGGCTCACATCCGGAGTACGCCACCGCCGAATGCGACGGGATCGGCCAGTTGATCGCCCATGACCGGGCCGGGGAGCTGATTCTCAACGACCTCGTGGAGGAGGCACAATCCCGGCTGGCCTTGGAGGGGTATGCGGGGAAGGTCTTCCTGTTCAAGAACAACGTCGACTCCGCCGGCAACTCCTACGGCAGCCACGAGAACTACCTGATCACCCGGCGCGGGGAGTTCAACCGGCTGGCGGACGTCCTGATCCCCTTCCTGGTCACCCGCCAGCTGCTTGCCGGCGCCGGGAAGGTCCTGCCCGCCCAGCAGGGCGGCCACTTTGCCTTCTCCCAGCGCGCCGACCACATCTGGGAGGGCGTCTCCTCCGCCACCACCCGGTCCCGGCCCATCATCAATACCCGGGACGAGCCCCACGCCGACGCCGAGCTCTACCGCCGCCTGCACGTCATCGTGGGCGACTCCACCATGTCCGAGACCACCACCATGCTCAAGGTAGGCACCGTGGACCTGATCCTGCGCATGATCGAGGCCGGCACCATCATGGCGGACATGCGCATGGAAAACCCGATCCGCAGCATTCGGGAAATCTCCCACGACCTCACGGGCAAGCACGCGGTCAAGATGGCCGACGGGCGCACCATGAACGCCATCGACATCCAACGGCACTACCTGGAGAAGGTCACGCGGTTTGTGGCCGCGCACGGCGCCCACAACGCGTTCGTGCCGCGCGTGCTCGACCTCTGGGAGCGCACCCTGGACGCGATCGAAACGCAAAACTACGCCGGCATCGACACCGAAATCGACTGGGCCATCAAACGCAAGCTCATCGATGCGTATTCCGCCCGCCACGACGTGGACATGGGTTCGGCCGCCGTGGCGCAGATCGACCTGCGCTACCACGACATCTCACCCGGGCGGGGCCTGTTCAATTTGCTCGAGCGCAGGGGGGAGGCCGCCCGGGTCACCACGGCCGAGGCCGTCGCCGAGGCGGTCGAGACCGCCCCGGCCACCACCCGCGCCCGGCTGCGCGGCAACTTTGTCCGGGCCGCCCGCGACGCCGGCCGGGACTACACGGTGGACTGGGTGCACCTCAAGCTCAACGACCGTTCCCACCAGACCATCCTGTGCAAGGATCCGTTCCTGAACCAGGACGAGCGCGTGGACGAGCTCATTGCCTCCCTGCACGTGCAGCCGTGAGCCGGGCGGAGCGGGGGCATCGCGGCATTAAGCGCCCCAGCGAAGGACGCCACCAGCGTTTCTCCAGAATCACCCGCTAGGCTGGAGACGCCCCGAAGGCCGGATCAGGTGACGGGGTCCACCTTATCCCGCCAGCGAAAGTGTTTCCGTGCGCCGAATTCTTGCACTGCTTCTTCCCCTGCTGCTCCTGGTCACCGCGTGTGCCACCGGGACGCCGGCGGCCAAGGAGAGCCCCGCCCCAACCATTGCCGTGCCGGCCGCGAACGCCGAGGCCCTGGCCTCGGTGAAGGTGGCCGACGCCGGCAAGAACAAGGCTCCGACCGTCAGCTTCACCAAGCCGCTGGCGGTCAGCGCCGAATCCATCCGGATCGTGGAGGCCGGCACGGGCGCGGCCATCAAGGCCGGGCAAAATGTGGACATCCGGGCGGTGGCCCTGGATGCCACGACCGGCAAGACACTGGGCGAAAGCTTCAGCTCCGGGGCCGCGGAAGCCATCACGCTCAGCGATGCCATGCACAAGCAGTTCCCGCTGGTCTACAGCACGTTTGTCACGGCGAACGTTGGCAGCTACATCGCCTACGGCACCCCGGCCTCCCTGGCCGTGGCCGCCACGGCGGCGTCCGCCGCGCAGGCGGCCCAGCCCGCGCAGGTCACCGTCTTCCAGGTGATGGGCGCCAAGGACCCGGCCAAGCTCATGAGCGCCGATGAGGTGAAGAAGCTTGCGCAGGCCGGCGGTCTGCCGGCGGCGACCTTCGATGCCAAGGGCGTCCCGGCCGTCACCATCCCCAAGAAGGCCGCACCGGCCGACCTTGCCGTCCAGGTGCTCACCGAAGGCAAGGGCGCCCCCGTGGCGGCCACCGATTCCATCTCCGCCTCCTACACCGGCTGGCGCTGGGCCGACGGGAAGAAGTTTGACTCCAGCTTTGACAGCGGGGCTCCCATCACCTTCAGCCTCCAGGGCGTCATCCCCGGCTGGACCATGGGCCTGGCCGGGCAGAAGGTCGGCTCCACCGTGCTGCTGACCATCCCCGGCAGCCTGGCCTACGGCGACGTCGCCCAGGCGGGCAAGCCTGCCGGAACACTCGTCTTTGTGGTTAAGATTGACGCGAAGAAGTAATACCTGATCGACGCCTAAGGAGCGCCATGTCATTTGGAAACCGTGAATACGACCGCACGAAGCCGGAAATCGACTTCCCGAACCACGCCGTCCCCACCGAACTCGTCATCGAGGACCTCATCGAAGGCACCGGCGCCGAGGTAGTGGCCGGCAACACCGTCTCCACCCACTACGTGGGCGTGGCCTTCTCCACCGGCGAGGAATTCGACTCCTCCTGGGGGCGCGGGACACCGCTGGAATTCCGTGCCGGCGTCGGCCAGGTCATTCAGGGCTGGGACCAGGGCCTGCTCGGGATGAAGGTCGGCGGGCGCCGCCGCCTGGAAATCCCGTCCGAGCTGGCCTACGGCTCCCGCGGGGCTGGCGGCGCCATCGGCCCGAACGAGGCCCTGATCTTCGTCGTCGACCTCGTGGGCGTGCGCTAACACCGCCCGCACCAGTGGCAGGCTCCGGCCCCGAAGCGTCGCTTCGGGGCCGGAGTGACCTGCGGCGGCCTGCACGCGGGCAACGGGCTAGTAGTCTTGGCTGGGTGTCCACGAATATCGATACCACCGAACGGTTGCTCAACCTTGTCATCGCCCTGCTGGGTACCAGGCGCGGGTACAGCAAGCACTACATCCGCAACAACATCTTCGGGTATGCGCCCGCCGCGAGCGACGACGCCAAGGCGGAACGGGCCTTTGAGCGGATGTTTGAGCGCGACAAAGAGGCGCTGCGCCGGCTCGGCATCCCGATCACGGCCGTGACGAACTATGACCTGGACGCGGAAAGCCAGACCTACTACCGGATCAATCCCGCCGATTACCAGGTCCCCCAGGTGCGCCTGGACGGGCCGGCCATGACAATGCTGGCCGTGGCGGCGAACCTTTGGGCCGGGGCGGCGTTCGGTGCCGCCGCCCAGTCCGCGCTGCGCAAGATTGCCACGGGCACCGGGACCGGCTGGTACGACGACGACACCACCGTCCAGGCACGCATCCGCACCCAGGAGCCCGCGTTCGAACCCCTGTGGGAGGCCCTGCGCAACAGTCAGGGGGTAACTTTTTCCTACCGGGCCGCCGAGGCCGCGGCCGACACCGACCGGACCGTCCAGCCCTGGGGCCTGGGCAACAAATACGGCCAATGGTACCTCTACGGCTTCGACGTCGCCCGGGCCCAGACCCGGGCGTTCCGGCTGTCCCGGATCACCTCCCCGGTCACCGTGCTGGCGCAGCAGACCTTCGCCCGGCCGGCCGACTTCTCCATCACCGACGTACTGGACGCCCTGGGCACTGGTCCCAGCCAGACGGCGCTGCTGAGGGTTCCCGCGCACGCAGCGCACGCCCTGCGCAACCGCGAGGGCGCGGCCGTGGTCGACGCCGGACCGTCCGGCACCGACATCCTCTCGGTCCCGTACCGCGAGCCGGAACTGATGGCCGACGACCTCGCCGCGATGGGCGCCCATGCCGTGGTGCTGGAGCCCGCGGCGCTGCGCGCCGCCGTCCGGTCCCGGCTTGCCGCCGCGGCAGCGGCCGCGGAAGCGTCCCTGCCGGATCCCGCCCGGCTGGACTTCTCCCCGTCCTCGACCGCCGCCCTATCGTCCCCCGGCGCCCGCAAGGACGCCCGCGAACACCTGGTCCGCCTGCTGTCCATGGTGCCGTACCTGGTGGCCAACCAGGGCGTCGAGCTGCAAGAGATCGCCGCCGAGTTTGGCATCACCCTGGACCAGGTAGAGCGGGACTTGGCCCTGTTGTCGGTGTGCGGGCTGCCCGGCTACCTCCACGGCGACCTCATGGACGTGGTGGCCGATTCCGGCCAGGTGTTCATCCGGGACGCCGAAACCCTGGCCCGGCCGCTGCGCTTGACCCAGGAGGAGGCGTGCGCGCTGCTGGTGGGGCTGGAGGCGCTGCGGGCCGTGCCCGGCACGCGGGAGGCACAATCCGTGGCGACGGCCCTGGAGTCCGTGCGCACGGTGGCCGGCGACTCGGCCTGGCTGGCCGACGCCGTGGCGCTGCGCCTGGCCTCCGGGCCCGTGCTGGAGCTCGCCGCCAGGCTGCAGGGCTGCATCCAGGAGCGGCGGGCGGTCTCCATCACCTATCTGGTCCGCAGCCGGGACGAGCTGACCCGGCGGGTGATCGAGCCGCGGCGGATCCTGTCCATCGACTCCACCTGGTATGTGCGGGCCTGGTGCCGCAGCGCGCAGGCGATGCGCAACTTCCGCGTCGACGGCATTCGGGCCCTGGCCGATGCCGGAGCCGTGGACGAGGCCAAGCCGGGGCTGCGTGAGCCTCTGCCGGCCGGTGCCGCGCCGGGCCTGTACACCCCGGGCGAGAAGGACCGGGCGGTGGTGCTGGCCATGGACGCCGCCACGGCGCAGCGCCTTGGCCCGTCCTATGGTGCCGCCGTGGCCGTGCTGCCCGACGGCCGGTCGGCGCTGCGGTTCCTGGTGGGCGACGCCGGCACCATCCCGCCGCTGCTCGCGCGCCTTGGCGGCAGGGCCCAGCTGGTGGAGCCGGCCGACATCCGGGACCGCACCCGCCGCTGGCTGGCGGACGCGCTGGGGGAATATGATCCCCGGCAGGACGCCACCCACCCCACCCCAAACGGCACCGGCACCGGCGCGACGCAAACGCCGCGTTTCGACGGATAGACTCACTGCATGTCTTGGTGGTCGTGGATACTCCTGTGGATGGCGCTGGTGGCGCTGTCCCTGCTCTTCATCGTCGTGATGGGGCTCAAGCTGTGGCGCGACGCCGCCCGGACGATGCGCGGCGTGGGGCGCACGCGCGATTCCCTCAGCGCCCATTGGGAGGAACAATCCCGGGCCGCCGCGCAACGATCCGTCCCCGAACCACGGACCACCCTCCCAGGTGCGGCGGTTTTTGCAACCCCCGAACAAATGAAGGATGATTACCTAGCCGCCAAGGAAGCCCGGCAATTCGTACGGCGTCAACGGCGCGTCGCCCGCAGGAAGGAACGCGGCCAGCTCCAATCCCTGCGCGACATCAGGGCCCTCGAAGACGTAGGATGAACCAAAAGGAAAGGCATCACCGTGGGAAGACTTTTTGAGAGCCCCTGGGCTATCACCATCATCATCATCGTCGTTTTGCTGCTCTTCGCGGCCCCCAAGCTCCCGGGCATGGCCCGCAGCCTCGGCCAGTCCATGCGGATCATCAAGTCCGAGGTCAAGGAAATGAAGAACGACGGCAAGGACGAGAAGCCGGCCGCCGCACCCGAGGCACCCGTTGAAGGCAAGATCGTGAACAACCCGGCCCAGCCCGGCCACACGACCACCGACGGCACCGGATCCGGTACCGGCGCGCAGTCATAGAAGCAGCACTTGAACCAGTGAGCGTGACAAAGGGCCGCAAGGCCAATCCCGAAGGGCGGATGGCGCTCAAGGAACACCTCATCGAGGCCCGCAACCGGCTCGTCAAGAGCGGGCTGGCGATGATTCCGGGCATCATCATCGGGTGGATCCTCTATGATCCCCTCCTGCAGGCGATTTCCGAGCCGATGAAGCAAATCAGCCTCGAACGCGGGGTCAACGCTTCGCTGAACTTCGACGGCGTCACCTCCTCCTTCGACCTGAAAATCCAGGTGTCCCTGGTGCTGGGACTCATCCTCGCCTCACCCGTGTGGATCTATCAGTTGTGGGCCTTCATCACGCCCGGGCTGACGAAGAAGGAACGCAAGTACACGCTGATCTACCTCGGCGCCGCCGTGCCGCTTTTCCTGGCCGGATTGTATGCCGGGTGGACCATCCTGCCGAACATCGTGTGGGCCATGACCTCCTTCACCCCACGCGACGGGTCCAACCTCATCCCCGCCCGCGACTACCTGCAATTCGCCATGCAGCTGCTGCTGTTCATGGGCATCGCCTTCCTGGTCCCGGTGCTGCTGGTGGGCCTGAACGCCGTGCGGATCGTGCGCGGCACGACCTACGTGAAGGCGTGGCGGTTCACCATTCTCGGGGTCACGGTGGTCTCCGCCATGGCGGCGCCGGGATCGGACGTCATGTCCATGTTCTTCCTCGGCGCCCCGTTGCTGGTGCTCTACTTCGGCGCGATCGGCCTGTGCGTCCTAAACGACAAACGCCGAGACCGCCGCGACGCCAAGCGGGCCCACGAGACCGAGGCCACCGCCAACGTTCCGACGCCGCTCACCGACCTCGAGGGCCTCTAGCCCAGGGCGTCCCGGGCCATGCCGCTGCCGTAGGCTAGAAGCATGCCAACGCCAGAGACGCCCTCACCCGCCCAACGCTATCTGGCAGCCAGGGAGAGCAACGCGGACCGCGCCACGAGTTTTGGTGCGTTCCAGGAAACCCTGGACTTTGACCTGGATGCGTTCCAGCTCATCGCCTGCCGCGCCATGGTGGAGGGCCGCGGGGTCCTGGTGGCCGCCCCCACCGGCGCCGGCAAGACCATCGTGGGGGAGTTTGCGATCTACCTGGCCCTGGCCCGCGGCCACAAGGCGTTCTACACCACCCCCATCAAGGCGCTGAGCAACCAGAAATACCAGGAGCTGGCCCGCAAGTACGGGTCCGAGAACGTGGGGCTGCTGACGGGGGACACCAGCATCAACGCCGAGGCCCCCGTGGTGGTCATGACCACCGAGGTCCTGCGGAACATGCTCTACGCCGACTCCGCGACCCTGGCGGGGCTGGCCTACGTGGTCATGGACGAGGTCCACTACCTGGCCGACCGCTTCCGCGGCGCCGTGTGGGAGGAGGTGATCATCCACCTGCCCAGCGAGGTCCAGGTGGTCTCCCTGAGCGCCACGGTGTCCAACGCCGAGGAGTTCGGCGCGTGGCTGGGCACGGTCCGCGGGGACACCGCCGTCGTCGTCTCCGAGCATCGTCCGGTCCCGCTGTGGCAGCATGTGATGGTCCAGCGCGAGATCGTCGACCTCTTCGCCACGAACCTCTCCTTTGACGAACTGGCCCGGCACCCGGAAAAGACGGAACGGTTCAAGGTCAATCCGGAGCTCCTGCGGGTCGCGCGCAGCGAAGCCGCCGGCTTCTACCGGGGACGGCAGGGCCCCAGGGCGGGCCGGCGCCCCGGGCGCAATGCCGCCGGCGGCGAGCCGGCCGGCGGCGCCTTCGGTGGCTCCCGGCATGGCGCCCCGGCCCAGGAGCCCGTCCGGCGTGCATCCCGGCCACAGGTCATCCGTGCGCTGGAGCGTGCGGACCTGCTTCCGGCCATCACCTTCATCTTCTCCCGGGCTGCGTGTGACGCCGCCGTCCAGCAGTGTGCGGCCGCCGGGCTGTGGCTGACCAGCCGGGCGGAGCAGGAAGAGATCGCCCGGCGCATCGACGCCGCTTGCGCGGAGCTGCCCGACACCGATCGCGACATCCTCGGCTACTGGGGCTGGCGGGACGGGCTGCTGCGCGGGCTTGCCGCCCACCACGCCGGCATGCTGCCCAGCTTCAAGGAGGTCGTGGAGGGCCTCTTCGCCGATGGCCTGGTCCGGGCTGTGTTCGCCACCGAAACCCTGGCCCTGGGCATCAACATGCCCGCCCGCACCGTGGTGTTGGAGAAGCTGGAAAAATTCAACGGCGAGTCCCATGTGGGCATCACGGCCGGCGAATACACGCAGCTGACCGGCCGGGCCGGGCGCCGGGGCATCGACGTCGAGGGCCACGCCGTGGTCCTGTGGCAGCCGGGCACGGATCCGACCGCCGTGGCGGGCCTGGCCTCCCGGCGCACCTACCCGCTGAACTCCAGCTTCCGCCCCACCTACAACATGAGCATCAACCTCGTGGCCCAGTTTGGCCGCGAACGCACCCGGGACATCCTGGAATCCTCCTTCGCCCAGTTCCAGGCCGACCGCTCCGTCGTGGACCTGGCCCGGCAGGTGCGCTCCCGCGAGGAGTCGCTGGCCGGATACGAGAAGGCCATGACGTGCCACCTGGGCGACTTCAACGAATACGCCAGGCTCCGCCGCGAACTCTCCGACCTCGAATCCGGGGCGACCAGGACCGCGGCCAAGCAGCGCCGGGCCGCGGTGGTGGAGTCCCTGGCCGGGCTCCGGCCGGGGGACGTGATCATGGTCCCGGTCGGGCGGAACTCCGGCCACGCCGTCGTCATCGACGCCGATCCACACGCGCGGGAGCCCCGGCCCGGCATCCTCACGGTGGACCGGGAGGTCCGCCGACTGGGCCTGCACGACCTCACCGGCCCGGCCGTCCCCCTCGCCCGCGTGCGCATCGGGAAGGGGTTCAACGCCAAGGTGCCCAGGGATCGGCGCAACCTGGTCCAGCAGGTGCTTGACTCGCTGGCCGAGTCCGGTTCCGGGCGGCCGGACCGGTCCGCGGCGTTTGCCCGCACCGGCACGGCGGCGGCGCAGGAGGACTCCATGGACGCCCTGCGCCGGGCCCTGCGGGCACACCCGTGCCACGGCTGCAGCGAGCGGGAGGATCACGCCCGCTGGTCCGAGCGGTGGTGGAAGCTGCGCCGCGAGACCGACACCCTTGTCCGTGCCATCTCCTCCCGCACCAACACGATCGCCAAGACCTTTGACCGCGTCATCAATCTGCTGGCCGGGTACGGCTTCGTCGAGACGGACGACGCCGGCCGGCTGCGTCCCAGCGAGGACGGCCAGCGGCTGCGGCGCGTCTACGGCGAAAAGGACCTGCTGATCGCCCTGGCCCTGCGGGAAGGCGCGTTCGAGGACCTGGATGCCGCCGAGCTGGCCGCGTTTGCCACCACGGTGGTCTACCAGGCCAAGCGGGATCAGGCGCTCGCCCGCCCGCGCATGCCCAGCGTCAGCCTGGAGACCTCGGTCGAGACGGTCATCCTCCAATGGTCGATCCTGGAGGATGCCGAGGAGTCGCACCGGCTCCCCTTGACCGGCGAACCCGATCTGGGCCTGGTCTGGCCGATGTTTAAGTGGGCCAAGGGTCGTTCCCTGCAGGACAGCCTGCACGGGACCGAACTGGCGGCCGGGGACTTTGTGCGCTGGACCAAGCAGGTCATCGACCTGTTGGACCAATTGGCCAAGGTGCCGGGAATGCCTGCCGGCTTTTCCCGGTTGTGCATTGAGGCGATCGAGTTGGTGCGCCGGGGAGTGGTGGCTTACACCTCCGTGGTTCAATAGCCGGTCTCGTTCCTGCCCGGGCCGCTGGCCCGAGCGCCACGCGGGGCTTCTCCCGCACCGATTGATCCAGGAAGGACCCTTTTTAGCCATGTCTTTGACCCTGTACCGCAATGGCTCCGTCTACAGCGCCGCCGATCCCTTCGCCACCGCCATGCTTGTGGACGGGGACACGGTGGCCTGGGTGGGCTCCGAACATGCCGCCGCGTCGCTGCTGGATGCGCGCATGAAATTGGTCGACCTGGCCGGCGCCCTGGTGGCGCCGGGCTTTGTGGACTCGCACGTCCACGTCACGGAGACCGGGCTGGCCCTGGGGTCCCTTGATCTCTCCGGGGCCCGTTCCGTCCGGGCTGCCCTGGACCTGGTGGCCGCGGCGGCCGGGGACGGCGGCGACGGGCCGGTGCGGGGGCACGGCTGGGATGAGGGGCAGTGGGCCGAGCAGCGGCCGCTGACCGCCGCGGAGCTGGACCGGGCCGCCGGCGGCCGGGACGTCTACCTGTCCCGGGTCGACGTCCATTCGGCGGTGGTCTCAGGCGCTTTGGCGCATCGCTGCGGGCTTGCGGAGCTTGAGGGGTGGCTGGGCGCCGGGCTGGTGACCGGAGCCGCGCACGCGGCGGCCCGCGACGCCGCCACGGCCCTGGCACCCGCGGCCCGCACGGCCGCCCAACGGCGCGCACTGCGCCACGCGGCCGCCAACGGCTATGTGGCCCTGGCCGAGATGGGGGCCCCGCATGTGGGCTCCCCGGAGGACCTGGCATCCCTGGCCGCACTGACCGCCGGGGACGCCGCCGAGGCGCTGCCGGAGGTGCTGGCGTACTGGGGCCAGGCCGTGGCCAGCGCCGAGGAGGCCAAGGCGGTCCTGGCCGGGCTGGGCACACCCGTGCACGGGCTTGCCGGGGACCTGAACATCGACGGGTCGCTGGGCTCCCGCTCGGCGCTGCTGCGCGAGCCCTATGCCGACGACGCCTCCCACGGCCGCGGCTACCTGACTGTGGACCAGGTGGCGGACCACCTGGCGGCCACGTCCGAGCTGGGCATCACCGGCGGTTTCCACATCATCGGCGACGCCGCCATGGACATCGCCGTCGAGGGACTGCGGCGTGCCGCGGCCAGGGTGGGCATCGAGAAGGTGCGCTCCGCCGGACACCGTTTCGAACATGCCGAAATGGTCGACGACGCGGCCATGGCGGTGCTTGCCGCCCACGCGGTCACCGTCTCCGTGCAACCATCCTTCGACGCGCTGTGGGGCGGGGGAGAGGGCATGTACGCCCGCCGGCTCGGCCGTGACCGCGCGGCCGCCTTGAACCCCATCGCCTCCTTCTACGCGGCCGGCGTGCCGGTGTGCTTTGGCTCCGACGCCCCCGTGACGGCCTTGGATCCGTGGGCCGGCGTGCGTGCCGCCTTGGCCCACCACCAGCCGGCCCAGCGGATCTCCGCCAGGGCGGCCTTTATTGGCCACACGCGCGCCGGGTGGCGGGCGGCCAAGGCCGCCAACCCCATGTTGGGCCAGCTGGCCCCCGGGGCGCCGGCGAGCTTCGCGGTCTGGGAGGTGGAGGAGCTGATGGTGCAGGTCGCCGATGAACGGGTGCAGTCCTGGTCCACCGACCCGCGCGCCCGCACCCCGCTGCTGCCGGCGCTGGACACCGACAACGCCCCCCGATGCCTGCAAACCGTCCACCACGGCCGGGAACTCTACGCGCTGGACGGCTTCACGCCCGACGCGCGAGCGGGCGAACACGCAGGGCGCCAAGGCTAAGCAACGCTGCGTCCCGCAGTCTTTCACCCGCCAATAGCTGCCCCCCAAACCCGGCCCTGACCTGCACGGATACCCATCGGTGCAGGTCAGGCGGAGGTTGACACCGGGTGGCTCGGGCCACTAGCTTGGTTGAAGCGGATACCCCATATAGGGCATCCCGGCCGGCACAGGGGACAGCGCCCGAGGTGCCGAAGGATGGGTCCACGCGTCAGTAGAAAACAGGCAAGGCCAACGGACTTCCGTGCGCCTTCTCTGGCCCGAAGGCGCGTGGGCTTGTCTTTAATGCTGGGCACTCCTGCCCTCTCGCGGCGGACGATGCGCCCTGTGGTTCTCACCTATAATGGGGACTTGGCGCCACCCTGGACGGGCCGCCGGGGCGTAATGTCCCCACCCCATCGCTTTTCACGCTCACCGCACGGCCGCGCCACGGTCCCGCCGGCGGCATGCGAGGAGCCACGATTCACCACGAATCCCAACGGAAAGGCACCAACAGTTGCGTGTCCTGACAATCATCCCCACGTACAACGAGCTGGAGTCGCTGCCCGGGACGCTGGCCCGACTGCGGGCCGCCGCTCCGGACGTCGACGTCCTCATCGCCGATGACAACAGCCCCGACGGCACCGGCGGGCTGGCCGACGGCTTTGCGGCCGCCGATCCGCAGGTCCACGTGCTGCACCGCGCCGGCAAGCAGGGCCTCGGCGCCGCCTACCTGGCCGGCTTTGCGTGGGGCCTGGCGGCCGGGTACGACGTGCTGGTGGAGATGGATGCGGACGGTTCACACCAGCCCGAACAGCTGCCGCGGTTGCTGGCCGCCATTGACCAGGGCGCGGACCTGGTCCTGGGCTCACGCTGGGTGCCCGGCGGCAAGGTGGTCAACTGGCCGCTGCGCCGGAAGCTGATTTCCACGTGCGGCAGCCTGTACTCCCGGGTCCTGCTCGGGATCAGCGTGCGTGATGTCACCGGCGGCTACCGCGCGTTCCGGCGGACGACGCTCGAGGCCCTGGACCTGGCCGCGGTGGATTCGGTGGGCTACGGCTTCCAGGTGGACATGTTGTGGCGCGTGTGCCAGAAGGGGCTGAAGGTGGTCGAGGTGCCCATCACCTTTGTCGAGCGCGAATTCGGCGCGTCCAAGATGAGCGGCAACATTGTCCAGGAGGCCATGCTCAACGTCACCAAGTGGGGCCTGAGCGCCCGCTGGAACAGGCTGACCGGCCGGCGGTAATGGCCGGCAAAACACTCGAGGGCGGGTGCTCCGGGAGGTCCCGGAGCACCCGCCCTCGGCGTCGGTCCTGGTGCGAGAATGCGCGTGCGGCCTAGGCGTTCTCGCCGCGCTTTTCGCGCAGAATGGTCAACCGGTCGGCCAGGATGGTTTCCAGTTCCGGCAACGAGCGCCGTTCCAGGAGCATGTCCCAGTGCGTGCGCACGGGCTTGTCGTTGGAGGTGTCCGGCTTCTCGCCGTTGACCAGGAGTGCTTCCTTGCCGGTCTTGGAAACCCAGACCGGCGGGATCTCGGCCTCGGAGGAGAACGTCACGAACACCTGCTCGCCGTCCGCGCAGCGGTACTCAACACGCTGCCGCGGGGCCGGCTCGACACCTGACTCGGTCTCCATGCTCTGTGCGCCCAGGCGCATCCCGCGCAAGCTACGATCGCTCATGACTTCTCCCTAATGTTGGTGACGGCCGCCCTGGCCAAGCACCCATTATACGTGCTTGGCCGCGCGGTCCCCGCCGGTTTGAGGGTCAGTGGACGGGCTCCTGGCCGTCCATGGGTACGGTCGCCGTGTCCCCGGCATCCGGCGTCGAGGTCCCCAAAACATTCCCGATGCCCTTGAGTGCCTCGCCCACCTCACTGGGGATGATCCACAGCTTGTTGGAGGTGCCGCTGGCGATCTTGGGCAGGATCTGCAGGTACTGGTAGGCCAGCAGCTTCTGCGTCGGGTTCCCCTTGTGGATGGCGTCGAACACCTTCTGGATGGCCTGGGACTCGCCGTCGGCGCGCAGGATGGCGGCCTTCGCGTCACCCTCGGCCTTCAGGATCGCCGACTGGCGTTCACCTTCGGCGGTGAGGATGGCCGACTGCTTGGTGCCCTCGGCCGTGAGGATGGCGGCACGGCGGTCACGCTCGGCGCGCATCTGCTTCTCCATGGAGTCCTGGATGGACAGGGGCGGGTCAATGGCCTTGAGCTCCACCCGGCTGACGCGGATGCCCCACCGCCCGGTGGCCTCGTCCAGGACGCCGCGGAGCTGGCCGTTGATCTGGTCGCGGGAGGTCAGCGCCTCCTCCAGGTTCAGTCCGCCGACGACGTTACGCAGCGTGGTGGTGGTCAGCTGCTCCACGGCCTGGATGTAGTTGGCGATCTCATACGTGGCGGCACGCGGATCGGTCACCTGGAAATACACCACCGTGTCGATGGAGACCACCAGGTTGTCCTCGGTGATCACCGGCTGCGGCGGGAAGGAGACCACCTGCTCGCGCAGGTCCAGCAGCGGCAGCAGGCGATCCACAAACGGGATCAGCACCGTCAGGCCTGGGTTGAGGGTCCGTTGGTACTTGCCCAGCCGTTCCACCACGCCCGCACGCGCCTGTGGAATGATCCGCACCGACCGCACGAGCACGATCACCACAAAGACCAATAGGACAGCAACAACGAAAAGCCATGCCAGCGCTCCCGCTCCGTCACCCATGAAATCCCCTCTTTTCCTTTTACGAAGAATGATTGCCGCCCAAGCCGAATGGCACAGGGCGGTACAGCCGCCGGGGCCGACCCGCGCGGGTCAGGCCGTGGTTGTTGCCGTGCCGGATTGCCGGCGCGTGGCCGAGGCGGTGATGATGGCCGTGGCCCCGTCGATGGCGGCCACCTCCACGGTGGCCCCGACGGGAATTTCACTGCCGCCGCGCACCCGCGCCGTCCACACGTCCCCGCCAATCTTGATGAGCCCGGCGTTCTCGTTGACAGCCTCGAGCACGACGGCGCTGTGGCCGATCAGGCGCTCGACGTTGGTGAGGGTTTCCGTGGGGCCGCGGCGCAGGTGCGCCATGGCCACGGGCCGGATCAAGACGGTCGTGGCCAGCGCCACGACACAGAAGACCACCATTTGCAGCCAGAAGTCGGCATTGAGCAGGTAGGCCACGATGGCGGCGAGCGCGCCCGCGGACATCAGGATGAAGTAGAGGCTCAGCGTCAGCATTTCGACGACCGCGAGCAGCAGGAACACAACCAGCCAGATGATCCAGCCGAAGTCATTAATCCATTCAAGCATCGAGTCCCCCTTGTGACTTAACGTACCAATGAGCCTACTACGCAAACGTGGGAATTGCGCCCTAGATCACGGCCTGGAGCGGCAGGCGCAGCGGTTCGGTTCCCACCTGTGAGTTGATCCGGGCGAGGATGCCCACGCCTTCGGCCAGCTGGTCGTCGCCATAGCCGAACGGTAGGCGCAGGAACCGTTCAAAGGCCCCGTCCACGCCGAACCGCGGACCCGGGACCAGGCCCAGCCCCTCGGTGCGGGCGGCCAGGGCCAGGGCCGAGGTGGAGGTGGATTCCGTGTTCACCCACAGGCACAGCCCGCCGTTGGGGACGGTGATGTTCCACTGCGGCAGGCTGTGACTCAAGAGCCCCACCAGCGTGTCCCGTCCGCGTCGGAGGTCCCGGCTCCGGTTGGCCGTCATGAGGGGCATCTGGCGCATCAGCTCGGTGGCCACGAGCTGTTCGAACAGGGGCGTGCCCAGGTCTGACGCCGGCCGGTTGCGCAGGACTTGGGCGAGGACGTCGCGGCCGGCCCGGATCCAGCCGATCCTCAGGCCGCCCCAGGCCAGCTTGCCCAGGGAGCCGAGGGTGACGACGGTGGGGGAGAAGGCGGCCATCGGCGGCATCTCCCCGCGGTCGATGTCCAGTTGCGCAGTGGTTTCATCCACCACCAGCACCGTGCCTTCGCGCTGCGCCGCGGCGGCCAGGTATTCCCGCTCGTGCACGGACATGCTCATGCCGGTGGGGTTGTGGAAGTCCGGCATGAGGAATGCCATGCTGGGGGCGGCCCGGCGTATTTGCCGCAGCGCCTCCGCGAGGTCCCAGCCGCCCTGTTGGGTGACGGGGACGGCCACCACGCGGGCCCCCACGGAGGCGAAGGTATCCAGCGCATGGGGGTAGGTGGGTTGTTCGACCATGATGCGCTCACCGGGGGAGTACAGCGTGCGGGCCACCAGGTTCAGGGCGTGCTGGGCGCCGATGGTGACCATGATGTTATCCGCCGACGTCGGCAGACCGCGGTCCCGGTAGCTCTGGGCGATGGCCTCGCGCAGGTCCGGGCGGCCTACCAGGTCGAAGCCGTCATGGGCCAGGTACGCCGGCATTTCCCGGGCCGCGGCCGTGAACGCGGCGGCCAGCCCCGGGTAGGCGGGCGCGGTGGCCTTGGAGAAGTCCAGCGCCATGCCGGGGTGCAGTGAGTGTTCGCCGCGGTCGCGCCCGGGCAGCACCAGGGTGCTGCCGGATCCGCGCACGCTGCGCAGATAGCCGTCATCGCGCAAGGTGGAATAGGCGGCGGCCACCGTGGTGCGGCTCAGGGCCAGGGCGGTGCACAGCTCTCGTTCCGCCGGCAGCCTGGCCCCGCTCGCGAGCCGCCCGTCCATCAACAGCACGCGAATTCGATCCGCCAACGCCCGGTAGGCCGGCGCCGCGGACCGCCATTCGCCGAGTTCACGGGCAAGGCGGCGACCGGTGACAAGGGTGTTCATAAAGCCACCCTAGTGGAATTGGCTCTATTGCATAAGGCCACATATGGCTAAGTTGGAGCCATGCTTTCGTTCTTCACCACCCAAAATCTGTTGGTCCGCCTCGTGCGGCTCGCCGTCGGGCTGTTTCTGTACGGGATGGGCATCGCACTGATGATTCGCGGCAACATCGGGGCGTCCCCGTGGGATGTGTTTGCCCAGGGGCTCTCCCGCACCACGGGCGTCACGTTTGGCTGGTGCACCATCATCATCAGCGGCGCGGTGCTGCTGCTGTGGATCCCCTTGCGGCAGCGCCCGGGGGTGGGCACGATCGCCAATGCCATCCTGATCGGGCTGTTCGCGGATCTGGGACTGGCCATGATCCCGCAGGCCGAGCAACTCCTCCTGCAGGGCGTGCTGTTTGCCGCCGGTCTTTTCATTGTGGCGTTCGCCACGGCCCTGTACATCGGCGCCGGCATGGGGCCCGGCCCGCGGGACGGCCTGATGACCGGCCTGGTGCGGGTCACGGGCCGGCCGGTGTGGATGATCCGGACCGGGATCGAACTGGCCGTGGTGGTGGTGGGCTTCTTCCTCGGCGGCGTGGTGGGCGCCGGCACGGCGGCGTTTGCCATGGGCGTGGGGCCCCTGACCCAGGTGACGTTGCGGTGGCTGCGCGTGGACCTGCGCGGCAAGGACCTGCGCGCCGGGGCGGTGCACCCGGTCGACGTCGCCAACCTCAGCTGACCCGCAATAGATGTCGAAAAACCCCGAATATTCGGGGTTTTTCGACATCTATTGCGGGTCAGATCCGCTGATGGGTTTCCCCGGCATGAGGCCGAAGGTGGAAATCCTGAAGGCGGCTGTCACGGGAGTTGACGGCGGCAGCGCCGCAACGGCCGCGGCCAGCTTGGCCGGGTCCAGGTGGTGCGCGGCCGGCCCCATCAGCGCCACATTGCGCACGTCCCCCGGCGTGAGCCCAAGGCGGATGGTGACGTCCCGGCTGTCCTGCCGGTGGAAGTGGCCGGCCAGGGAGTCCGCCAGGGCGGCGTCCTTGTCGGGCTGGATGCCCAGCATGCCGACCGGGCCGGCAATCTCGGCCAGGTGCTCCGGCAGCGGAGTGACCACCACCAGCTGCCCGCCGGGCTTGAGGACGCGGGCGAATTCCGCGGCATTCCGGGGCGCAAACACCACCACGATGACATCGGCGCTGTCCGCCGCCAGCGGCAGGGGACGCCACAGGTCCCACACGAGGTTCAGCGTGGCGGGGTTGCGGCGCGCCGCCCGGCGCAGCGCAAACTTGGAAATGTCCAGCGCGACCGAGTCCGCGTCGGACGCGGCGAGGAGCTGCTGGAGGTAGTACCCGGTCCCGGTGCCGGCGTCGAGCACCAGCGGCCGGCCCGGCCCCGACGGGGTGGCCGCCAGCGCGGCCGCGGTCAGCCCGGCCAGTTCCTTTGCCAGGGGCAGGTAGTGGCCAGCGGCGAGAAAGTCGTCCCGGGCGGCCACCATCTCGGCCGAATCGTGCGCGAACTTGGTGCCGTGCCCGGTCAGCAGGTTGACATAGCCCTGCCGGGCAATGTCAAAGCTGTGTCCGTCGACGCATTGCAGGGCCGTCTCCCCGGCCAGCGGCGGGATGACTTCCAGGCCGCACACCGGGCACACCAACGCATCAACGGCAGTCAAGTCCATGACTTCATCCTAGGTGGCCGGACGGCGGCCGGAGGGCCGGTCTAAAAGTGCAGGACCTCGCGCGCGGCGGCAATATCGGGCCGGGACCAGTGCGCGGCGTATTCGGCGTCGGAGGTCAGCGACCGGGTATGGGCCCGGTCCAGGTACAGGATTCCGGCGAGGTGGTCGGTCTCATGCTGGACAATCCTGGCCTGCCAGCCGCCAAACCGGCGCCGGAGCGCGGTGCCGGCCTCGTCGTCGTACGCCAGGTCAACGGCGACGGCCCGGTCCACCACCGCCTGCCAGCCGGATATGGACAGGCACCCTTCGTAGTGCGAGGCCGTGGCCGGGCCCACCGGCGTGTAGCGGGGGTTGAGCAGGGTCAGGAAGTCCAGCGGCCTGCGGTCGCGGGCGGCGGCGTTGTCCGCCGGGACCTCATACAGGTCCTCCAGGACGGCCAGTTGCAGCGGGATGCCGATCTGCGGGGCGGCCAGGCCCACGCCCGGGGCCGCATGCATGGTCGCTCGCATGACGGCGATCAGCCGGGCGAGCTCATCGGCCGGGATCTGGCCGGTGAACGGCACCGCCCGGGCCCGCAGCACGGGGTGCCCCGCCTGGACGATGCCGGGGAGGCCGTCCGCCTCGAGCACCGCCGCCACGGCCTCGCGGACGTACGCGTCGGAAAACAGCGCCTTGCCGCCGGCGGGTTCAGTCATTGCCGTTCTCGATCCGCCAGGATCCCACGGCGGCATACCCGCTGTCCCGAATGGTCTCGCCCGAGCCCGGGGCCAGGGGGTAGTGCTTGACGTTGCCGGCCCAGTAGCGCAGGATGCGGCCCAATTCCTCCACGGGGGCGGCATTGAGCGCTTCGCCGTCCAAATCAACTTCCAGTACAAACTTCACGGATTTCCCCTTCATCGAGCCGGTGAGTCCATTGTGCCAAACCGTCCGGCCCCTTGCCCGGCCTGGGTGGTTTTTGCCGCAGGACCTGCCACGGCGGGCGCAGGACGGGCATGATGGGGAGATGAAGAACATCGTCACGGAACGACTTGTCCTGCGCCCATGGGAAGACACCGACGTGGATTTTGTGTTTGACCTCTACTCCCGGTGGGTGGTCCAACGGTTCATCGGCGCCGAGCCGCGCGTTATGGAGAGCCGCTCCGAGGCTGTCGAACGGGTCGCCCGCTTTCGGGCGATCGACCACCCCGTCCACGGGATTTGGGCCGTGACCTCCAAGGCGGACGGCCGCCCCGTTGGGACGTTGCTGCTCAAGCCGATCCCGGCCTCCGGCCAGGAACCGCTTCAGCCCTCCGGGGATGTGGAGATCGGCTGGCATTTTCACCCGGACCACTGGGGCGGCGGCTTTGCCTCCGAGGCCGCCGCCGCGGTGCTCGGGCACGCGTTTGCCGGCGGATTGGACCACGTGGTGGCCGTGACGAACCCGGCCAACGAGGCCTCCCAGAGTGTGTGCCGGCGCATCGGCATGAAGCACCTGGGGCCGTCCAAGAAGTATTACAACGCGACGTGCGAGTTGTTCGTGGCCAAGAATCCCGCCTCGTTGAGGTGACAGTAGGCGCGGGTCCAGCCTCGTTGAGGTGACAGTAGACGCGGGTGACCTCTGCTCTTTGGCAGCCGTCCCGGTGGCAGTGCAAGGTCTCCCGCCGGGGAGTGGGGGGCAGCTGGATCCACTGCACTCAGAGAGTATGGGAATGACTGAGCATTGCCAATCAGCTGATATTGGTAAACGGACTGCCCGCGTCCGGAAAACGGTGGAGTGGGAAAAGTTGGCTGGTCAAAGACGCATTATTGGGACCCCACCATGGGCCGGCCCCGGCCGGCCACTATCTGGGCGGCATCACCGTCAGGCCGGACTGGCGTCGCCGTCATGTTGACCCGGGCCCGAATGGACTGGATTTGGGAACGGGCTGACTTCGCTTGGTACGTTGTGAATGCCAGCAATTTGCCCTCGATTTAGCTGCATCGAAGGTGGCAGTATTCAGAGGTTGCCATGGCTCCAAAATTTCACACGACCGAGTTTAACGGCGGCGTCGGACTGCTGATGAGGGCGATGCGTCACCAAGGCTAGACTGGCGTCGCAAATGTGCCCGGGTGTGCGGATACGGCGCGGGCGGCGATGGCCGCGTGCGGCCGCGGGTCACCCTCGATGCGGGCCATCGTGTATTCCGCTTCGAAGCCGCTCATGGCCAATTGGTGGGCCATATCCTCAGTGGGCCACGCGTAGGCCTCGACCACTTTGTGGCCAAACGGTCCCGCAATGTCCGCCCCAAAGAATCCAATGAGCAGCTTTCCGCCGGGAGTAAGTACGCGACGGAATTCGGCGAGTGCCATGGCCAATTCCGCGGGGTCTAAATGAATCAGCGAATACCATGCGAGGATTCCGGACAACGACTCCTCCGGTAAGCCCATGGATACCATCGATCCCACCTGGAAGGGGACGAGCGGATATGTCGTTTGGGCGTGTGCAATGAATTCAGCCACCAGGTCGACGCCGGATACGTTGATCCCGAACGAGTGCAGGTACGAAGCCAGATGTCCTGGACCACAGCCGGCGTCCAGAACTGGACCGTGCGCATGCTTTGCCCAACGGCGAATCATGCCGAGGTCGTCTGGATGGACGTTTTCCACGGAACCAAAGCGGGCGACGTATTCCTCTGCACGCCTCGCGTACGCAGACGCGACTTGCTGTTCATTCACGGCATCATTCTAGGGTGGCCGGTTTCGGGATCGGGTTCTGGCAAGCGCGCGAAATCGCAATTCCCTGTGAATCAAGGACGGCGGGGGAGTTCTGCGGCGACGTTACCATCAGTATGCAGAGTCCGGGGAGTTCGGCCCTGGCCTTGCTCGGGCGCGGCGGTGCAGCAAGGCCACACGGCGAGTATCAAAAAGTGGAAGAGCTGTCCGGAAAAGGATCCTTCTAAAGCCTTGGGGGAGTGGCCGAGTTCTTCGGCATGGGACAGCGAATGYGGAGCGGTTCCGGACCGAGCAGGATTCGAGAAGCGCCGTCGTCATCGCGCGCCTAGAGTTGATGACGGCAGGACAAACCGGGCCGACTCGACCCACCATTTCAGGAGTCATCATGACCAGCTCAGCTACTGAGGGAATCAAGACCGTACTGCACCCCGTCTCAGACCTGGCGGCGGCCAAGGCGGTATACGCCGCCCTGCTCGGTGTGCCGCCGCAGAACGACGAGTCCTACTATGTTGGCTTCGAGGCCGCCGGCCAGCACATCGGACTGGTCCCGCGAGGCGGACCGCAAGGCATGACCTCCCCGGTGGCCTACTGGCATGTGGCGGACATCGCGGCGAAGCTTCTGGAGGTGACCGCTGCGGGAGCCACCGTGAAGGAGCCTGCGCACGACGTCGGTGGCGGGCGCCTGGTGGCCACTGTCACCGACCCGGACGGCAACGTCCTCGGACTGCTTCAGGACCCCTGAGTTCCACCCCCCCAACCGGCACGCCGAAACGATAAAGTGGACAGCGGCCGGTGCAGCAATGCCAACGGACCCCGCGAAGGCGGCCCCACCTAGACGATGGAGACACGATGGGCATGGACACGAGGTTGGACACGCAGACCTCTGCGCGGCATGTAGGCGACAGTCACGATCAGATCCGTGTGAGGGGCGCGCGCGTGAACAACCTCAAGGACGTCAGCGTCGAAATCCCGAAGCGGCGCCTGACCGTCTTCACCGGCGTTTCCGGCTCGGGCAAGAGCTCCCTGGTCTTCGGCACGATCGCCGCCGAGTCGCAGCGGATGATCAACGAGACCTACAGCACCTTTATCCAGGGATTCATGCCGACGCTTGCGCGTCCCGACGTTGACGTGCTGGAAGGGCTGACCACCGCGATCCTGGTCGACCAGGAACGAATGGGTGCCAATCCACGCTCCACCGTCGGCACCGTCACGGACGCCAACGCCATGCTGCGCATCGTCTTTAGCCGGCTCGGGCAGCCACACATCGGCTCGCCGCAGGCGTATTCATTCAACGTCCCTTCGGTCAGCGGGGCAGGTGCGGTCACGATCGAGCGCGGCGGGCAAACCGTCAAGGAGCGGCGCAGCTTCAGCATCACCGGCGGCATGTGCCCCCGCTGCGAGGGCCGCGGCGAGGTAACCGACTTCGACCTGACGGCGCTGTTCGACGCCGAGAGATCGCTGGCGGAGGGTGCGCTCGCCATTCCGGGCTACAGCATGGACGGCTGGTATGGCCGCATCTTCAGCGGATCCGGCTACTTCGACATGAACAAGAAGGTCGGCAAATTCACCAAGAAGGAGCTTCAGGACCTGCTCTACCGGGAGCCGACCAAGATCAAGGTCGAAGGCATCAACCTGACCTACGAGGGCCTGATCCCGAAGTTGCAAAAGACGATGCTGTCGAAGGACCGTGACGCCATGCAGCCGCACATTCGGGCGTTCGTGGACCGCGCCGTCGTCTTCCAGACCTGCCCGGACTGTGACGGCACCCGGCTGGCAGGCCCGGCCCGTTCCTCAAGAATCGACGGCCTGAACATCGCCGACGTGTGCGCGATGCAGATCAGCGACCTGGCCGCATGGGTGCGCGGGCTCGACGAACCGTCGGTGGCGCCGCTGCTGGGTTCGCTCGGCGACACGCTTGACTCGTTTGTCGAGATCGGGCTCGGCTACCTGAGCCTTGACCGCCCATCCGGCACGCTCTCGGGTGGCGAGGCGCAGCGGACCAAGATGATCCGCCACCTCGGGTCCTCGCTCACCGACGTGACCTACGTCTTTGACGAGCCCACCATTGGGCTGCACCCGCATGACATTGCGCGGATGAACAATCTTCTGTTGCAACTGCGCGACAAGGGCAACACCGTCCTGGTGGTGGAGCACAAACCGGAGGCGATCGCGATCGCCGACCATGTCATTGACCTTGGCCCGCTCGCAGGCACCCAGGGCGGCGAAGTGATGTTCGAGGGGACCGTCGAGGGGCTGCGGTCCAGCGGCACGCTCACCGGGCAACACCTGGATGACCGCGCCACGCTGAAGAAGACAGTGCGGAAGGCTTCGGGGGCCCTTGAAGTGCGCGGCGCCACCGCCAACAACCTCAAGGACGTCGACGTCGACATTCCGCTGGGGCTTTTGACCGTCATCACCGGGGTGGCGGGCTCGGGCAAGAGCTCGCTGATTCGAGGCTCGGTTTCCGGGCGTGAGGGCGTGGTGTCGATCGATCAGGGGGCGATCAAGGGCTCGCGGCGCAGCAACCCGGCAACATACACGGGACTGCTCGACCCCATCCGCAAGGCGTTCGCGAAGGCCAACGGCGTGAAAGCGGCACTGTTCAGCGCCAACTCCGAAGGTGCCTGTCCCGTCTGCAACGGCGCCGGCGTCATCTACACCGAGCTGGGCTTTATGGACACCGTCGCAACTCCCTGCGAGGAGTGCGGGGGCAAGCGTTTTCAGGCATTGGTGCTCGAATATCGCCTCGGCGGAAAGGACATCAGCGAGGTCCTCGCCATGTCGGTGGCCGAGGCTAAGGAATTCTTCAACACCGGAGAGTCGCGCATCCCCGCCGCCCACAAAATTTTGGCGCAACTCGCCGACGTCGGACTCGGCTACGTTAGCCTCGGCCAGCCGCTCACCACGTTGTCCGGCGGCGAACGGCAGCGCCTGAAGCTGGCCAGCCACCTGTCCGAGAAGGGTGGCATCTACGTCCTCGACGAACCAACCACCGGGCTGCACCTGGCCGACRTCGAAAACCTGTTGGGCCTCCTGGACCGGCTTGTTGATGCCGGCAAGTCAGTCATCGTGATCGAACATCACCAGGCGGTCATGGCGCACGCCGACTGGATCATTGACATCGGCCCCGGCGCCGGCCACGACGGCGGAACGATCGTTTTCGAGGGCACGCCCGCCGAGCTCGTGGCCGGCCGCGAGACCCTCACCGGCAAGCACCTGGCGGCCTACGTCGGCAGCTAGACGGGAAGCTCGTCGCCATTTTGAGTGGAATGTGATCTGTATCACATATCGTGGGGGAGTGGTACCACTGGGTCATCTCGGGAGGCGGGCCGTCTCCAATCCGCGCGGTGAGGTGCAAGTGGTGGCTTGGGCGGCGGATTCTCCGGATATAGCTCGTCTCAGCCTGGCCACATCCCGGAAGGATCGCGGCGACGTGTTCGGCGGTAATTGTTCCGGACGTACTCAGGCGGCGAGACCTCGGGTTTGAAGCCCATCACGATGAGCCGATAATCTACATTATGTAAAGTAAACTTCAAATGGACATGACCTTGCCATCCATTACCGCCTAGGACTACAGTCGCGACAAGCCGTCGCAAACCACAATTGGAGGGTGCCCGTGCTGAGCCAGGTCGCGGAGGGTGTGCTGATCCACGAGAGCGAGTTTTGCCAGAGCAACACCGTTGTCGTGCAGGGCCGGGCCGGCGTGTTGCTCATCGACGCCGGGGTGCACGGCCACGAACTGGCCTGCCTCGCGAACGACCTCTCCGATTCGGGCCAGACCGTTGTGGCTGGCTTCTCCACGCATCCTCATTGGGATCACCTGCTCTGGGACGCCGGGCTCGGCGCGGCGCCCCGTTACGGCACCGCCCGCTGCGCGTCCACGGTTCGAGACCGGTTGTCGGGGGGGATCGATGCAAGCCGGCTCGGCATCCCCGAGGATGTGCCCCTGGACCTGCTCGGCCTAATCACAGGCCTGCCCGCGCAGGCGGCGCAGATTCCGTGGAATGGTCCGGGGATCCGGATCATCGAGCATCAAGCGCATGCCCCGGGTCATGCGGCGCTGTTGATCGAGGAACGCGGGGTCCTCGTCGCCGGCGACATGCTTTCTGATGTCTTGATTCCGATGCTTGACTTGAACGGCACGGCTGACCCGATCGAGGACTACCTCGCCGCCCTGCGGCTGCTCGAAGACGTGGCGGTCGACGTCGATGTCTTCATTCCCGGCCACGGGTCCATCGGCGGAGCTGATCAGGTACGCGAACGGATCGACCAGGATCGGGCGTACATGCACGCCTTGCGTGACGCCGATGTGTCCAGCGACCCGCGGCTCGGCCCGTCGGCCTTGCCCGGCTGGGACTGGGTGGGCGGCGTGCACGCACGGCAACTCGAACTCCTCGCCCGAAGAAGCGAACCAGACGGAGCGCCCGGCTAGCTGAGCTCATCGACTTGGATGAGACGGGACAAGATCACCGGACGATCCTGTAATTGAACATCGGCGTGCCGAGCGCACCCCACAGCCGGAGCCACACGGGCATCATCATTTCCGTGCCACGTGCGGTAGATAACCCGCCGAGGTCGATCACGTCGGAGTGGCCGAACTCGTGCAACAACTTCGACACGAATTCCTTGGCTTCAACGTCGTCACTCGAGACGAAGACACTGGATTCTTCGGGCAGCGTGCCGGGTCTGACCATCAGCGGAGCACTCAGGGTATTGAGGGTCTTCACGACGCGGGCTTCGGGGTACGTGCGCTGTATCCGCTCCCCCAGCGAGTCCGTGTCCGAGATGAGTAGCGTGGGCGGCATGCCGTGGGAGAAATCGAGGGGGTTGGCAACATCTATGAGCACTTTGCCGGCCAGGTGCTCGGCCCCGGCGAGCTCAAGGACCTGCAGTGACGCCGCGCCGTTGGTCGCATTGACGACGATTTCGGCCTGGRCCGCGGCATCTGCGAACGAAGCCAGTTCCACCCCCGGATGCTCGACGGACCACTTGGCGAACGGCGGATTGCCCATGCCGTCGAATTCCTGGCGCGACCTCGTCGCCAGCGGGTCGCGGGTGCCTACCGTCACTTCGTGGCCGAGTTCGTCGAGCCGGCCGGAAATGGCCCGCCCTACCGCACCAGTGCCAAGGACTGCGAACTTCACGACTGTTCCTCAAGTAGACGGGCACACTTCTGAGTTTCAGCTGCGAGGCTAGCAGACCGGTCCGGTGCCTACAAGGGTTTCAGCGACTTGCATTCAAGAGAGTTGGTCGCTCCAGGCATGCTCATCGCGGTACGACCACCGGCCGCGCAACAGGGGCACCCGCAGGTGCTGTCAGGTCAACGGCGGGGCACCCGCAGGTGCTGCCAGTTCAACGGGGTCACGGAGGCCGCTACTCTGGAAACATGAGCCAGCCCACCTTGATGCCGTCGGTCCGCGAGTCGATCGAGCGGCACGGCATAGTCCACGAAGTGCTCCCGTGCGCCGATGAGCTCTCGGACACTGCCGCATTCTGCGAACACTACGGCGTCTCCCTGGAGCAGGCGGCCAACACGATCGTGGTGACCTCCCGCAAAGTCGAGCCGTCCGTGCAGGCAGTCTGCGTGGTCCTGGGCACCACCCGATTGGACGTCAATCGGAAGGTCAAGGACCTCCTGGGCGTCCGGCGGGTGTCCTTTGCCGACGCCGACCTCACCATTGAACGCACGGGCATGATGATTGGCGGGGTGACCCCGTTCGGGGTGGAAGGCATGCCCGTCTACGTGGACTCCGCCGTGCTCGAGCAGCCGGAAGTCATCATGGGCGGCGGCAACCGCACCAGCAAGCTGCGCCTCGATCCGCGGCAATTGACCAAGCTGCCCAACGTAGAAGTCATTGACGGGCTGGCCAAGGCGCCGGCCCCGGCCGAACCCTAGCCGTCATAGGCGGCCTGCAGTTCGGCGATCTGGAGCTTTTGCATGCCGAGCATGGCCTTCATGGCCCGGCTGCAGCCATCCGGGTCGGGGCCGTTGAGCACGCTGGTCAGCATGGCCGGGATCAACTGCCAGGACACCCCGAACTTGTCCTTGAGCCAGCCGCACTGGCTCTCCTGGCCGCCATCGGCCGTCATCGCCTCCCACTTGGCGTCCAGCTCCGCCTGCGTGTCGAAGTTCAGCACAAAGGAGATGGCCTCGGTGAAGGTGAATTCCGGTCCGCCGTTCAACGCCATGAAGTCGCTGCCGTCAAGTTCAAACGCCACGGTCAGCACGCTCCCCTCCTCCCCCGGGCCCGTGTCCCCCCAGCGGGCGACGTCGGTGATGCGTGAATTCTCAAACAGGCCAACATAGAAATTGGCCGCCTCTTCGGCTTGCCCGTTGAACCACAGGCACGTGCTGATCGGCTTCATCTGGATCACTCCCTCGCTCGGTTACCTGCGCCGAGCCTAGACGCCGGGCCTCCGGGCCTCAAGGCCTACCCGCCGGTAGCTTTGTGCCGGCGGGGGCACCCGGGCTGGGTGGATCCGCCCCCGACTGCGTCTAAACTTGAGCAGTGACCCAAGTACAAACCAAACCCGCCGTCAAGGCCGTTGCCCTCGCCCTGCTGCTGGACGCTGCCCTCATCATCGTCTTTGCCGCCTCGGGCCGCAGCTCGCACGCCGAATCCCTGGGCGTCGCCGGAGTCCTGGGCACGGCGTGGCCCTTCTTGGCCGCGCTGGGCATTGGCTGGCTCGCCAGCCGCACCTGGCGCCACCCGTTCCGCCTCTGGCCCACCGGCGTCTGTGTCTGGCTGATCACCGTGGCCGGCGGCATGGCCCTGCGCATCGCCTCCGGGTCGACGGCGGCCATTCCCTTCGTCGTCGTCGCAACACTGGTGCTGGCCCTGTTCCTGCTCGGCCAGCGGGCCGTCGTCACACTCCTGATGCGCCGCACGCAACGCTAAAACGCGCCTCGATTGGGTTAGGATCGAAGCCACCGCAGCGCCGCAACGTCACCACTCCCCGACATGAAAAGGACACACCCCGTGATCACCGCCTTTGTCTTGATCAAGACCGATGCCTCCCGGATTCCGGAATCCGCCCAGGAAATCTCCGAGCTGGCAGGAATCAGCGAGGTCTACTCCGTGACCGGCGAGTGGGACCTGATCGCGATCGCGCGGGTGGAAAAGCATGAGGACCTGGCCGACGTCATCGCGGACAAGCTCTCCAAGGTCAAGTCGGTCATGTCCACGACCACGCAGATTTCCTTCCGCGCCTATTCCCAGCACGACCTCGACGCCGCCTTCTCGCTCGGCTTCGACCACTGATCCCCCGCGGGGTGAGAGTGGCCGGGACTATCCGGCCGTCAGCTCCGCGGTCAGCGCGATCCACCGCTTGAGCACATTGGCGGCCGCGCCGCCATCGATGGCCGCCTCGGCCCGCGCCGCGGCGAACCTCATCCGCTCCACCAGCGTGCCCGTCGCCGAACGGTCGTAGGCCACCAGCCCCGCGGCGGCGTTGAGCACGACGGCGTCGCGTACCGGCGTGCGTTCCCCGTCCAGGATGCGCCGCACCACCTGCGCGTTGTATTCGGCGTTCTTGCCGCGCAGGTCCTCGATGGTGGCCCGCGGAATGCCGATCTCCAGCGGATCGAAGACGCTTTCGGTGACCACATTGTCCCGGACCTCCCAGATGGCGGAGGGGCCCGTCGTCGTCAATTCATCCAAGCCGTCACTGCCGCGGAAGACCAGGGCGCGCACATTGCGGGCGGCCAGGACGCCGGCCACCAGCGGGGCCATCGTGGCATCGGCCACGCCGATAGCGGAGGCCACCACATGGGCCGGGTTGGTCAGCGGGCCCAGGAAGTTGAAGGCCGTCGGGACGCCGAGCTGGGCGCGCGCCACCGCCGCATGGCGCATGGAGGGGTGGAAGACCTGGGCAAAGCAAAACGTCATGCCCACCTGGGCGGCGGCGGCGGCCACACCCTCCACGGGGACGTTCAGGCGGACCCCCAGTGCTTCCAGGACATCGGCCGAACCGGCGGCGGACGACGCGGCCCTGTTGCCGTGCTTGACCACGGTGGCGCCGGCCCCGGCGCAGACCAGGGCGGCCATGGTGGAGATGTTGACGGTGTTCAGCCGGTCCCCGCCGGTGCCCACGATGTCCAGGGCATCCCCGTCGATCGCCAGCGGCCGGGCGTTTTGCAGCATGGCCTCCACCAGGCCCGCCACCTCGCCCACGGTTTCACCCTTGGATCGCAGCGCGACCAGGAATCCGGCGGTCTGCACATCCGTGGCGTTGCCGGCCATGATGGTGTTCATGGCCCACTTTGTCTCCCCCGCCGAAAGATCATGCCCTGCTATGAGCGCCGCGATCAGGTTCGGCCAGGTGGGTGCCACGGTTACTGGGGCCTCTTGAGGATTCACCCTCTCGATGTTAGACGATTCCGGGCCCGCCCGAACGAATGTGACCGTTGACACCCGGGCCCGACTGTGCATGTCCGGCTGGGTTTTGGCTGGGAATCCCCGGGAATTTCGCAAGTTTGTAGAAAAAGTTCGGCGAAACGGCATTTTGCATTGGGAACTCTGGAGTTTTATAGACATAATGTCTATGTGACAACTGCGACCCATGCCCCCAGTATCCCGGCGCATCCGACGCTGAACCGCCCCAACATGGTTTCCGTAGGAACCGTCGTTTGGCTCTCCAGCGAACTGATGTTCTTTGCCGGCCTCTTTGCCATGTACTTCACCCTGCGATCCACCACCGGTGGACTGTGGGCGGAAGAAACGGCCAAGCTGAACTTCCCCTTCGCCCTGATCAACACCCTTGTCCTGGTCTCCAGCTCCTTCAGCTGCCAGATGGGTGTGTTCGCCGCGGAGAACCTTCAGCCCCGCCGCATCGGCCGGCGCCTCCAGTTCTCCCGTTGGGGAATGACTGAGTGGTTCCTGCTGACCTTCGTGCTCGGCGCCATTTTTGTGGCTGGTCAGTCGACCGAATACGCCATGCTCACCTCAGAGCACGTCACCCTTAATTCCGACGCCTACGGCTCCGCGTTCTACATCACCACCGGGTTCCACGGCCTGCACGTGCTCGGCGGACTAGTGGCGTTCCTGCTCATCATTGGACGAGCCTACGCGGCCAAGAAGTTTGGACACTTCGAGGCCACCAGCGCCATCGTCACTTCTTACTATTGGCACTTCGTGGACGTCGTGTGGATCGGCCTGTTCTTGGTCATCTACGTCCTGAAGTAAGCTGACAACAGTTTTCTTCTACACGAGGCAGAAATAGGATTTGCGGCCCTCTCTAGGGGCTGCCGGATATAGATCAAAGGAACCACCAAGTGAAGGCACTTTCGCAGAAGCGACGTCATCCGCTGGCAGCAATAGCGTTGCTGCTGATGGGGCTCATGCTGACAGGTGGGTTGTACGCCGTTGTCACAACGGTGAACTCGGCCAAGGCCGATACCACCACCTACACGGCACAACAGGTTGACGAAGGCGAAAAGCTCTTCGTGGCCAACTGTGCTACCTGCCACGGCATTGGCGCCAGCGGCACGGACAATGGCCCGTCCCTGGCCGGCGTCGGCGCAGCGGCCGTGGACTTCCAGGTGGGCACCGGACGGATGCCCATGCAGATGCAGGGCCCGCAGGCCCGCCAGAAGCCGGCCCAGTTCAACGCCGACCAGACCCGCGACATGGCGGCCTACGTTGCCACCCTCGGTGACGGACCCGCCGTGGCGGATCCGAAGTACCTCGATGGCAAGGGCGACGCAACGCTGGGCGGTGAGCTGTTCCGCGTGAACTGCGCCATGTGCCACAACGCCGCGGCCGCCGGTGGCGCGCTGACCCGTGGGAAGTTCGCTCCGGCGCTGGCCGGTGTGTCCAACGAGCACATCTACGGCGCCATGGTCACCGGCCCGCAGAATATGCCCGTTTTCAGTGATGCCAACATCACCCCCGAACACAAGCGCGACATCATCACGTTCCTGAACACCATCGAGTCCCAGGGCTCCCCCGGCGGCGCCCAGCTTGGCTCCCTGGGCCCGGTCTCCGAGGGCTTGTTCCTCTGGACCGCCGTTCTGGGCGTCATCATCGGCTTCACCATCTGGCTGACGTCGCGGACTTCCTAGTCCACAAGAGATTTTTGGCCGCCTTTGGCGGCCGCGCGAAACATACATTACGACCCCGGAACCTAACCGGGATAAGAGAAGGATGAGGGGATTATGGGCAACCATAGTGACGGCTCGCCGACAGGCTCCGACGCCGTAGCTAAGGCTGGTCACATCAGTGAGGTGGAGCAGTTCCAGGACCCTGGACTGCCGCCGCATCGATTGAGGCTGGCCGACACGGACCCCAAGGCTGCCAAAAGGGCCGAGCGCCAGGTGGCGATCCTGTTTGTGATCTCCATTGTCGGCACCCTGTTGTTCCTCTTTGCCTACTTTGGCATTCGGCTGGATGAGACCATTGCGACGCTGCGGTTGCAAAACATCTTCCTTGGCCTGGGCGTGGCGTTCGCCATGCTGGGCATCGGCACGGGAATCGTCCACTGGGCGCGCGCGCTCATGCCGGACCACGAGGTATCCGAGGAGCGCCACGAGCTGCGCTCGGAGGACGACCGCCAGGCCGCCGTGAAGATCGTTGATGACATACTCGAGGAAACCGGCATCAAGCGTCGTCCGCTGATCCGCAACACCCTCATCGGCGCCATGGCCCTGGCCCCGCTGCCGGCTATCGCCATCTTCCGCGACCTGGGCCCGCTGCCCGGAAACACTCTCCGCCACACCTTGTGGAAGGAAGGCGAGCGGCTGGCCCGCGACCCCGACGGCACACCCATCAAGGCCTCGGACGTCACGATCGGCTCGGCGTTCCACGTCATCCCCGAGTCGCTGAACAAGCTCACCGAAGGCAAGCTCAACGAGAAGGCCAAGGCCGTTGTCCTGCTGATGCGCCTGAACCCGGATGACCTGCACCCCTCGGCGGGCCGGGAGGACTGGGCTTACAATGGCATTGTCGCCTACTCCAAGATTTGCACGCACGTCGGCTGCCCGGTGGCCCTCTACGAACAGCAAACCCACCACCTGCTGTGCCCGTGCCACCAGTCAACGTTCGACCTGACCAACGAATGCAAGGTCATCTTTGGCCCGGCCGTTCGCCCGCTGCCGCAGCTGCCCATCACGGTGGACAGCGACGGCTACCTGGTCGCCCAGAGCGACTTCCACGAACCTGTTGGACCAAGCTTTTGGGAGCGTGGCTAATCATGGCTGCCGCAACGCAAACACCATACGAACCCAAGACGGCCACCGGCCGCATCACGAACTTTGTGGACGAGCGGGTGGGAGGCTCCGGCATCCTGCGCGAATTTGGGCGCAAGGTCTTCCCGGACCACTGGTCGTTCATGTTCGGCGAGGTGGCGCTGTACACCTTCGTCATCCTGCTGCTCTCCGGGACCTTCCTGACGTTCTTCTTTGATCCGTCCATGGCGGAGACCCACTACAACGGCTCCTACGTTCCACTCAAGGGCATGGAAATGTCCGTGGCCTACGATTCGGCCTTGAACATCTCCTTTGACGTTCGCGGCGGGCTGTTCATGCGCCAGGTGCACCACTGGTCGGCGCTCTTATTCGTCGCCGCCGTTTCGGTGCACATGCTGCGCGTGTTCTTCACCGGGGCGTTCCGCAAGCCCCGCGAGCTGAACTGGGTGGTGGGCGGCGTGCTGCTCATCCTGTCCATGGCGGCTGGCTTCACCGGCTACTCCCTCCCCGATGACCTGCTCTCCGGCAACGGCCTGCGCATCATCGACGGCGTGATGAAGTCCATCCCCGTGGTGGGCACCTACATCTCCTTCTTCCTGTTCGGCGGCGAATTCCCGGGCACGGCGATCGTCGGGCGCCTGTACATGATGCACATCATGCTGGTGCCGGCACTGATCCTGCTGATGGTGGCGATCCACCTCTTCATGGTGGTCGTCCACAAGCACACCCAGTACCCAGGTCCGGGCCGCAATGACCGCAATGTGGTCGGCTACCCTCTGGGCCCGGTGTACGCGGCCAAGGCCGGCGGCTTCTTCTTCATCGTCTTTGGCATCGTCGCATTCGTTTCGGCCCTGTTCACGATCAACCCGATCTGGAACTACGGACCGTACGACCCCTCCCCCGTATCCGCAGGCACCCAGCCTGACTGGTACATCGGCTGGGTAGACGGCGCCTTGCGACTGATGCCGGGCTGGTTGTTCGCCATCCCCCTGGAATGGCACATCCCGCTCCCCTGGGGCGTGAACACCCTGAGCTTGAACGTGCTGATCCCGGCCCTCATCCCGGCCGGAATCGTGTTCACGCTGCTGTTCACCTACCCCTGGATCGAACGCTGGATCACCCGCGACAACCGCGAACACCATGTGCTGGACCGGCCGCGCAACGCACCGACGCGCACCGCGATCGGCGTGGCCGGGTTCATCTTCTACTGCGTGATGTGGGCCGCGGCAAGCTCCGACTTGATCGCCACCCACTTCGAAGTCTCGCTAAACGACGTGACCTACTGGCTGCGGGCCCTGTTCATCATCGGCCCGATCCTCGGTTTCATCGTCGCCAAGAGGGTCGCCCTGGCCCTCCAGCGCAAGGATCGTGAGATCGCCCTGCACGGCCGGGAAACCGGACGCATCGTGCGCCTGCCCCACGGCGAATTCCAGGAGATGCACGCCCAGCTCGACGACTACAAGCGCTACAGGCTCGTCGGCTTCGAGTCTCCCCTTCCCGAGGAGGGCATCCCGAACGAAAACGGGATTGTCACCAGGACGGAAAAGCGCCGCGCCGCGCTCAGCCGCTTCTTCTTCGAGGACCGCGTAGCCCCGGCCACCCCGGCCGAGCTGGCGCTCACCCACGGCCACCACGAGGCCATCGAGAGCGGCGAGGAGGCCGCGTCGGTCACGCACTAACTCGACCGGCAAGCCCATTGAGATCAGGCGGTCCCCGCAAGGGGGCCGCCTGATCGACGTTAACACGGCCCCAACGGCCCGTGCAGGCCGCAACGGCGACGGAACTAGTAAGTGCGCCGGGTCCGCACGCCGGGGCGCTGCAGGGGCACCCAGAGCTTGTAGCGATCGGCCCGGTAGAAGGACACCGAGTAGTCCACCATGGCCCGGGAGACAAACGCGTGCCGTTCCATTCGCAGGACAGGGGCGCCGACGTCGACCTTGAGCAGGCGGGCAATGGAGGGCGTGGCCGCATTGGCCTCGATCATGTCCTCGCCCCACTCGATGACCAGCCCGTACCGTTCGCTCAAAAGGTTGTACAGGGACGTGGGCGGGGCCTTTTCCAGGATGCCCGGGACCCGCCAGGCCGGGATGAAGTTCTCATCAACGCTCATGGGTTCCCCGTCCGCCAGCAGGAGCCGCCGGAACCGGATGACCGGCTGCCCCTCGTCCATCTGGAGTTCACGTGCCAGGCGGGCCGTGGCGGGAATCTGTTCGAAGGCCAGGGTCTTGGCCGCGGGGGTCATGCCGCGGCGCTGCATTTCCTCCGAATAGGACGTCAACTTCACCTGGACGTCGAGCTTGCGATGGGAGACAAACGTCCCGACCCCCACCACCCGCTCCAGCAGTTCCTCGTCCACGAGGGCCTCGACGGCGTGGCGCACCGTCATCCGGGCGACGCCGAAGTGCTCGGCCATGTCGCGTTCGGAGGGCAGCTGGCGGCCGGACTTGGAATGGTTGGTGATGTAGTTGCGCAGCAACTCCCGCAGCTGGATGTGAATGGACACCTCGGAGGAGCGCTCCAGCGCGCCCGGGATGCTGCCGGCGGGCGGTACCAGATAGCCCATGATTGTCCTTTCGAGACCATGACCAGCCTAAAACACGACTACTCTCATTACAGATACAACTACCGTCAAGGAGCCAGCAATGTACACCCGGAAAGCCACCGTAGCAGCCAGCGTGGGGCTGCACGCCAGGCCCGCCGCAGTCTTTGTCCGCGCCGTGCACCACACGGGTCTGCCCATCACCCTGGCCAAGGCGGGCGGGTCCCCCATCGACGCCCGCTCCCTGCTGGAGGTCATGACCGCCGACTTCTCACAGGGCACCGAGGTCGAGATCGGGGTCAGCGGGGACGGGCACGAGGACGCCCGGGTGCGGGAGGCTGTTGACACCCTCGCGGCCCTGCTGCGCACCGATCTGCGTGACTCCTCCCCCGTGGGCGGCCACTCAKGGAGTGGCCGCCAGACCCTATGCTAACGGATCGGCAGGCGCCCGGGGCGAAACGAGCCCCTAGTGCGCGTGGTCCCCGCGACTGTATTCGTACACCCAACCGATCAGGGCGATCACGGCCAGGCCGGCACCGAGGAAAAGCACCCACCAACCGGCGGCCAGGCCCAGGAAGCCGGTCGCAGCGGCCAGGCCCAGCACCAGCGGCCACCAGCTCCAGGGGCTGAAGTGCCCCTGTTCGCCGGAGCCCTCATGGACCTCCGCGTCCACGCGGTCCTCGGGGCGCAGACCCACACGGTTGCCCGTGTAGCGCAGGTAGATCCCGATCATCAGGCCCAGCCCGGCACACAGGTAGCAGGCCAGGAATCCGACCGGCTCCTGCCACTTCACCATGAACCCGTAGACGGTGGCGACCGGGATGAAGAACGTCCCGACGATCATGAAGATGAAACTTTCAACCTTCACTTGGTTGCTCCCTTCGAGGAGGCGGCAACGGGGGCCGGGACATAGTGCGGGGCCAGCTCGGGATGGTGAAGATCCAGGGCGGGGCGCTCGGAACGGATGCGCGGCAGGGACGTGAAGTTGTGCCGCGGCGGCGGGCAGGACGTGGCCCACTCCAGGGAGGCGCCAAAGCCCCAGGGATCGTCAACTTCGACCTTCTTGGCACTGCGCCACGTAATGTAGACGTTCCAGAACCACGGGATCATGGAGGCGCCAAGCACGAACGAGGAGATCGTGGAGAACTGGTTCATCCAGGTGAAGTTGTCCTCGACCATGTAGTCCGCGTAGCGGCGCGGCATGCCCAGCACGCCCAGCCAGTGCTGGATCAGGAACGTGCCGTGGAAGCCCAGGAACAGCATCCAGAAGTGGATCTTGCCCAGGCGCTCGTTGAGCATGCGCCCGGTGAACTTGGGCCACCAGAAGTAGAAGCCGGCGAACATGGCGAACACCACGGTGCCAAACACCACGTAGTGGAAGTGCGCCACCACAAAGTAGGTGTCCGAGACGTGGAAGTCCAGCGGCGGGGACGCCAGGATGATGCCGGTCAGGCCGCCGAAGAGGAACGTGACGATGAAGCCCAGGCTCCACAGCATCGGCGTCTCAAAGGTGAGCGAGCCGCGCCACATGGTGCCGATCCAGTTGAAGAACTTCACCCCTGTTGGCACGGCGATCAGCATCGTCATGAAGGAGAAGAACGGCAGCATGACCTGGCCGGTGGCGTACATGTGGTGGGCCCACACGGTAACGGACAGGGCGGCGATGGAGATGGTGGCGAACACCAGGCCCTTGTAGCCGAAGATCGGCTTGCGGCTAAAGACCGGGAAGATCTCCGAGACAATGCCGAAGAACGGCAGGGCGATGATGTACACCTCGGGGTGGCCGAAGAACCAGAACAGGTGCTGCCACAGTATGGCCCCACCGTTTTCCGGGTCGAAGATGTGGGCCCCGAACCGGCGGTCCGCACCCAGGGCGAACAGTGCCGCGGCCAGCGGGGGGAACGCCATCAGGACCAGGATGCCCGTGATCAACGTGTTCCAGGTGAAGATGGGCATCCGCCACATCGTCATGCCGGGGGCACGCAGACAAATGATGGTGGTGATGAAGTTGACCGAACCAAGGATGGTGCCGAAGCCCGAGAGCGCCAGGCCAAACACCCACAAGTCGCCGCCGATGCCGGGGCTGAACGTGGTGTTCGACAACGGTGCATAGGCGAACCAGCCAAAGGCTGCGGCGCCCTGCGGGGTGATGAAACCGGCGACGGCAATGGTGCTGCCAAAGAGGAAGAACCAGAACGCCAGTGCGTTCAGTCGCGGGAATGCAACGTCGGGTGCCCCGATCTGCAGGGGCATGATGACGTTGGCGAAGCCGGCGAAGAGCGGTGTTGCGAACATGAGCAGCATGATGGTGCCGTGCATGGTGAACAGCTGGTTGTACTGGTCCTTGGTCTGCAGGATCTGCATGCCGGGTTCAAAGAGTTCCGCCCGGATGATCAGCGCCATGACGCCGCCGAGGCAGAAGAAGATGAAGGAGGCGATCAGGTACATGTAGCCGATCGTCTTGTGGTCGGTGGACGTGATCCAGTTGACGACGATGCGCCCCTTGGAGATGGGAACCACCCTTGGTGCAGCCGAAGTAACTTCGGTTGCCAAGTACTCGAGTGTAGACACTTTCCTCTTCCCCTTACTTCTTCTCGTTCAGATTCGGATTGCGGTCATACTTGTTGCCCAGCGTGCCGGTCTGCCCCTGGTCCTTCAAGCTGGCCAGGTGCGCGTCGAATTCCGCCTGCGTGACCACCTTGACGTTGAAGAGCATCTCGGAGTGGTATTCGCCACACAGCTCGGCGCACTTGCCGTCATATTCGCCCAGCGTCGTCGGCGTCAGGGTCATGTAGTTGGTCTTGCCCGGCAGGATGTCCAGCTTGTTCAAGAAGGCCGGAACCCAGAAGGAGTGAATCACGTCGCGGGCATTGAGCTGCAGTTCGACGCTGCGGTTGACCGGCAGGTACAAGGTGGGCAGCGTCGACTTGTCAAACGGCTTTCCGTCCAGCTGCGCCTGGACGCCGATGTCATACACGGCCTCCTTGACGTTCTGGCCCTGCAGGTAGTTGAAGTCCCACGACCACTGTTTGGCCCGGACGTCAATGGTGACGTCGGGGTTGGCGTCGCGGGCGGTGATGGATTGCTGCTCGGCGTCGGTGAAGTGGAAGAACACCAGCACCATGAACAGCGGCACCAGCACATAAAAAACCTCCAACGGGAGGTTGTAGCTGGTCTGGCGCGGGAAACCGGTGGCACCCTTGCGACGACGGTAGGCGATGATGCACCAGATGATCAATCCCCAGGTGATGAGCCCGATGATCAAGACTGTGATCCAGGTGTTGACCCAAAGATCGATGATGCCCGCCGTGTGATTGGTGGTATCACGTTCGGCTGGCATCCAGCCATTCTTATTCTGTGCCGTGCATCCAGATAAAGCTAACGCTCCGGCAATCGCCAACCCGGCTATCGGGATGACTTTTGCGCGTCGGCTGCCGGTTCGGTCCTGCGAACTCACAGACGGCCCTTCCTCTTGTTACTGCGCACCGTCCCGGCCAGGGGCCGGGGATGCGAAACGGGTTTTACTACTCGATGTAGAGCTTACCGCTAGAGCACGCAAAACGCGTACTAAACCCACCGTGCGTCGCCGGCATTTTGCGAATGCCGGCAGTTTTTTGTACATCGAGACAGCATGTCTGGTTAGTGGAATGAATCGCCGCAGGCACAGGAGCCGCCGGCGTTCGGGTTGTCGATGGTGAAGCCCTGCTTGGAAATGGTGTCCTCAAAGTCGATGCTGGCACCGTCGAGGTAGGGCACGCTCATCTTGTCGATGACAACGGCCACGCCGTCGAAGTCGCGGACCGCGTCCCCGTCGAGCAGGCGTTCGTCAAAGTAGAGCTGATAGATCAGCCCGGAGCAGCCGCCGGGCTGGACGGCCACGCGCAGGCGCAGATCGGTGCGGCCCTCCTGTTCCAGGAGGCTGCGCACCTTGCCGGCGGCAACATCGGTGATCTGGACGCCGTGGACCGGCAGCTCGGCCTCGGCAACGGGGGCGGCTGTGGTGTCTTCGTGAACATTTGCAGTCATGAAATTTCCTTAATCGGGGTACAAGTACATGCTACGTCGAGCCCGGGACGGGCGCTAACTTATGTCAACGGCATTCATGCTCAGTCTCTTCCCGCGGCCTGTCCGACGTTCATGGCGGACAGCAGCAGCGCCTCCGCCACGATCGCCTTTTCAAAGTCGCCCAGGTGCAGGGACTCGTTGGCGCTGTGCGCGCGGGAGTCGGGGTCCTCGACCCCGGTGACCAGGATCTGTGCCGCCGGGAACATGTCGTGGAGGTCCGCGATGAACGGAATGGACCCGCCCATGCCGCTTTCGACGGCGGGGACGCCCCACGACTCCCCGAGGGCCCACAGCGCGGTGCGGGCGGCCGGGGCGCCGGTGTCCGTGGCAAACGGCTGCCCGGCCTCCCCCGGGGTGAACGTGACGCGGGCGCCAAAGGGCGCGTGCCGGGTGACATGCGCCTCGATGGCGGCCATGGCCGTCTGGGGTTCCTGGCCCGGCGCCAAGCGCAGGCTGAACTTTGCCCGGGCGGAGGGCAGCAGCGTGTTGGAGCTCATGGCCACGGACGGGATGTCCATGCCGATGATGGACAGGGCCGGCTTGGCCCACAGCCGTGCGGTGATGCTGCCCGTGCCGGCGAGCCGCACGCCCTCGAGTACGGCGGCGTCGGCGCGGAAGGCCTCCTCCGGGTACTCGAGGGTCGGCGCGACGCCGGTGCTGAGCCCGGCGATCGCCACGGAGCCGTCGTCGTCGTGCAGGGTGGCGATCAGCCGGGCCAAAAGCGTGGGGGCATCCAGCAGCGGCCCGCCGAACATGCCGGAGTGGACGGCGTGGTCCAGGACGCGGACCTCGATCGTGCCGTCCACCAGGCCGCGCAGGCTGGTGGTCAGGGCGGGTACGCCGACCTTCCAGTTGGCGGAGTCGGCGACCACGATCACGTCGCCGCCGAGCAGCTGGCGGTGGGTTTCCAGGAAGGTGCGGAAGGTGGGTGAACCCGCCTCCTCCTCGCCCTCGATGAACAGTGTCACGCCCAGGCCGAAGTCGGGGCCGTGGACCTCGGTGAGCGCGCGCAGGGCGCCGACGTGGGCCATGATGCCGGCCTTGTCGTCGGCGGCGCCGCGCCCGAACAGCCGCCCGTCCTTCTTCACGGCCGTGAAAGGCTCGGTGTCCCACAGGGACAGGTCCGCCGGCGGCTGGACGTCGTGGTGGGCGTACAGCACCACCGTCGGGAATCCGGGTGCTGCGGGCTTGCGGGCCACCACGGCCGGGCCGCCCGGCGTTCCGTCGTCCTTGTTCACGCGCAGGATTTGCACGTCCTGAACGCCGGCGCCACGGATCAGGGCGGCAACGGCGTCCGCGCTGCGGTCCAGTGCGGCGGCGTCGAACGCGTCCCAGGCGATGCCCGGGATCGCCACGAGGTCCATCAGTTCGGCCACCGTGGCCTGGAAGTTCTCTCCTACGCTTTGGCGCAGTCTCTCCACCGGGACGTTCCCCCCGATATGGTTCGCGGTGTTGGGTGTGGTCGTGGTCTCTTCAGTCATATAGGCCACCCTACCGCCGCGTATTCGACACCGGTCAAGATGGATGGCGGTCTCGGGGTATCCTTTACGGGTGTTTGGACGTAAGAAAGTAAACCCCACCGACCAGCAGGTTGCGCCTGCCCCCGCCGAGTCCGTTGACAGGTCTAGGGACCCGCAATCGGCCAAGGGCACCCCCACGCCGTCGCGCAGGGCCCAGGAAGAGGCGCGCAAGCGGCCGCTGGTCCCCAATGACCGGGCCGCCGCCAAGGTCGCTGCCCGGGATGCCCGCCGCGAGGAGCAGTCGCGGATGCGCCGCGCCCTGGACACGGGCGAGGAACGCTTCCTGCCGGCCCGGGACAAGGGCCCGCAGAAACGCTACGCCCGCGACTATGTGGACGCCCGGTTCAGCCTGGGCGAATACGTCATGTTCGTGGCGTTGGCCATTGTGGTGCTGACGGTGGTCATTCCGCCCACCAGCGACTCCCAAATCCTGATCTTCGGCCTGTTTTGGGTCATGGTGGCCGGCGTCGCCGTCGACGCCTGGTTTATGTCCCGCAAGCTCAAGCGCAAGCTCATTGCCAAGTTTGGTGCCGTAAACCCGGGCGTCATCTGGTACGGGACCATGCGTTCCCTGCAGTTCCGCCGCCTGCGTCTGCCCAAGCCGATGGTCAAGCGCGGCGAGTACCCCCACTGACCGCACGCCAACACGCCGGTTCCTCCCCCACGGAGGGACCGGCGTCGTGCTTTAACGGTGGGTAGGCTGGGGACATGGAATACCGCTACCTTGGCCGCTCCGGCCTGAAGATCACCGAAATCACCTACGGCAACTGGCTCACCCACGGTTCGCAGGTGGAAAACGACGTCGCCACCGCCTGCGTGCGCGCCGCGCTGGATGCCGGCATCACCACCTTCGACACGGCCGATGTGTATGCCAACGGCCGGGCCGAGGAAGTCCTCGGCGCGGCGCTGGCCGGCCAGCGCCGCGAGTCCCTGGAGATCTTTACGAAGGTCTACTGGCCGGTGGGACCCAAGGGCCCCAACGATACGGGGCTCTCACGCAAGCACATCATGGAGGGCATCAACAATTCCCTGCGCCGGCTGAACATGGACTACGTGGACCTGTACCAGGCCCACCGCTTTGACCACGAGACCCCGCTGGAGGAGACCATCGCGGCGTTCGCGGACGTGGTGCGTGCCGGCAAGGCCCTCTACATCGGCGTCAGTGAGTGGACCGCGGACCAGCTGCGGCGCGGCCAATTCCTGGCCCGGGCGGCCGGTTTCTCCCTCGTGTCCAACCAGCCGCAGTACTCGGCGCTGTGGCGGGTCATTGAACCGGAGGTCATCCCGGCCGCCCGGGAACTGGGCATGTCCCAGGTGGTGTGGTCGCCCATGGCCCAGGGGGTGCTGTCGGGGAAGTACCTGCCGGGTCAGCCGCTTCCGGGCGGCAGCCGCGCCACGGACGAGCACGGCGGCAAGGAGATGATCAGCCGCTTCCTCGACGACGGGATCCTCACCAACGTCCAAAAGCTCCGGCCCGTCGCCGAGGAACTGGGCCTGACCATGGCCCAGCTGGCCATTGCGTGGGTGCTCCAAAACGACAACGTGGCCACCGCCCTGGTGGGTGCGTCGCGGCCCGAGCAGGTGGCCGAGAACGTCAAGGCCTCCGGCGTGAGGATTCCGGCCGAACTCATGGCGGCCATCGATGACGCCCTGGCGCCCAGCATCGTCAACGACCCCGCCAAGACGGTCAGCCCGCCAACCCGCGTGGTGTAGTCGGCTGCGACCGGTTGCGGGTCGCCATCAGCGGCGCAGCCCGGCCAGTTCCTTGTTGATGCGGGCCGCCCAGAAGGGACCCTCATAGAGGAATGCCGTATAGCCCTGGACGAGGGTGGCGCCGGCGTCGAGGCGCTCCTGGACGTCGGCACCGGTTTCCACCCCGCCCACCGAGACCAGGACCAGCCGCTCGCCCACGACGGCCTTGAGCCGGCGCAGGACCTCCAGGGACCGGACCTTCAGGGGCGCGCCGGAGAGCCCGCCGGCGCCCTTGGCCGCCACGACGTCGGCCGGGCTGCCCAATCCTTCCCGGCCGATCGTGGTGTTGGTGGCGATGATGCCGTCGAGGTTGAGGTCCAGGGCCAGCGCGGCGACGTCGTCCACGTCGTCGTCGGAAAGGTCGGGGGCGATCTTCACCAGCAGCGGCACGTGCCGGCCCGCGGCGGAGTCGGCCGCCGCGCGGACACCGCTGAGCAGGGGCCGGAGCGTTTCGACGTCCTGGAGCAGGCGCAGGCCCGGCGTGTTCGGCGAGCTGACGTTCACGACAAGGTAGTCGGCCGCCGGCGCCAGGGCCCGGGCGCTCACGAGGTAGTCGCCGAGGGCGTCATCGAGATCCACGGCCTTGGTCTTGCCGATATTGACCCCGACAACCGGCCGGACGCCGTCGTAGCCGGCCCGCAGCCCGGCCAGCGCCCGGGTGAGCCGGGGCGCCACGGCGGCGGCGCCGTCGTTGTTGAAGCCCATGCGGTTGATGACGGCCCGGTCCTGGACCAGGCGGAAGAGGCGCGGGCGGGGGTTTCCCGGCTGGGCGGCCCCGGTGATGGTGCCGACCTCGATGTGGCCAAAACCCAAGTTGGCGAGGGCGTTGACCCCCTTGGCCCCCTTGTCGAACCCGGCGGCCAGGCCGAACGGCGTGGGGAAGGTCAGGCCGAACGCGGTGGTGCGCAGGGACGGGGCGGGGGCGAACAGGCGGCGCAGCACGGCCCCGGCTCCCACCGTGTGGGCGGCCCTGATCAGGGCGAACCCGATCCTGTGCGCCTGCTCGGCGTCCATCCAGGAGAAGCAGACGCGGAAGACGGTGGGATAGATTCGCATGCCCCTAGTTTTCCGTCTCCACCGCGCAACTGCAAAACGCGTCCACGCAGGTGCCGCCGGGACGGTTCGGGCGCCGGCCGGACCCAAGGTCTAGCATGGCGGCATGGGAAGCAACAGCAGCGGTTCGCGGCTCGACGCCGACGTGGTGGTGATTGGCGCGGGCATCTCCGGACTGGTCAGCGCCGCCGAGGCCTACAACGCCGGGCGGAGCGTGGTGATCGTGGACCAGGAGCCCGAAGCGTCGCTGGGCGGGCAGGCGCATTGGTCCTTTGGCGGCCTGTTCCTGGTGGACTCCCCCGAACAGCGACGCCTGGGCGTGAAGGACACTGTGGAGCTGGCGCTGGGCGACTGGATGGGCTCCGCCGGCTTTGACCGGCCCGAGGACGATCGGGCGCGCCGCTGGGCCGAGGCCTACGTCCACTTTGCCGCCGGGGAGAAGCGCGCGTGGCTCCACGCACTCGGGGTCCGCTTCTTCCCGCTGGTCCAGTGGGCCGAACGCGGCGGCTATGACGCGCAGGGCCACGGCAATTCCGTGCCCCGCTTCCATGTGGTGTGGGGCACCGGGCCCGGCCTGCTGGAACCCTTCCTGGCCAAGGTCAGGGAGGGCGTGGCGGCCGGCCGGGTGCGCCTTGCCTTCGGGCACCGGGCCACGGAGTTGATGGTCGAAGCCGGTGACGTCACCGGGGTGCGCGGCCAGGTGCTCGTGCCCGCCGCGACCGCCCGGGGCGTGGCCGGCAGCCGGGAGGTGGCCGGCGAATTCACGGCCCGGGCCGGCGCCGTGGTGGTGACGACCGGCGGCATCGGCGGCAACTTCCGCCTGGTCCGCGAACAATGGCCCGGCCCCGACAGCCCGGCGCACCTGCTGGCGGGGGTGCCCGCGTCCGTCGACGGTGAATTCCAGCAAACCGTGGCCCGCGCCGGCGGCCGGCTCGTGAACACGGATCGCATGTGGCACTATCCGGAAGGGGTGCACAATACGGACCCCGTCTGGCCCCACCACGGCATCCGCATCTTGTCCGGCCCCTCCCCCGTATGGCTGGACGCCGTCGGCCGGCGGCTGCCCGGTCCCTTGTTTCCCGGCTTTGACTCGCTGGACACGTTGCGCCATCTGACCGCCACCGGCTACGACCACTCCTGGCTGGTGCTCAACAAGACCATCATCGGCAAGGAATTTGCGCTGTCCGGGTCCGAACAAAACCCGGACCTGACCGGACGGAACCTGTCGCTGCTGGCCCGGCGGGTGCTGCCCGGCCCGGCGGGACCGGTGCAGAACTTCCTGGACCGCGGGGTGGACTTCCTGCAGGCGGCAACCGCACAGGACCTCGCCGGGCGCATGAACGCCCTGGTCGGTGACGAACTGATCGATCCGCAGGGGCTCCATGAGACGCTGGCGGCCCGGGACCGGCAGGTTGTCAGCGGCCTGGGCAAGGACGCCCAGGTCAATGCGATCCGCGCGGCCCGCCGCTATGCCACGGACAGGCTCATGCGCGTCGCGCCCCTGCATCCCCTCCTGGCCGCCGAGCACGGGCCATTGATTGCCGTCCGCTTGTCCGTCTTGACCCGCAAGAGCCTGGGCGGCCTGCAAACCGACCTGTCCTCCCGGGTACTGGACGCGGGCGGGGCACCTATCGGTGGGCTGTTCGCCGCCGGCGAGGTCGCCGGCTTCGGCGGCGGCGGCGTCCACGGCTACCGCTCCCTTGAGGGAACCTTCCTGGGCGGATGCCTGTTCTCCGGGCGGGCCGCGGGCCGGGCCGCCGCCGCGGTGGGATGACGGGCATGACGGGCATCGCCTGGACCGAGGACATCCTGGGCCCGGAGTTCAGTTGCACCCCGCTCGAGGTGCCGCGCCCGGACGGCACGCCGCGCCGGGCCACGCTGATCAGGCACCTGACCGTTGACGGGACCACGGGTGGGGACAGGGTCGGGAACACTGACGGGACCGCGGGTGCTGCCGGGCCCRGCCGCGAACTCGGCGGGGCCGCCGACATCTCCGATGGCGGGAAACCCGCGGTGCTGTATCTGCACGGCTGGTCGGACTATTTCTTCAACGTGCTCCTGGCCAGGTTCTTTACCGCGCGCGGGCATCGCTTCTACGCCCTGGACCTGCATAACCACGGGCGCTCCCTGGCATCGCCGAGCCTGGGCGGGTATGTGGATGATCTGGCCGACTACGACGATGAGATCCGCCTGGCCGTGGCGGTGCTGCGGGCGGACACGGGGAAGGACGGGCCGGTAATCCTCATGGGCCACTCCACCGGCGGGCTGATCGCGGCGCTATGGGCGGCCAAGTCCCCGGCCCAGGTCAGCCACCTGATCCTCAACAGCCCCTGGCTGGAGATCCAGGGCGGGGCGGCGATCCGGCGCACCGCCACGCCCCTGATCCGGCCGCTGGCGGACCTGCGCCCGCTGACCCGGATGCGCGTACCGGAGCGAAGCTTTTACTGGCGGGGCATCAGCGACGAGGCATACGGGGAATGGGCGGTGGATCGCAGAATGCGCCCGCCGCAGGCCTTCCCCGTGCGGGCGGGGTGGATGAGGGCCATCCTGTCCGGGCAGCGCAGCGTGGCCGCCGGCCTGGGCCTGGCGGCCCCGGTGCTGGTGCTGGTCTCGACGCGGAGCATGCTCGGTCCCGTCTGGAACGAGGACATGCTCCGGGCCGACGTCGTCCTGGACGTCCGCGCGCTGGCCCTGCGTGCGCTGTCCCTGGGGAACAGCGTCGCGGTGGAGCGCATCGACGGCGCACTGCACGAGGTGTTCCTCTCGCCACAGCCGGTGCGCGACGACGCCTACGCCCGCCTGGAGCGCTGGCTCAACGGGTACGTCCCCACGCCCTCCCGACCCGCGGCGCGCTAGGCGCGCCCCGCCCCGGGGCCCTCGGRCGCGTGGGCCCTAGGCCTTGGCGGCGTCGACGGCGCCGCCGTAGCGGCGGTCGCGGCGGGCGTATTCATCCACGGCCGCCCACAGCGTGCGCCGGTCGACGTCCGGCCACAGCGTGTCCATGAAGACAAACTCCGCGTAGGCGGACTGCCACAGCATGAAGTTGGACAAGCGCTGCTCGCCGCTGGAGCGCAGGAACAAGTCGACGTCGGGGGCGTCCGGGTTGTACAAGTACTTTTGGATGGTCTTCTCCGAGACGGCGCGCGGGCTCAGGCGCCCCGCGGCGACGTCCGCGGCGAGGGCCGCCACGGCGTCTGCGATCTCGGCCCGGCCACCGTAATTAACACACATGGTCAACGTAATCACGTCGTTGTCCTTGGTGAGTTCCTGGGCCACCTGAAGTTCCTTGATGACCGACCCCCACAGCCGGGGCCGGCGTCCCGCCCAACGGATGCGCACCCCCCACGCGTCCAGTTGGTCGCGCTGGCGTCGTAGCACGTCCTTGTTAAATCCCATCAGGAAGCGCACCTCCTCGGGCGAACGCTTCCAGTTCTCGGTGGAGAACGCGTAGACGCTCACATGCTTGATGCCCAGTTCGATGGCGCCGGCCATCACGTCCAGCAGTGCCGGCTCGCCGGCCTTGTGGCCTTCGATCCGGGGCAGCCCGCGCTGGTTGGCCCACCGCCCGTTCCCGTCCATGACGATCGCCACGTGCGCGGGAACCAACCCGGCCGGGATGGTGGGCACGCTCTCCCCGGAGGCGTGCGGCCACGGGGCGACGACGGCGGGTTTGGACAGGCTCCTGCTGCTGCGCTGGACGGCCACTCTTTATACACGCTCCACAAGTTTGAGGGAGCGCACGGTGCGCTCCAGATGCCATTGGACATAACTGGCCACCAGGCCCGCGGCTTCCCGGCGGTGCGCCGGTGCGGAGGCGTCGGCCCCGGCCCAGTCCCCGCTCAACAGGCATGCCAGCAAGAACATGGTCTCCGCCGCCGGGGCCGGGGATCCCGGCGGGCGGCACTCATGGCACACGGCGCCGCCCAGCGCGGCATTGAACGCCTGGTGCGGGCCGGGCTCCCCGCACCGGGCGCAGTCCCCAAAGCTCGGCGCCCACCCGGCGATCGAGACGGCCCGCAACAGATAGGAATCCAGGCACAGCCCCGGGGCGTGGGCCCCCCGGCTCAGTGCCGCCAGGGCGCCGACCAGCAACAGATAATGCGCGGTGGAGGTCTCCCCATCGACGTCGGTGAGCCGCTCGGCGGTCTCGGCCATGGCCGCGGCCACCACGTAACGGTCATAGTCGGCCGCGATGGCATCGCCGTAGCTCGCCCGGGCCACGGCCTGGGTGATGATGTCCAGGCTGCGGCCCTTCACCAGCTGAAGGTCGGCCACCATGAAGGGCTCCAGCCGGGCGCCGAACTTGCTGCTGGTGCGCCGGACCCCGCGGGCCACGGCCCGCAGCTGCCCGTGATGGTGCGTCAGCAGCGTGATGATCCGGTCCGCCTCGCCGAGCTTGTGGGTGCGCAGGACGACGGCGTCATCCCGGTAGGTGCGCGCGGCAAACGATGAATTGGACACGGTTCCATTCTTCCACCATCGACCCGGCGCCGGCGGACTTCCGGCGCCGGGTCCGGCGGATAGCGTTATGCCCGGGCGTCCCGGACGGCGCGGTTGACGGCCGAAACGACGGCCTTCAGCGATGCGGTGACCGTGTTCGCGTCGATGCCGGCGCCCCACAGCACGCGTTCGCCCACGGCACACTCGACGTAGGCGGCGGCGCGGGCGTTGCCGCCCTCGGACAGGGCATGTTCGGTGTAGTCCAGGACCCGCACGTCCACGCCATCCTCGCCCAGGATGGCCAGCAGGGCGGCGATGGGGCCGTTGCCGGTCCCGGTGCGGCTGGTGGTGGCGCCGTCGATGGTGAGGTTCGCGACCAGGGTGACCTCGCCGTCGTCGTCCGTCGAGGCGCTGAAGGAGCCGATCCGGTAGCGGCCCCACGAGCTGCCGTGGTCCTCGGCCGGCAGGTACTCGTCGGAGAAGATGCCCCACAGGGCCTCGGCGCTGACCTCCCCGCCCACCGTGTCGGTGCGCTTTTGGATGACCCCGGAGAATTCGATCTGGGCCCGGCGCGGCAGGTCCAGGTTGTGCTCGTTCTTGAGCAGGTAGGCCACCCCGCCCTTGCCGGATTGGGAGTTGACGCGGATGACCGCCTCGTAGCTGCGGCCCACATCCTTCGGGTCGATCGGCAGGTACGGCACGGCCCAGGTGTAGTCCGCCACCGGCACGCCGGCGTCCGCGGCGTCCGCCTCGAGCGCCTCCAGGCCCTTCTTGATCGCGTCCTGGTGCGATCCGGAGAACGCGGTGAAGACCAGGTCTCCACCGTAGGGGACCCGCTCGCCGACGGGCAGCTGGTTGCAGTATTCGACCGTGCGGCGGATCTCGTCGATGTTGGAAAAGTCGATCATGGGATCGATGCCCTGGCTGAACATGTTCAGCCCCAGCGTCACCAGGTCAACGTTGCCCGTGCGTTCGCCGTTGCCGAACAGGCAGCCCTCAATGCGGTCCGCGCCGGCCAGATAGCCCAGCTCGGCGGCCGCGACGCCGGTGCCGCGGTCGTTGTGCGGGTGCAGGGACAGCAGGATGCCCTCCCGCGGGTGCAAGTTGCGGCTCATCCACTCGATGGAGTCGGCATAGACGTTCGGGGTGGCCATCTCCACGGTGGCCGGCAGGTTCACGATCACCTGGTTGTCCGCGGAGGCCTCAAAGATGTCGGCCACGGCGTTGCAGACCCGCACGGCGTAGTCGAGCTCGGTGCCGGTGAAGGACTCGGGCGAGTACTCGTAGGTGATCTTGGTGTCCTCGAGGGTTTCCTCATACTTTTTGCACAGCCGGGCGCCCTGGAGTGCCATGTCCATGATGCCGTCCTGGTCCTGGCGGAAGACGACCTTGCGCTGGAGCACCGAGGTGGAGTTGTACAGGTGGACGATGGCTGTCCGGGCGCCGACCAGGGACTCGTAGGTCCGCTCGATCAGGTGTTCCCGGGCCTGGGTGAGGACCTGGATGGTCACGTCATCGGGGATGTGTCCGCCCTCGATGAGCTGGCGGACAAAGTCGAAGTCCGTCTGGGAGGCAGACGGGAAGCCGACCTCGATCTCCTTGTACCCCATGGAGACCAGCAGCTTGAAGAACTTCAGCTTGCGGGCCGGGCTCATCGGGTCGATCAACGCCTGGTTGCCGTCGCGCAGGTCCACCGCGCACCAGCGCGGCGCGGCCGTGATGACCTTGTCCGGCCAGGTGCGGTCCGCCAGCTCGACGGTGATTTGGTCCTGGAAGGGGATATAGCGGTGGACCGGCATGCCTGAGGGTTTTTGTGCATTTTGCATTGGAAAGGTGACCTTTTCTGGGGGAACGATGGGGAAGGTCGGCCGGGCACAACAAACTCCGCAGCGAGGGGCGGCCAATTCGAATCGTTGTGCAGTCCGTGTCACCCCACGCCCGGTGGGGATCTCTTGGGCTAGAACAACGTGTGTGAGGCCTCGCCGCGGCAGCTAAGAAGAAGCATTCCAGTGCGCACGTTTTAAGCCTAGCACGGCACGTAGGATGGAGGTCGAAGAGCTCGCATCATGGACACCGCCGGTGTGCGACCGGCCGCCGTCCGCGACCGACAGACAGGTGATCCCCTTGAAACATTCCGGCATCAATCTGGCCAACCTGGACCGTTCGGTCCGGCCCCAGGACGACCTGTTCCGGCACGTCAACGGCAGGTGGCTGGCCGCGGAGGTCATCCCGGACGACCGCGCCGTCAGCGGGTCCTTTGTCACCCTGCGCGACGAGTCCGAGGCCGCCGTGCGCAGCATCATCGAGGAAGCCGCGGCCCGGCACACCACCTCGCCGGGGTCGGTGGACGCCAAGATCGGCGACCTCTACGCGAGCTTCATGGACCAGGACGCCGTGGAGGCCGCCGGGGCCGGCCCACTGGCGGCAACGCTGGAGGAGATCGCCGGCACGGACTCGATCGCCGGCGTCGTCACCCTCATGGGACGCCTGGACCGCTCCGGCGGCGACGGCCTGTTCGGCGGCTACGTGAACAACGACGCCGGCAATCCGGAACGCTCCCTGCTCCACCTTTTCCAGTCGGGACTTGGCCTGCCGGACGAGTCGTACTACCGGGAGGAGAAGTTCGCCGACATCCGGGACGCCTATCTCCTCCATGTGGAGGCCATGCTGGGCCTTGCGGGGATGGCGGAGCCGGGCCCGGCCGCGCGCCGCATCATGGCCCTGGAGACCCAGATCGCCGCGACGCACTGGGACAACGTCACGTTGCGCGACCCGCAGAAGACGTACAACCTCATGGCCAAGGCCGACGCCCTGGACCTGCTGCCCGCCCTGGAGCTGTGGCTGGAGGCCCTGGGCGTCACGGCCGAACAAAGCGCGGAGCTGGTGGTGGCCACCCCCGATTTCTTCAGCGGCCAGGCCCGGCTGCTGACCGAAGACCGGCTCGGGGACTGGCGCGAGTGGCTGGCCATGCGCGCCATCACCAGCGCCGCCCCCTTCCTCTCCCGGGACTTCGTGGACGCGAATTTTGCCTTCTATGGCACCATCCTCAGCGGCACCCCGGTCATCAAGGATCGCTGGAAGCGCGGGGTGGCGCTCGTGGAGGGCGCCCTGGGCGAGGCCGTGGGGCAGCTGTACGTCGCCGCGCACTTCCCCGAAACGCACAAGGTGCGGATGGAACAGCTCGTGGCCACCCTGATCCAGGCCTACCGGGAGAGCATCTCGGCGCTGACCTGGATGAGTGCGCAGACCATCGAGAAGGCGCTGGCCAAACTGGACGCGTTTGTCCCGAAGATCGGCTACCCCACCAAGTGGCGGGACTACTCGAAGCTGCACATCATCCCGGGCGACCTGGTGGGCAACGTGGCCCGCAGCCACATCTTCGAGCTCGACCGCCAGTTGGCCAAGATCGGGGTCCCGATCGACCGGGAGGAGTGGCTCATGACCCCGCAAACCGTCAACGCCTACTACAACCCCACCCGGAACGAGGTGGTGTTCCCCGCGGCCATCCTGCAGCCGCCGTTCTTTGACGCCGACGCCRACGACGCCGCCAACTTTGGCGGGATCGGCGCCGTGATCGGGCACGAGATCGGTCACGGCTTCGACGACCAGGGCTCGCAGTTTGACGGCTCCGGGGCGTTGCGCAACTGGTGGACCGATGAAGACCGGGCCGCCTTCGAGTCCCTGACCGCCAAGCTGGTGGAGCAGTACAGTGTCCTCTCCCCTTCGGCCGCGCCGGGGCACCAGGTCAACGGCGAGCTGACCCTGGGCGAAAACATTGGCGACCTGGGCGGGCTGGCCATCGGCTACAAGGCCTATCAGCTGAGCCTCGACGGCACCCCGGCGCCGGAGATTGACGCCCTCACCGGCGCCGAACGGTTCTTTTACTCCTGGGCCGAGTGCTGGCGGGCCAAGATCCGCCCGGAGGAGGCGGTGCGCCGGCTGGCCGTGGACCCGCACTCCCCCGCGGAGTTGCGCTGCAACGCCGTCGTACGCAACCTCGACGCCTTCCACCACACCTTTGGCACGACGCCCGGGGACGCCCTTTGGCTGGATCCGGGCGAACGGGTCAGTATCTGGTAGCGGCGAGGACCGTCAGTTCGTGTAGTAGAGCGGATTGACGACCAGGCACTGGTCGCTTTGCTCGGCCGTGCTGGAGACGACCCCCTCGGGGACGGCGACTTCGCCGTAGGCCTTGCCGGAGACCCAATCGGTGCCGACCACCAGCTGGACGCCGGTGATCCGGGGATCGGCCGTGACGGCCGTGCCGGGGATCTTGAACGCCCGCGCCACATCCGCGGCCACATCCGCCATGTCCGCCCCGTACAGGACCTTGGTGACGTTCTCGGCCGGCACGTCCCCGGCGGACCAGGCGCCGGTGTAGCCCGTGGCCGCCAGGTGTTGGAGGAGTTCGGTGCCGCGCCCCGCCACGGCGGAGGCATTGACCACGCTGATGGGCTGGATGGCCTTGTCATAGGCCGGCGCCGAGGGGGTGGGCGTGGCCGCCGGGCCCGTGGCCGGGGTGCCCGGGGACGGCGGGGTCGAGGCGGCGGCCGCGCTCGCCTTGGCCATGGCGGCGGCCTGGGCCTGGGTCAGCGCCGAATCGTGCCGGAGGGCGGCAAAAAACTGGCCGGCCTGCGGTTCCTTCAGCTGGACCCGGTTTGGATCGGCCGCATACGGTTCGTTCGGGACGGTGACGAAGGAGACATTGGCGAGGTCGATCTTGTTGAGCCGGTTGGCGATGGCGATCATGGCCGGGACATTGGCCAGGCCCGTATCGATCGTGAGGTTCTTGGTGACGACGTCGGCCAGGTTGTACAGCCGCGGCAGGTTCGTCAGGGTGCCCTCGCTCTTGACCTTGCGGACCATGGAGCCCAGGAAGTACTGCTGGGCCTTGATCCGGTCCAGGTCGCTCGCATCGCCGAAGGCGTGGCGGGTGCGCAGGAACGCCAGCGCCTGTTCGCCGGCGACCAGGCTCTTGCCCTTGGGCAGCTTCAGGAAGGAGCCGTTGACGTCGTACATGGCGTGGTCCACGCACACCTGCACGCCGCCCAGGGCGGAGGACAATTCCTTCACGGCCGTAAAGTCCGCCAACATGAAGTGGTCAATGGTCAGGCCCGTCATGTCATTGATGGCCGCCACCGTGCAGCCTGGTCCGGCGGCCAACGCGGCATTGAGCTGGCCGATCGCCTGCGCGGCAACGGCCTGGCCGGACTTGACCGGCCGGCATTCGGGGATCGGCACCATCAGGTCGCGCGGGAAGCTGGTGACGGAGACGCGTGAATTGTCGGCCGAGATGTTCATCAACAGCATCACGTCCGAGTGGCCCTCCCCGGCGGAATCATTGGCCGAGCCGTAGGCGCTGTTCTTCCCGTCCCGGGTGTCGGTGCCCAGGATCAGCACCTGCAGGGAGCCGGTGTCCTCGACGGTCGTGGGCCGGCCGTCCTGGGTGACGGCCGCATTCAGCGGCGCCGTCGTGACGTTGCTTTGCAATTTCCAGAACAGGAATCCGACGGCGCCGATCCCCAACACCAGCGCCGCGCTCAGCGAGACGGCGGTGATCTTCAGCCACAACGGCGCCCGGTGGCGCGGCTTGAAGTGGCGGCCGATTGGACCGGCAGCCCCGCGTGGTTGTGCACGGGAGGTGCCGGCAGCCTTCGCTGCCGCCGTTTCGGCACGGCGTCGCCCCATGAATCAACCTTTCGCTGCGGATATAAAGTAAATCTTCTTGGCAAATCTTCCAGGCAAATCTTCCAGGCAAAACCACTGCCCGGCCTGGACATGTTCGTCCGCGGGGGCGCTGCGCCATCGATGATTTGCGCCATGCAGAAAGGGCACCGCCAACCATGGCGCTGCCACTACCTGACCAAATCACTGAACCGAGTTTATCGGCGAACTCTGGGAAGAGCCGCAAAGGCGCTCCGGGGACGGGCCACGGCGTCCCCCGCCAAGCTCGCCGGGGCTAGAACCCGAGCCTGACCAGCTGCTTGGGGTCCCGCTGCCAGTCCTTGGCGACCTTGACATGGAGGTCCAAATAGATCCGCGTGCCCAGCAGCGCCTCGATGGCGTGGCGGGCCGTGGTGCCAACCTCCCGCAGCCGCGCGCCGCCCTTGCCGATGATGATGGCCTTTTGCGACGGCCGCTCCACGTACAGGTTCACGCGCACGTCCAGGAGGGGGCTGTCCTCGCTGCGGCCCTCGCGCGGGACGATCTCCTCCACCACGACGGCCAGCGAATGCGGGAGCTCATCCCGGACACCCTCCAGGGCGGCCTCCCGGATCAGTTCGGCCACCATCACCGCCTCCGGCTCGTCGGTCAGCTCGCCGTCGGGATACAGGGCAGGGGATAAGGGCATGAAGCCCGCCAGCACGCCGGCCAGCGTTTCCACCTGGAAGTCCTCGACGGCGGAGACCGGCACGACGGCGGCGAACCCGGACTCGCCCAGGACCTCCCGGCCCAGTGCCTCGACGGCGATGAGCTGATCGGCGACGGCCTGGCGGTCCACCGTGTCCGTCTTGGTCACGATCGCGACCACCGGCTGCTTGCCCACATTGGCCAGCTGCTGGGCAATGTAGCGGTCCCCGGGGCCAATTTTCTCGTTGGCGGGCAGGCAGAACCCGATCGCGTCCACCTCCGCCAGGGTGGCGGCCACGAGGTCGTTGAGCCGTTTGCCCAGCAGCGTGCGCGGGCGGTGCAGCCCGGGCGTGTCCACCAGAATCAGTTGAAACGCGTCGCGGTGGACGATGCCGCGGATCGTGTGCCGGGTGGTTTGCGGCTTGGCCGAGGTGATGGCCACCTTGTGCCCCACCAGGGCGTTGGTCAGGGTTGACTTGCCCGCGTTGGGCCGGCCCGCCAGGACGGCAAACCCGGCCCGGAAGCCGTCATCCTTGGGGCTGGGCATGGCCAGCTGTCCCTTTGACTTACTCATGGTTGCTCCTGTGGTGTTCCTTGGTGGCGTGGGTGCGTGGCGTCCTGCCGGCGGCGAGGTGGTCGTCCGGGCCGGTGGGTGCCTCGCGGGGGGCGGTGCCGTCCCCGTCCGGCAGGCTGGCGGGGCTGTGGCTGTCCGCGGGGCTGGCCACGATGTGGCTGACCCGGTTCCGGCCCGGTTCCATCCGCTCGGCCTCCAACTTGATCCCGTCGACCACCACGGTGCTGCCCGGGACCGGGATCCGGCCAAGGTACTTGGACAGCAGCCCGCCCACGGTGTCCACCTCGTCGTCGTCCAGTTCCCGCCCGAACAGCTCGCCGAGGTCGTCGATGCCCAGGCGGGCACGAATCAGGTAGCGGTCCGCGCCCAACCGTTGCACGTCGGGTGAGACGGAGTCGTATTCGTCCACGATCTCCCCGACGATCTCCTCGATCAGGTCCTCGAGCGTCACCAGGCCGGCGGTGCCGCCGTATTCGTCCACCACGATCGCCACGTGGGTCGACTCAAGCTGCAATTCCTTCAACAAGTCATCGACCGGCTTGGACTCCGGCACGTACCGCACGGGCCGGGCCAGGTGCTCCACCCGGGGCGGCTGTTCGCCGTCGCCGAGCCGGTGCATGGTGGCGACCAGGTCCTTCAGGTACAGGATGCCCAGAATGTGGTCGGTGTTCTCGCCAATGACCGGGATGCGGGAGAAGCCGGATTCCAGGAACACGTCCATGGCCTCCTCCAGGGTCGAGCCTTGCTCGATGCTGCGAATGTCCGTCCGGGGCACCATGACGGCCCGCACCATGGTCTCGCCCAGGTCAAAGACGCTTTGGATGAGTTCGGCCTCGTTGTCCTCAATCATCTCGGACTCGCTGGCCCGGTCCACGAATTCCCGGAACTCCTCCTCGCTGACGAACGCATCGTCGTCGGCGGGTGCATCCTTGGCCACGACGGCGCCCAGCGCCACCAGCCAGCCCGGAATCGGGCCCAGGATGCGGTACAGGAAGTGGACCAGCCAGGCGGTCCGCCCCACCAGGGCGGCCGAGTGCAGCCGGCCCAGGCGTCGGGGGGACACGCCAACCAGCACAAAGCCGATGGCCGCCATGACGAGGCTCGCGATCAATCCGGCCACCCATTCGTTGGCCACCAGCCGCACCAGCAGCACGGCCACGGCGACGGCGGCGGCCATCTCAAACCAGACCCGCCAAAACCGCAGGGCGTTCATGTGCGGCATGGGGGCGGCCAGGATGCGGGCCAACGACGTGCCGCGGCTGTGCGCGGAGACGGCCTCGGCATCGTGCCGGGGGAAAAAGTTCAGGGCCGCCTCGATGGCCGTAAACAGCGCGGCCACGGCCGCGAAGACCAGGCCCAGGACCGGTAGGGCGACCACCGTCACTGCATTGTCTCCCGCGGAGCCGCCTTGCCCAGGAAGCTGGAGAGCAGCTCGCGCTGCAGCGCGAACATTTCCTCCTTCTCCTCTGGCTCGGCGTGGTCGTAGCCCAACAGGTGCAGGAGGCCGTGCGTGGTCAACAGCAACAGCTCCTCGGCCAGGGAGTGGCCGGCCGCGACGGCCTGCTCCTGGGCCACGACGGGGCACAGCACAATGTCCCCGAGCAGGCCGGCCGGTGTGGGCCGCTCCGGCGTGCCGGGACGCAGCTCGTCCATCGGGAAGGACAGCACGTCGGTGGGGCCGGGCTGGTCCATCCACTCAATGTGGAGCTTTTCCATGTTTTCCACGTCGGCCATGATGATCGACAGCTCCGTTTCGGGATGCAGGTGCATGCGCTCCATGATGTGCCGAACCAGCTTGAGCAGGTCCTCCTCGTGGACGGCCACGCCGGATTCGTTGTTGATTTCAATGCTCATCGGGTGCCAGGGTCCTTGATGTTGGTGTAGTCGATGTGATGCCGTTCATCCCACGCGCCATAGGCGGAGACGATCGCCCCGACCAGCCGGTGCCGGACCACGTCCTCGGCCGCAAGCATGGAGAAATTAATGTCGTCGATGCCCGCGAGGATCTCCTGGACAACCCGCAGGCCGGAGCGGGTGCCGCTGGGCAGGTCCACCTGCGTGATATCCCCGGTCACCACAATCTTGGAGCCAAAGCCCAGGCGGGTGAGGAACATCTTCATCTGTTGCGGGGTGGTGTTCTGGGCCTCGTCGAGGATGATGAACGCGTCATTGAGCGTTCGTCCGCGCATGTACGCCAGGGGGGCCACCTCGATGGTCCCCGCCGCCATGAGCCGCGGAATGGTTTCCGGGTCCATCATGTCGTGGAGGGCGTCATACAACGGCCGCAGGTACGGGTCGATCTTGTCGTTCAGGGTGCCGGGGAGAAATCCCAGCCGCTCGCCGGCCTCGACGGCGGGACGGGTGAGGATGATCCGGCTGACGTCCTTGCGTTGAAGCGCCTGGACGGCCTTCGCCATGGCCAGATAGGTCTTGCCGGTGCCGGCCGGGCCGATGCCAAAGACCACCGTGTTGCGGTCGATGGCGTCGACATAGTTCTTTTGGTTAAGCGTCTTGGGGCGGATGGTCCGGCCCCGGCTGGAGAGGATGTCATGGGTGAGCACGTCCGCCGGGGAGACTTCCGGCCGGGACTTGAGCATGGTGACCAGCTGCTCCCAGACGGCGGCGTTCATGGTGGTGTTCCGCGACACCAGCCCGCGGGCCTCTTCGAAAAGGTGCATGATGCGCAGCACTTCGGCCTTGGGCCCGGCGATGGTCAGCAGGTTGCCGCGCGCCAGAAACTGCACGTGGGGATAGATGGCTTCCACGATCCGCAGGCCCTCGTCCTCGGCACCCAGGGTGGCCACCATCTGCTCGGTGGACTTGAACTGCACCACCTCGGTCCGCGTTCCATCGACCGAGTGGGGAAAGACACTCCCGGACCCGGGTTCCTGCTGCTGCTCGGGGCGGCTCTCTGTTGACTCTGGCATACAGTCGGCCCGCTTGGGACCTTGGATCGCTCCTTAGTTGTTGCCGGCTGGTGCCGGCGGCGATGGAATACGGCTAGGACCAATCTTAGTGCACCGGCCACGGATCCCGGCGAACGGCGGCGCGGCCCGTTCGGCCCCGTGGAAGGCGCCCGCTCCCGGACTTCCCCCGGCCCTGTCTCGGACGAGTCTCGGAAGTGTTTCGAATCGGTTTCAGTTCGCCCATATTGGACGAATCCACTCCTGCCGGGCGGGCAAATGTGCCAAGCTGTTGTGGGTTCAAGACATTGGAGATCTTGGACGCTGCGCGCCGCGCCGCCTTGGCCGCCACCACCCACTGAAGAGCGAGTTCGTTATCCGCACGCCTGACACCCACCCTGCCCCTCGGCGGCACACGCCCGTGCCGTCCCGGCACCGGGTGTCCCTGGCGGCGGCCGTGCTCTCGGTGGCCGTGGGACTGGCCGGATGCACCGCCGGCATTCCGGCCAGCAGCGATCACGTCATGCCCACGACGGCGTCCAACACGGCCACCAGCATGGTCAGCAGCGCCCCCCTGGAGACGGCGACCACGACCCAGGCCATCCCGGTGTATTGGCTGGGCCACAGCAACGATGCCGTCTACCTGTACCGGGAGTACCTGCCGGCCCCGTCCACGGATGATCCGATAGTCACCGCACTGACGGCCATGATGAGCCGGCACCCGAAGGACCCGGACTACTTCTCGGTCTGGAACAAGCCCTCGCGCATCGGCGCCTCAATTTCGGCCAAGAACGTCATCACCGTGGATGTGTCCGCGGACGCCTTCGGCCAGAAGGTGGACCGGGGCATTGCCGAGCGGTCCGTGGCCCAGCTGGTCTACACGGCAACGGCCGCGGCGGCGATGGCCGGGCTGATCGACTCCTCCCAAAGCATCCAGGTCTCGATCCTGGTGGACGGCCATACCGGCTTCAACGCCTTCGGGCACGTCCCGTTGAACACGCCGCTGACCCGCGAGACGGGCTTCGTGGCCCCCATTTGGATTATGGACCCGGCCAACGACACCGCCGTCAAGAACCTCCCCCTGAAGGTCAGCGGGCAGGGGATTTCCACCACCGGCACCCTGCGGTGGAGCCTGTCGGCGCTCAAGAACGGGGCAGCGGGCGACGTCCGGCTCTCCGGCACGACGGCGATCACCAAGGGACCCAATGAGCTCGGCGGCTACAGCTTTACGCTGGCGCCGCCGCCGGGCAGCTACCAGCTTGCGGTCTACGCCACCGATCCGGCGACCCCGGGGGCGCGCATTGCCACGGACACGAAGGACGTGACCATCGTCGCCGGTGGCGGCCAGGCCGAATAGTCCGGCACCCGCCGGGGCGGCACCGTTCCGCAGTTCGGCTACCAGCGGCCCAGTTCGTGGCTGAGCAGCACGACGCCGGCCGGTCCGGCCGTTGACGACCTCAGGACATGGTGCCCCAGCAATGCCGTGCGGGCGCCGGCGTCCTGAAACGCTGCCACCTCGGCGGCGCTCATGCCCCCCTCGGGGCCGACCAGCATAAGGATGCGCCGCGGCGTGCCCGGCGGGGACCCGGCCGGCGTTTTCGCGGCGCCGCGCCAGGTCCGCACGATCCCCGGGACGGTGTCCGTGGCATCCTCATGCAGGACCAGGGCGAGGTCGGCGGCCCGGATCAGGGCCACCAGGGCCTTGGTGCCGACCACCTCCCCCACCCAGGGAACGCGGGCGCGCCGTGCCTGCTTGGCGGCACCGGACACCGCGTTGCGCCACTTGGCCTCGCCCTTGGCGCCCTTGTCGGCCTTCCACCGCACGATCGAACGTTCGGCCTGCCACGGCACCACGCCGTCCACGCCGAGCTCGGTGGCGGTTTCAATTGCCAGCTCGTCGCGGTCGCCCTTGGCCAGGGCCTGGACCAGCACCAGCTCATGGGGTTGGACGGGTTCGGGCTGCACGCTCGCCACCACGACCTCCAGCACCCCGGCCCCGGCGGCGGTGACGCGGCACACCAGGCGCAAGCCGGCGCCGTCGCACACGTCAACTGGCTCCCCGGCAGCCAGGCGCTTGACCGTCACGGCGTGCCGGCCCTCGGGCCCGCTGAGCGCGAAGGAATCGCCCGGGCCCAGCGGCGCCAGCTCGGCGGGGTCCGCGTAGAAGACGGGGTTGCTCATGCGCGCTAGAGGTTGCCGAGCTTGTCGCGCAGCTTGGCGAACATGCCGCCGCTGCTGACCAGCTTGCCCTCGGTGTACGTCTCACCGCGCAGGGCGGCCAGCTGCTTGAGGAGTTCCTCCTGGGCGGCGTCGGGCTTGGTGGGCGTCTCCACATGGATGTGCACCAGCAGGTTCCCCCGGCCGTAACCGCGCAGGTGGGTGACGCCGAGGTTGCGCAGGTTGATGACCTCCCCGGCCTGGGTGCCCGGCCGGATGCTGATGGGCTGGTCGCCGTCGTAGGTGTCCATGGTCAGCTCGGTGCCGAGGGCGGCCGCGGTCATGGGGACGCTGAGCGTGGCGTGCAGGTCATCGCCTTCGCGCAGGAAGGCGGGGTCGTTGTTGACCTTCATCTCCACGTAGAGGTCCCCGGCGGGGCCCCCGGCGGGGCCGGCCTCGCCCTGGCCGGCCAGCTGGATGCGCGTGCCGGTGGCGACGCCGGCCGGGACCTTGATGGTCAGGCTGCGGCGGCTGCGGACCCGGCCCTCACCCATGCATTCGTTGCAGGGGTCGATGATCATGGTGCCAAAGCCCTGGCAGGAGTTGCAGGTGGCCAGGGTCATGACGTTGCCCAGGATCGAACGCATGGGGCGCTGGATCTGGCCGCTGCCGTGGCACACGTCGCACGTGGTGGGGTGGGTGCCCTCGCGGCAGCAGCTGCCCCCACAGGTGGGGCACGTGACAGCGGTTTCCACCTCGAGCTTCTTGTTGACGCCAAAGACGGCCTCCCGCAGGTCGATCCGGACCGTGATGAGCGCATCCTGGCCCCGACGCATGCGCGACGCCGGACCATGGCCCTGGCCGCCGCCGCCAAAGAACGTCTCAAAGATGTCCTGGAACGCAAAGCCCTGGCCGGCGAAGTTCCCGGCCCCGTTGTCCGTGCCGTTCTCATTGCCGGTGGTGTCATAGACGCGCCGTTTTTGCGGGTCCGAGAGGATCTCGTAGGCGTGCGTGACCGCCTTGAAGCGGTCCTGGGCGTCGTCGGCGTTGTTGACGTCCGGGTGCAGCTTTCGGGCCAGCTTGCGATAGGCCTTCTTGATCTCTTCCGGCGTGGCGTCGCGGGAAACACCCAGTGCGTCGTAGTGGTTGCTCAAAATCATGCTCTTTCAGTGGATCTCATCAAGGGTGAATTTGTACATGGTCCGGTCTCAGCCGGCCAAAATGCGGGACAGGTAGCGGGCCACGGCGCGGACACTGGACATGGTGTTCGGGTAGTCCATGCGGGTGGGACCCACCACGCCAAGCTTGGCGCTCTCCCCCGGTGCGTAGCTGGTGGCCACCACCGACGCCTCGGCCAGGGAATCGTGGGGATTCTCCCGGCCAATGCTCACGGCCATGCCCATGGAATCCTGGGCCATCTGCTCCAGCAGCCGCAACAGCACCACCTGCTCTTCGAGGGCGTCCAGGACCGGGCCGATGCTCAGCGGAAAGTCAACGTTGGAGCGGGCCAGGTTCGCCGTGCCGGCCAGCACGATCCTGTCCTCCCGGGCGGACTGGGCCAACTGCTCCAGGCCGTGCGCCAGCTTCGCCGCCAGGTCCGCCTCCGACGGCGGCACGCCGGCACCCATGAGGCCAAGCGCCGTGGGCAGCCCGGCCACCGTCATCCCGTACAGGGAGCCCAGGAAGATGTGGCGCAGCCCGCTGAGGGTGGAATCGTCCACGGGCGCCCCGACGTCGATCACCGACTGCTCCACCTTGCCCGAGGCCAGGATGAGCACCAGCAGCACCTGGCTGGGCCCGAGGCGGACGAATTCGATGTGCCGCACGGTGGCCTTGGCCGAGCGCGGGTATTGCACCACGGCCACCTGGTTGGTCAATTGCGCCAGCGCGCGGACGGTGCGCTCCAGGACATCGTCGAGGTCGGTGGAACCGTCCAGCAGCACGGCGATGGCCCGGCGTTCGGCCGCGGACAGGGGCTTGACCGAGGAGATCTGGTCCACGAAGAGCCGGTAGCCCTTATCCGTGGGGATCCGGCCGGAGCTGGTGTGCGGGGCCGTGATCAGGCCCTCTTCCTCCAGCGCGGCCATGTCGTTGCGGATGGTGGCGCTGGAAACACCCAAGTGGTGGCGCTCCACGAGGGCCTTGGAACCCACGGGTTCACGGGAGTGGACATAGTCCTCGACGATCGCGCGCAGCACTTCCAGTTTCCGCGGTTCACTCATTCCAGCACCTCCTTGGCGGCTCGGCCGGCTGACAGCCTTTTTTAGCACTCTACCTATTCAAGTGCTAAGTCTAATACTTTCCGGGCAAACCCCGAACGGGACCGGCTGCCGGGCGCGCTAGCATGGAGTCCCCGACGACCGGCAAATTCGAGGAGAGAAGGCCCGAACCGTGCAGTACAGCAATTGGGGTCCCGCGGACCTGAGCGCTCCCCCCGCCCGGATCCTGCGCAAGGTGCCGGCCACGCGCGGGCTGGTGGTGGAGGACGTCCAAACGGGCTGGGTTGGCGCCGTGGTGCGGATTGAGAAGTCCGGCGGCATGCACATCATGGAACTGGCGGACCGCCGCGAGAAGGTGCGCGCGTTTCCGCTCGGCTTTGGCTTCCTCGTCGACGGCGAACCCGTGGAGGTCGTGGCGCCGGCACCGGCCGCCGGTCCGCGGCGGCAGGCGCGGACGGCCTCGGGATCGGTGAAGGTCGAGGGCCGGCGCGCCCAGGTGGCCAAGGCCAGCCGCATCTGGGTGGAGGGCAAGCACGACGCCGAACTGGTGGAAAAGGTCTGGGGCGACGACCTGCGGGTGGAGGGCATCGTCGTCGAGCCCCTCCGCGGCATTGACGAGCTCACCGCGGCCGTCGCCGACTTCGCGCCGGGGCCGAACCGGCGCCTGGGCGTCCTGGTGGACCATCTGGTGCCGCATTCCAAGGAATCTCGCATCGTGGCCGATCTCATGGCGTCCCCGGCCGCCCGCAACAACATCCTGGTGGTGGGGCACCCCTACGTGGACGTGTGGCAGGCGATCAAGCCCTCGACGCTGGGAATCCCGGCCTGGCCCGTCATCCCGCGCACCATGGAATGGAAGCTGGGCATTCTGGCCGCCTTTGGCTGGCCGCACCGCACCGCCGAGGACGTGGGCCTGGGCTGGGCGCGCCTGCTGGCCCGGGTAAACAGCTACGCCGATCTTGAGCCGTCCCTGCTCGGCCGCGTCGAGGAGGTCATTGACTTCCTCACCGCACCCGTATCCTAGTTAGGAGCGCCCGGCACTCGGGCGCGGCAGTCGCGCAGTTCGAGAGGTATGTCATAGTGAGCCATCCGGTGAACCGGTTTCAAGATCCGGCAAAGCCCCCCCTCACCCCGGCCGAGGACAAGCAGTGGGCGTTTCTGGCGCACTGCGGCGGCATCCTCGGCTGCGTCCCCTCGCTGCTGATCTACACTTTCATGGGCACCCGGGGCCCCTTTACGGGGCAGGAGTCCCGCGAGGCGCTGAACTTCACTCTGCCCCCGACCATCCTGGCGGTGGTCGTGAACATCATGGCCTTTCTTTGTTCCTTCTTCAGTCCCACCCTGGTCAGCGTTTTCGCCTCCATGGCGGTAGCCATCTGGGTGTTCCTGACGGTCTGGTCCGTCATTGCGGCCATTCAGGTGAACAAGGGCCAGCCCTACCGCTACGCCTGGAACCTGCGCCGGATCCAGTAGGCCCCGGCCACCAGCCCCCGGCCCCTGCGTCCCGCCCCCTCCCGGCCTCCCGCCCGGCAACTAACCCGCAATAGATGTCCAAAATTCGCCTCTCGGGGCTCATTTTGCGCATCTATTGCGGGTTGGTTGCGCTGCGGAACGGCGGGGATGGTCAGTCGAGGGCGGGTCAGTCGAGCAGGGCGGGTCAGTCGAGCAGGGCGGGTCAGTCGAGCAGGGCGCGGGTTACGGCGTCGCCGAGCAGCCGGCCCTTCAGGGTCAGCACCAGGGTGCCGGCGAACGCCTTCACCGGGTCGATGAGCTCGGCGGCGATGAGCCCGGCGATGGCCGCCCGTCCGGTGGTCCCGAGCGAGTCGATGCGCAGGCCATCGGACAGCCGGGAGCCCAGCATGATGCGTTCCATCTCGCGGGTTTTCGCATCCAGGGTTTCCCGCCCCGCCGCCGGGGACTCGCCGCGTTCCAGCCGGCCAGCATAGGCGCTGGGGTGCTTGACGTTCCACCAGCGCACGCCGCCCACGTGCGAGTGCGCACCCGGTCCCAGGCCCCACCAGTCGTCGCCGCGCCAATAGGCGAGGTTGTGCCGGCAGGCATCCTGGGGCGTTCGTGCGAAGTTGCTGACCTCGTACCAGCCCAGGCCCGCCTCCGCGAACAGCGCGTCGGCGAGCTCATATTTGGCGGCGTGGTCGTCGTCGTCGATGTCGGGCACCTGGCCGCGGCGGATTTGCGCGGCCAGCTTGGTGCCCTCCTCCAGGATGAGCGAATACGCGGAGATGTGGTCCGGCTCGTAGCTCAGGGCGGTCCGCACGGAGGCCTCCCAGTCGGCCAGGGACTCCCCGGGCGTGCCGTAGATCAAGTCGACGCTCACGTGCAGCCCGGCCTCGCGCGCCCACGCCACGGCCTGCGGGACACGGGCGGGATCGTGGGTGCGCTCGAGCACCTTGAGCACGTGCGGCACGGCGGACTGCATGCCGAAGGAGACGCGGGTAAATCCGCCGTCGCGCAATTCCCGCAGCGAATCCCGCGTGACAGAGTCGGGGTTGGCCTCGGTGGTGACCTCGGCGCCGTCCTCAAGGCCCCACTGCTCGACGGCGGAGCCGAGGATCGCCGTCAGGTCCCCGGCCGGCAGCAGGGTGGGCGTGCCGCCGCCAAAAAAGACGGTTGCCAGCTTGCGCGCCGGCACGCCCGAGGCGGCCAGGGCCCGGGCGGCAAACTCGACCTCGCGAACGGCCGTGGCGGCGTAGGCGTCCTGCGAGGCGCCGCCGCCGAGCTCGGTGGCCGTGTAGGTGTTGAAGTCGCAATAGCCGCACCGGACGGCGCAAAACGGGATGTGCGCGTACAGGCTGAAGCGGCGCTGCGCCGCACCGACGGCCGCCTGCTCCGGCAGGACGCCGTCGGCCGGGGCGGGATCGCCCACGGGCAGTGTGCTTGGCATGGGACTAGCCGCCAGCTTTCCTGGTCGAACGGTTCACTTCTTGGACTTGTCCTTTGACGGCTCTTCGGAGGACAGCGCGGCGATGAACGCCTCTTGGGGGACCTCCACGCGGCCCACCATTTTCATGCGCTTCTTGCCTTCCTTTTGCTTTTCCAGCAGCTTGCGCTTGCGTGAGATGTCACCGCCGTAGCACTTGGCCAGCACGTCCTTGCGGATGGCCCGGATGCTCTCGCGGGCGATGATGCGGGCACCGATGGCCGCCTGGATGGGCACCTCGAACTGCTGGCGCGGGATGAGCTCACGCAGCTTGCCGGTCATCATGACGCCGTACGCGTAGGCCTTGTCGCGGTGGGTGATGGCGCTGAAGGCATCCACTTGTTCGCCCTGGAGCAGGATGTCCACCTTGACAAGGTCGGCGACCTGTTCGCCGTCGGCCTTCCAGTCCAGTGAGCCGTAGCCGCGGGTCTTGGACTTGAGGATGTCAAAGAAGTCAAAGACGATCTCGGCCAGCGGCAGCCGGTACCGGATTTCCACCCGGTCCTCGGAGAGATAGTCCATGCCGCCCAGAATGCCGCGGCGGGACTGGCACAGCTCCATGATGGCTCCGACAAACTCGCTCGGGGCCAGGATGGTGGCGGCCACCATGGGTTCGCGGACCTCGGCGATCTTCCCCGACGGGTATTCGCTGGGGTTGGTGACCTGGATGACCTTCTTGTCCTCCAGGGTGACCTCGTACTCGACGTTGGGTGCGGTGGAGATCAGGTCGAGGTTGTATTCGCGTTCGAGCCGTTCGCGGGTGATTTCCAGGTGCAGCAGGCCCAGGAAGCCGACGCGGAAGCCAAAGCCCAGGGCCGCGGAGGTCTCGGGCTCATAGATCAGCGCGGCGTCGTTGAGCATCAGCTTTTCCAGGGCGTCGCGCAGCACCGGGTAGTCCGTGCCGTCCAGCGGGTACAGCCCGGAGAACACCATGGGCTTGGCCTCCTGGTAGCCGCCCAGGGATTCCGCGGCCGGCTTGTGCAACGTGGTGACGGTGTCGCCCACCTTGGACTGGCGCACGTCCTTCACCCCGGTGATCAGGTAGCCGACCTCCCCCACCCCCAGGCCCTTGGACGGTGTCGGCTCGGGCGAGCTGACACCGATTTCCAACAGCTCATGCGTGGCGCGGGTGGACATCATCTGAATTTTTTCCCGCGGGCTCAGGCTGCCGTCGATAACCCGGACGTAGGTGACCACGCCGCGGTAGGTGTCATAGACGGAGTCAAAGATCATGGCCCGTGCGGGGGCATTGGGATCACCGACGGGGGCGGGCAACTCCTTGACGATGAGGTCCAGCAGTTCCTCCACGCCGGCGCCGGTCTTGCCGGAGACCTTGAGCACGTCTTCCGGCCTGCCGCCAATCAGGCTGGCAAGCTCTGCGGCGTACTTCTCCGGCTGGGCGGCCGGCAGGTCAATCTTGTTCAACACCGGAATGATGGTCAGGTTGTTTTCCATGGCCAGGTACAGATTGGCCAGGGTCTGGGCCTCAATGCCCTGCGCCGCATCCACCAACAGGATGGCGCCCTCACACGCCGCCAGGGAACGGGAGACCTCATAGGTGAAGTCGACGTGCCCGGGGGTGTCGATCATGTTCAGGCAATAGGCGGTGCCGTCCACCTCCCACGGGATGCGCACGGCCTGGGACTTGATCGTGATCCCGCGTTCGCGTTCGATGTCCATCCGGTCGAGGTATTGCGCCTTCATGTCACGCTGCTGAACCACTCCCGTGAGCTGGAGCATCCGATCGGCCAGGGTCGATTTCCCGTGGTCAATGTGAGCGATGATGCAGAAGTTCCTGATGATCGCCGGATCGGTCGCGGCGGGCACCGGGGCAGTGCGGGCCATGGGTGACACTAGGGTTCCTTACTGTTGCATGGACGCAGGGACGCCGGCGAATTCGCCGGACCGTGCAGGGGTTGTGGCCGGGCGTTTAACGCCGGCCACGCATTCCCTCAAGTGTCCCACGTTTGGCCGGCCGCCACAGAACCGGCGGCCCGTATTGCCGGTCCCTGTCCACCGGGCCCGATCCGGATTCGCTAGGGTGGGCACCATGGCATCAACCTCGGGCCGCCTGCTCGGCCTCCTGCGCAACCTGGCCGGCGCGCTTCACAAGACCACCCGGGCGACGGCGCGTCCCCCCGCCGGCCCCCGGCCGTCCAATACGCCGGGACCGGCTCCGCTCGCCTCCCCCTACCCGGGGGACTTCACCGGCTCGGCCACCGTGGCCTATGCGCCCCGGCCCGACGGCGACCCCGACCCCGGTGAGATCGTGTGGACGTGGGTGCCGTACGAGGAGGACTATCTCCGGGGCAATGATCGGCCCGTGTTGGTGGTGGGGCGCAACGGGGCTCGGCTCCTTGCCGTCATGCTCACGAGCAAGGACCATGGCAACAAGCGCCGCGACGGCTTCGACTACATTGACCTGGGCCCCGGAGCCTGGGACGCGCGCGGGCGGCCGAGCGAGGCGAAACTGGACCGCATCCTGCAAGTCAGCGAGGCGGACATTCGCAGGGAAGGTGCCGTCCTGGACGCCGCGCGGTTTGCGTTGGTGGCAGACGGGCTGCGGCGGCGACACGGCTGGAAATAGTTCTTTCATTCCCGCCCGGGGCGCCGTATCTGATAATCTGGTTTGCAGTGTGTGCCCGTGCAGGTCGGCGGTCACAACAGGTTGGCCTGACGTTCACCGTAATTCGAGCATCCCCACGCCGCTGTCAACGGCCAACCTACGCCCTCTACGACCGAATGTCGCATCAAAAGAGAGTTATACAACGTGGCTAATATCAAGTCCCAGAAGAAGCGCATCCTCACCAACGAGAAGGCGCGCCAGCGCAACCTCTCGGTGAAGTCCGAGCTGAAGACCGCTATCCGTGCAGTAAACACGGCGGTGGCCAAGGCCGACAAGGATGCAGCTGCGGCTGCCCTGGTGAATGCAGGCCGTAAGCTGGACAAGGCTGTCAGCAAGGGCGTCATTCACGCCAATAACGCTGCCAACCGCAAGTCGGCCATCTCCAAGAAGGTTAACGCCCTCTAGGCCGATCTGCTTCGCAACTCAACGTGTGCCCCGCGCCAATTGGCGCGGGGCACACGTGTTTAACGAAAGCACCCGCGCCGGCCCCATTTGGAGGCACCCGTCAGTGCCTTGCCGAGGTGGCGATGACGATCACGGCCCGTTCCACGGCGTAGACGGGGTCCTTGGCGGCACCCTTAACCGCGGCGTCGGCTTCGGCAAGCACCTTGATGGCGGTTACCAGGGCCTCACCACTCCAGTGCCCGGCGTCCCGGCGGGCGGCATCCACCTGCCACGGGGCCATGCCCAGTTCCCGGGCCAGCTGCGCCGAACTCCCCCGGGCCGAGTGGACCTTGGCAACCTGCCGGATTTTCATGGCCAGGGCGGCGACCAGTGGCACCGGATCCACGCCCGTGGCCAGGGCATGGCGCAGCGATGACAACGCGGCCGGTGCATTGCCCGCCAGGGCGGCGTCGGCGACCCGGAAGGCCGTGGCCTCGACCCGGCCGCCATAGTAGTTGTCGACGTCCTCGCTGCCGACCAGGCCCGGGACATCGGCCATGAGCTGCTGGCAGGCGGCGGCGAGTTCGGCCAGGTTGGCGCCGACGGCGGCGACCAGGGCGCGCACCCCCGGGGCATCAATCCGGCGTCTGGCCGCCTGGAACTCCGCGCCGACGAAGGCCGCCTTGTCCTGGTCCTTCTTGAGCGCCTGGCACTCGATGCGGGGGGCGCCGGCCGCCTTCAGCGCGTCCAGCAGCTTCTTGCCGCGGGTTCCCCCGGCGTGCAGCAGGGCGAGCGTCACGTCCGGTTGTGGATCCAGGAGATACGCCAGGGCGTCGGCCAGGAAGTCATCGCTCATGCCCGCGAGCCCCGAAACCTCGATGAGCTTCGGCTCGCCGAACAACGACGGGCTGGCGGTCAGGCCCAGCTTGCCGGCCGTGTAGTGCCCGGCATCGATGGAGGTGATCTCCAGTTCGGGATTGAGCGCGCGCAACTTGGCGCGCAGCCCGTCGACGGCCCGGGCGGCAATGAAGTCCTCGGGGCCAAACATGAGCACCACCGGCGCCACCGGCACATCCCGCCAGTCAGCCGTCCCGGGCGCGCGCTGGCCGGCCCTGGTTGCCGGACTCACTGGACTGACTCACTCACTGGACGGTCTCACTCACTGGAATAGGCACAGCATCAACTGTGCCATGGCCCTGCGACAATCCCAAGGCGGCCGCCGGGCCGGACTCCTCCATCGACGCAGGGGTCTTCGGGACCCTGCCGGAGATGGCACGGCCGCTCACAGCGCCGCCCATGTCCAGGCGCCGGCGGCCACGGCGACGCAGGCCGTCAGTGCGCCGAAGCCGAACAGGAAATGCCACCGCCGTGGCACCGTTTCGCGCAAATGGTCCATCAGCTCTACGGTGCGTTGCCGTTCCACCGCGGCAACCAGCGCGGCCAGCACCAACGCGTTGAAAACGGCCATGAGCACCACGCCCGCAGCGCCGCCGGGCCAGGGCAGCACGGCGCCGGGAAGTGTGGCCATCCAGCGGGCGACGGCGGCAACCCACCAGGCGCCGATGCCGGCCACGGCCGCGCAGGCCATCGCGAGGGCGGGGACCAGGGTCGCGGTGACCAGGCCGAACGTGCCGACCGTGGTGACCAGACCCACCACGGGCGCCACCACCATGTTGGCGGGGACCGTGAAAAGCGTAAGCCGGGGCTGCAGCAGCACGATCAGCGGGGCGCAGAAGAGCTGGGCGGCCAACGGAATGGCCACCGCCTGAGCCATCCAGGCCGGCAGCCAGGCTCCCAGCCACCGGGCGCATCGCCGACCCACCAGATGCAGCCCGAGCGTGGCCAGTACCGACAAGGCGAAGGCAACGTCCCGGGCCAGCCAGGGGTCGAAGACCAGCAGGCCGACAATGGTGACGGACAGCAGCGCCCCGACGCGCTTGGGGCGTCCGCCGACCATGGCCAGGGCGCCAATCCCGCCCATGACCGCCGCTCGCAGCACGCTCGGATCGGGCCCGACCACCGCGACGAAGCCGGCGAGCCCCAGCCCGGCCCCCGCCGTGGCCGCCAGGCGTGGTAGGCGCGCCGTCCGCAGGATCGACAGCAGTGCGGCCAACACCAGGGTGCAGTTCGCCCCGCTGACGGCCGTCAAGTGCGTCAGCCCGACCGTCGTCATCGCAGCCTCCAGCCCGGGATCGACGCCGCTGCGATCCCCCATGACCATTCCGGGCAGCAGCGCCCCGGCGTCGGGGGACGCCCCGTTCCACGCCCCGTGCGCGGCATCCACCCAGCCGGATCGCAGGCCCTGGACGACGCCACGCCCGGAAAGTTCGAGGCCGGCCGGGGGCAGCGGCGCCGTCAGCGGGTGCAAATAGCCCAGGACTCGTTCTTCCGGGCCCCCGGGGCTGAGCCTGCCGGCGGTGGACACGGTGGCACCCTCGGCCACACCGGCCCACGGGATCCCGGCCACCACCCGCACGGGAGCCCGGCCGTGGGCCACGCGCCCGCCCGATGTCGCGCTCAAAATTTCCGCCTCAAAGATGACCTGCGGGCCGCCCCCGGATGCCGTGAGGGGGCGGGGCGCCGACTCCATACGCAGGACGACGGTTACCGCCGCGCCGCCGCGCAGCATCGCATCCAGCGGCGACCTCGCGCGGTCGAACTGGTGCAGGCCCGCGGCCACGCAGATCATGCCGGCACAGGCGGCGGCCACCACCACGGCACCGCCAACGCCCGCCAGGATGGGGTCCGCCGGGGCTTTGGCGCCTCGGCGGGATCGGATGGGACCACGGTCGGGGCTCCGGCGGGGTCGGATCCGGTCCCGATGGGGGCTCCGGCGGGACCGGATCGAGTTCCGGCCGGGGCGCGGGGAACCGCCGCGCCGCAGCGCCAGGCCCGCGAGACTCGCAGTGCACAGGAAAATACCCGCGCACCACATCGACTGCCGCCACGGCCAGGCCGTGGCCGCCGCCGCGGTGCTCCACGCCGCGATGGCCGCCGGCACCAACCGCAGGTCCATCCGGTGCTCCGACTCCTGCGCGGTCTGCCTATCGTTGACCGCCGCCAGTTGTCGCCGCAATGCCGCACCGGTCCGGCTCCCGCCCCGGACCCGCCACCGGGCGGGCGGGGGCACGGCGGGCGGGGGTGGTGCGGCTACCGCCGGGCGACCGATCCCCCGCACCTCGCTCACGGCCGCCCGCGCATACCGCGACCACCTCGGGTCCGGGCGCATCATCGTTTCGTCATCCCACGCTCACCAGGGCCCGCAGGTTCTCGAGCATCTTCGCCCCGATTCCCGTGACGGCGTCCAGTTCCGCAACGGCCTTGAACGGTCCATGGTCCGTCCGCCACTGCACGATCCGCTGGGCCAGCACGGGGCCGACGCCGGGCAGCGCGTCCAGGTCCCCCGCCGTGGCCGTGTTGAGGTTGATGGGGGCCGCCGCCCTCGGGGTGGGCCGGCCGCCGGCGGCCGGCATCGGGCCAACACCGTGCCCGGCCAACGCCTGCGACTTGGTGAGGACCAGCACCTGCTGCCCGTCGCTCACCACGGCGGCAAGATTGAGGGCGGACAGTTCGGCCGCGGGCAGGGCTCCCCCGACGGCGGCGATGGCCTGATAGACGCGACTGCCTGCGGGCAGGGATACGATGCCGGGATGGGATACCGCGCCCGCCACATGGACCACCAGCTCGCCCGCCCGCCCGGAACCGGGAACTCCCGCCGCGCTCCCTCCGGACGGGCCCGGCGACGCGGAGTCACCCGGCGCGGCGGAGCTCAGGGGTGTCCCGTTCATGGCTTGAACGCCGGGGACGGCCACCTTCGCGGGATCGTGCGCCGCGAGCTGGGCGGAGGCGCCGGAGACGCTTGCCGATTCCAGCCACAGGACCCCGAGGGCGGCCACGACGATGGCCAGCGTCACCACCAGGGCCCGGACGGAGATGATCCAGCGCGGCCCCCGGGGCCCGCGAACTCCCGCACCCGCGGCGGCGGACCGCCGGGGCCCTGCCTCGTGCGGAGGCCTCCACTGCGACTCGAATCCGTTCATATCCACACGCTAGGCGTGCGCGGGAGGCAGGGCCACGGCCACGCGACCGGAGGTGGACTATCCCGCTGCGGGCCCGGGGTGTGGAGGAGTGAATGCGTCGGCCACCACCACGACCAGCACGCCCAGTCCCGCGTGCGCCGCCAGGACGGCCGGGAGCCGGGTCAGGGTGAACGCGCCAAGTCCCGGACAGTCGGCCTGCAGGGCGGCCCCCAGATCCTTGGCCTGGGCCTCGTTGCCAAAGTAGTGCAGGCAGGCCTGGGCGGTCCCGGACGTCCGGGCGGAGACTTCGGCCGCGGCCAGCTTCTCCAGCCGGGCCACCGCCTTGCCGGCCGTGCGAACCCTTTCCAGCGGCACCACGGCCCCGTCGCGAATGCCCAGGATCGGCTTGATGTCCAGCATCGTCCCCACCCACGAGGAGGCGAGGCTGATGCGCCCGCCCCGGCGCAATTGCTCCAGGCTGGGGACGTAAAAAAACACCGTGCCGGAGCGCACCGCGGATTGTGCGGCCGCCACGACCTGTTCGGCGCCGGCGCCGGCCCGGGCCGCGGCGACGGCCGCCTGAACGCCCAGTCCCAACGCCATCCCCACGGTTTCCGAGTCAAGAACCTGCACCGGCACGGGCACCCGGGCGGCCGCCATCCGGGCCGCGTCCAGGGTGCCGGATAATTTTGCGGAAATATGGATTGAGACGATCGACTCGCACCCGGCGGCGGCCGCGGCCCGGTAGGCCGCCTCGAATTGCCCGGGCGACGGCCGGGATGTGCGCACGGGCGAGCCCGCCGCGAGGGCGAGGGAAATGTGGGTCTCCAGTTCGGCGTCGTCGTCGGCGTACACGTCCTCGCCGATGATGACCGGCATGGGGACGATGGTGAGCCGTCCGGCGCCGTTGTTGGCCGCCAGCCACTCCGGCGGCAGGGCGGCGGCGGAATCACTGACGACGGCGATGCGTGGCCGGGGCGGCGGGACCGCGCCGGGCGGGGCGGGCCGGGGCCTGAGCCGGCCAACCTGGTGCCGCAGCCAGCCGCGGACCGGGGTGCTTTCCGTTGCCATGATCACCGCCTTCCCGCAGAAAAGTGCCGTCCCGGCCCGTGCGGACCGGGACGGCGTGAGAACTCCGGGCCGTCAGGCCGGGACGATATTGACCAGCTTAGGCGCCCGCACAATCACCGTGCGGATGCCGCGTCCGTCCAGCGCACGCTTGATGGCCTCCGAGTCCAGGGCCAGCGCACGCAGTTCCTCCTCGGTGATGTCCGGGGATACCTCCAGGCGGTCGCGGACCTTGCCCTGGACCTGCACGATCGCCGTGATGCTCTGGCGCACCAGCAGGGCCTCGTCAACGTCCGGGAAGCCGGCGTTGGCCACCGATGCCGGGTGGCCGAGGGCGTTCCACATATCCTCTGCCGTGTAGGGGGCGAAGAGGCTCAACAGGACCGCGACGGCCTCGGCGGCCTCGCGGACGGCCGGATCCGCAGCCCCGGCACCGGAATCGATGACCTTGCGGGTGGCATTGACCAGTTCCATGAGCTTGGCCACGACCACATTGAACTTGTGGCCCTCCAGCAGGGTCTTGGCCTCGTGGATGGTGCGGTGGGCCAGGGAGCGCAGGGCGGGGTCGCCGGCGGCCGGGTTGGTGCCGGGTTTGCTGGCCACGTCGCGGCCAAGGCGCCAGGCGCGGGCCAGGAACTTGGCCGAGCCCGACGGCGAAACGTCGGCCCAGTCGACGTCGTCCTCGGGCGGGCCGGCGAAGATCATGGTGAGCCGGACGGCGTCGACCCCGTACTTGTCCAGCTGCTGGCCCAGGTCCACGCCGTTGCCCAGGGACTTGCTCATTGCCTTGCCGCCGTTGAGCACCTGGCCCTGGTTGAGCAGCCGGCTGAAGGGTTCGGTGGCGTCCAGTAGGCCCATGTCGTGGATGACCTTGGTGAAGAAGCGGGCGTACAGCAGGTGCAAGATGGCGTGCTCGACGCCGCCGACGTACTGTCCCACCGGCATCCACTCGTTGACCTTGGCCGGATCAAACGGGCCGTCGGTGAATTGCGGGGAGACAAAGCGCAGGAAATACCAGGACGAGTCGACGAACGTGTCCATGGTGTCGGTGTCGCGCTTGGCGGCGCCGCCGCATGCCGGGCAGGGGACGTTGACCCAGTCCGCGGCCGCCGCCAGCGGGGACGTGCCCTTCGGGGACAGGTCCTCCCCGCGCAGGTTGTCCGGCAGCCGGACCGGCAGCTGGTCGTCGGGGACGGGAACCTCGCCGCAATCCGGGCAATGGATGATGGGGATGGGCGTGCCCCAGAACCGCTGGCGGGACAGCAGCCAGTCGCGCAGGCGGAAGTTGACGAACTTTTCGCCCGTGCCCAGTTTTTCCAGGATGTCGATGGCGGCCGGGATCGCATCCGCCTTGGACAGGCCGTTGAGGTCCCCGGAGTTGATCAGCRTGCCCTCCCCGGCGGTGGCGACGCCGGTCACGGCCGGATCGTCCTCGCCGGTGTCCAGCACGGCCCGCACCGGCAGGTCGAAGGCGCGGGCAAAGTCCAGGTCACGCTGGTCGTGGGCGGGGACGGCCATGATGGCGCCGGTGCCGTAGTCGGCCAGCACGTAGTCGGCGGCCCAGACGGGCAGCCTCTCACCGGTCAGCGGGTTCAGGGCGTACCGGCCGGTGAAGACGCCGGTCTTGGTGCGCTCGGTGGACTGGCGCTCAATGTCGCTGAGGGCCTTGACCTGCTCGCGGTAGTCGCTGAGCGCCTCCGCGTGTTCGGCCGTCACCAGGTCCAGGGCCAGCGGGGCGTCGGCGGCCACCACGAAGAATGTGGCCCCGTACAGCGTGTCCGGGCGGGTGGTGAAGACGGTCAGCTCGTGCGCCGGCTTGTCCGCACCGGATTCCTCAATGACAAACGTGACGTGGGCGCCCTCGGAGCGGCCGATCCAGTTGCGCTGCATCGCCAGGACCCGATCGGGCCAGTGGCCGGCCAGCGCCTCCATGTCATCAAGGAGGCGGTCGGCGTAGTCGGTAATCTTGAAATACCACTGGTTGAGCGACTTCTTCGTCACCACGGTGCCGCAGCGTTCACAGGCGCCGTTGACGACCTGCTCGTTGGCGAGCACGGTCTGGTCCGTCGGGCACCAGTTGACGGGTGAGTTCTTGCGGTACGCCAGGCCCCGCTCGTAAAAGCGCTTGAACAGCCACTGCGTCCACCGGTAGTACTCGGGGTCGGAGGTATGCACCCGGCGGGACCAGTCCACGGAAATGGCGTAGCGCTTGAAGGACTCCGCCTGCGTGTCGATGTTGGCGTACGTCCACTCGCTGGGGTGGGCGTTGCGCTTGATGGCGGCGTTCTCGGCGGGCAGCCCGAAGGAGTCCCAGCCGATCGGGTGCAGGACGTCGTAGCCGAGCTGGCGCCAGTAGCGGGAGACGACGTCGCCCATGGCAAAGGCCTCGGCATGGCCCATGTGCAGGTCCCCGGAGGGGTACGGGAACATGTCAAGGACGTAGCGCCGTTCCCTGGACCCGTCGTCAAGGGGCGTGAAGACCTGCTGTTCGCCCCAGACGGCGGGCCACTTGGCTTCCATCGCGGCGAAACTGTAGACGCCCTCTTCGCTGTTCTCTTCAGTCTGCGACTGCACGCTCACGTACCCTGCCTTTTCATTCATCAACGGCTGATGCCCATTCAACTTCTTCACACACAAAAGCCCCTCGACCAAGGCAAGGGGCATGGCCGCGGCGGATGGCGCGGCTAACTAAGGCGAAGGAATGTATGCACCCATTTACTTTAGCGCACATACAAAACTCATGAGCAAGATCCATCCGCCGCTCGCCGGGGCAACCGTCGTCGAGAAGGGGCCCGGG
>NZ_JBFREA010000026.1:0-45597 GCF_052114065.1 Specibacter sp. RAF43 | reverse complement strand
GGGCAACCGTCGTCGAGAAGGGGCCCGGGGGCGGCTTCTCGACGACGGTTGCCCCGGCGAGCGGCGGGACCCCTTCTCGATGGCGGTTGCCAGGGCAGATCCGCAGCGGTTGCTACTTCACGTCGTCATCGACCCAGTCCATGGACTTGGTGACGGCCTTCTTCCACAGGCGCATCTGGCGGTCGCGTTCGGCGGCGTCCATGGTCGGCAGCCAGCGCTTGTCCTCGGACCAGTTCGCGGACAGCTCCCCCAGGTCCTTCCAGAAGCCGACGGCCAGGCCGGCGGCATAGGCGGCGCCGAGGGCGGTGGTCTCGACCACCTTCGGGCGAATGACGGGGACGCCAAGGATGTCGGCCTGGAACTGCATCAGGGCGTCGTTGGCGACCATGCCGCCGTCGACCTTCAGTTCGGTCAGGTCCACGCCGGAGTCGGCGTTGACCGCGTCGAGCACCTCCCGGGTCTGGAACGCGGTGGCCTCCAGCGCGGCCCGGGCGATGTGGTTCTTGTTCACGAACCGGGTCAGGCCCACGATGGCGCCGCGGGCGTCGGAGCGCCAGTAGGGGGCGAACAGTCCGGAGAAGGCCGGCACGATGTAGACGCCGCCGTTGTCCTCCACCGCGGCGGCCAGTTCCTCCACCTCGGGCGCGGACTTGATCATGCCCACGTTGTCGCGCAGCCACTGGATGAGGGATCCGGTGACGGCGATGGAGCCTTCCAGCGCGTAGTGCGGTGCCGCGTCGCCCAGCTTGTAGCCGAGCGTGGTCAGCAGCCCGTTCTTGGAGTGGACGATCTCCTCTCCGGTGTTGAAGATCAGGAAGCAGCCGGTGCCGTACGTGTTCTTGGCCTCGCCGGTCTCAAAGGCGGCCTGGCCAAAGGTGGCGGCCTGCTGGTCGCCGAGGATGCCGGCCACGGGGACCTCACGCAGCAGCTGGCTGCCGTGCACGGTGCCGTAGACCTCCGAGGAGGACTTGATGGCGGGCATCATGGACTTCGGCACGCCGAAGGCGGCCAGGATCTCCTCATCCCAGGAAAGCGTCTCCAGGTCCATGAACAGGGTGCGCGAGGCGTTGGTGACGTCGGTGATGTGGACGCCGCCGTCCACCCCGCCGGTCAGGTTCCAGGTGACCCAGCTGTCCGTGTTGCCAAAGAGCAGGTCCCCGGCCTCCGCCTTTTCCCGCGCGCCCTCCACATTGTCCAGGATCCACTTGATCTTGGTGCCGGAGAAGTAGGTGGCCAGCGGCAGGCCGACCTTCTGCTTGAACCGCTCGACGCCGCCGTCGGCCGCCAGCTCGTCGACGATGCCCTGGGTGCGGGTGTCCTGCCACACGATGGCGTTGTACACGGGCACGCCGGTGTTCTTGTCCCAGACGACGGCGGTCTCCCGCTGGTTGGTGATGCCGACACCGACGATGTCGTGCCGGGTCAGGTTGGCCTGGGCCAGCGCCGTGCCGATGACCTCGCGGGTGTTGTTCCAGATTTCGACGGCATCGTGCTCGACCCAGCCCGGCTTCGGGAAGATCTGCTCGTGCTCGAGCTGGCCGCTGGAAACAATGTTGCCGTCATGGTCGAAGACGATGGCACGGCTACTCGTAGTTCCCTGATCGATAGCGATTACATACTTGGACATCATTGCTTCCTTTGTTTGTAGAATCTGCTATTTATCTGCCGTAGGTTGTGGTCACTTCACCACGAGCGGCAGCCACTGGGCCATCAGTCCGCCGAGGGCGCCGCCAACCAGCGGTCCAACGATCGGAACCCAGGAGTAGCTCCAGTCGCTGGAGCCCTTGCCCTTGATGGGCAGCAGTGCATGGGCGATGCGCGGGCCCAGGTCACGGGCCGGGTTGATGGCGTAGCCGGTGGGCCCGCCAAGGGAGGCGCCAATGCCAACCACCAACAGGGCCACCGGCAACGGGCCGAGCCCGGTCACGCCGCCGCCGAAGTGGAGGATGACGAACACCAGCACGAAGGTGCCGATGACCTCGGTGACCACGTTCCAGCCGTAGCTGCGGATGGCCGGGCCGGTGGAGAACACGCCCAGCTTGGCGGCGGCATCTTGTTCGCCGTCAAAGTGCTGCTTGTACGCCACCCAGCAAAACACCGCGCCGAGGAATGCGCCGAGCATTTCCCCGCCAAAGTAGGTCAGCGTGGACCCAAACGTAATCGGAACCTCCGGGGCGTAGTTGGAGGCGCCGCTGGAGAGGATGCCCACGGTGACGGCCGGGTTCAGGTGCGCGCCGGACTTCGCGGCAACAAACACGCCGCACATCACGGCCAGGCCCCATCCCCAGTTGACCAGGAGGAATCCGCCGGCATTGCCCTTGGATCCCTTCAGCGCAACGTTGGCTACGACGCCGCAACCCAGCAGGGTCAGCATCATGGTTCCCATCACTTCGGAGAGGAACACAATTCCAAGAGACATCTTTGACTCCTTATCTTTATTTGATTATGCGCCGGACGCACCCTTTTGGCCCGCCCGCCTTGAGCCGCGTTGCCCGGGAGCCTTAGGCAATCAAGCTTTCCACGGGGCGCCGGGGCGCGGGGGCACTTTCGCGAGGGGGAGCTAGCCTGCCCGTGGTGCCGAGGATTCTCACTGTGACCCCCATCGAGTCCCGAGTCGTTGCGCGCCGGGCGTCTGTTCCCATTATTGTTGGAGCAATCGGAAAATATAGTCAACACGGTTGCACGAACGTGCAAAAAGGCGGTGCGGCCCATGCCAACGAAACCAACCAGGGCCTCGGATGCGCTCCGTGCTGCACAAATGTACTATCTGCAGGCCCAGACGATGGACGCCATCGCCCGGGAGTTGCGCACGTCCCGCTCCACCGTGTCCCGGCTGCTGTCCGCGGCCCGGGACAGCGGGCTGGTGCAGATTCAGGTCAAGACGCCCTCGGACCGGGCCCCGGAACTGGAGCGGGCCATCCACAAGCGGTACCGGGTAGACGTTCATGTGGTCCCCGTGGCGGACACGCTCAACGAGGTGGAGGTCCTGGACCGGGTCAGCATGCAGGCGGCCCGCACCATCGGCCCGCTGGTCGATTCGAACGCGGTCATCGGCGTCGCCTGGGGGTCAACGCTGAGCACCGTCAGCCGGCACCTGACCCGCAAGACCACCCACGGCACCGTCATCGTCCAACTCAACGGCGCCGGGAACACGCAAACCTCCGGCATCGCCTATGCCTCCGAGATCATCCGGCGGTTCGGCACGGCCTACGGGGCCACCGTCGAACAGTTCCCGGTTCCGGCCTTCTTTGACAAGGCCGAGACCAAGCGCATGATGTGGCAGGAACGCAGCGTCCGGCGCATCCTGGACCTGCAGGACCGCATGACCATCGCCATTTTCGGCGTCGGCTCCATAGACGCCGACCTCCCCAGCCACGTGTACTCCGGCGGCTACCTGGATGCCACGGACATCGCGGCCCTGGAGGCCGGCGGCGTCGCGGGGGACGTGGCCACCGTCTTCTTTCGCTCCGACGGCAGCGATGCGGGCATTGTCCTCAACGACCGCTCCAGCGGCCCCAGCCTGGCCAAGCTGCGCCAAGTCCGGCGGCGCATCTGCATCATCTCCGGGGCCAAGAAGATCAGGGGGCTGCGCGGCGCGCTGGCCGCCGGGCTGGCCACGGACCTCATCCTGGATGAATCCACGGCCCGGATACTGGTGGAACAGGAGAGCCCGTCCGCGGATCCCATCTTTGGCCTCCTGAACAGCCTGGAGGGCCTGTAGCCGCGCCGCATGCGTGCCGGGCCGCTTTGCTCGGTAGAGTCGTAGGCATGCATGCAGCACCCAAAAAGACGCTGAACAACGGCGTCCGGATCGACGCCCTCGGTTTCGGGGTCTACAAGGTCCCCCCGGCGGACTGTGCCGACCTCGTGGCCACAGCGCTCGACGCCGGCTATCGCACCGTGGACACGGCGGCCATGTACGGCAACGAGGCCGGCGTCGGGGCGGCCGTGCGCCGCGCCGTCGCCGCCGGCACGCCCCGGGAGGACATCTTCATCACCTCCAAGGTCTGGAACGACCGGCAGGGCTATGACGCCACGCTGGCCGCGTTCGACGAGTCCCTGGCCCGGCTGGGGCTGGACTACCTTGACATGTTCCTCATCCACTGGCCGGCCCCCGCCCGGGAGCTGTACATTCCCACCTACCGGGCCCTTGAATCGCTCTACCACCAGGGCCGGGTGCGCGCCATCGGGGTCAGCAACTTCGAACCCGAGCACCTGCGCCGCCTGCTGGAGGCCACTGGGGTGGTGCCCGCCGTCAACCAGGTGGAGCTGCACCCGTGGCTGGCGCAGCGCGAACTCCGCGCCCTCCACGCCGAGCTCGGCATCGCCACGCAGGCCTGGAGTCCGCTGGCCCGCGGCGCCCTGCTGGCCGACCCCGGGCTGGGCGCCATCGCCGCCGCCCACGGACGCTCGACGGCGCAGGTGGTGTTGCGCTGGCATGTCCAGTCCGGCCACCTGGTGATCCCCAAGGCCAGCAGCGCGGGACGGATCCGCGAAAACCTCAACGTGTTTGACTTCGAGCTGTCGGCCGGAGAATTCGCTGCCATCGAGGCCATGGACCGCGGGCAGCGCTCCGGCTCCAACCCCAACGACGTGAACTAGGGGTACCTGTGCGGAACAAGAGCGTGCGGAATAAGAGCGTGTGGAATAAGACCGTGCGGAGCACAACCCCGTGGTGGGGCAAGGGCGTGCCCGGCGGGGCCGGGCGTGCGCCGATCGCCGTGGACCTGGGCGCCCGGGCGGACGGGCACACCGTCTCAGTGGGCGGCGTCGTCGTCCGCTACTGGGACTACGCGCCGGTGGAGTGGACGCCGCAGACACGCACCATTGTCATGGTCCACGGCTTCCGCGGCGACCACCACGGGCTGGAGCGTGTGGTGGAGCTGCTCCCCCACATGCGCATCGTAATGCCGGACCTGCCCGGTTTTGGACAGTCCCCGGCATTCCCGGACGCGGCCCACGACATTGCCGGCTACGGCCGTTTTCTGGGCGACTTCCTGGATGCCCTGGCGCTGGGCCGGGACACGGTGCTGCTGGGCCACTCCTTCGGCTCGATCGTGGCCGGCCATTTTGCCGCCGCCCACCCGGGCCGGGTGTTTCCGTTGATCCTGGTCAACCCCATCGCCGCGCCCGCACTTGAAGGCCCGGCGGGTGTCCTGACCAAGCTGGCGGTTTTTTACTACCGGGTGGCGGCCAGGCTGCCGGCCGGGCCGGGAAACGCCCTGCTGCGCAACCCGCTGATCGTCCAGGCCATGAGCGTGGCCATGGCCAAGACCCGGGACCCGGCGTTGCGGGCGTTCATCCACGGCCAGCACCACGCCTATTTCAGTTCCTTTGCCGATCGGGACATGCTGCTGGAGTCCTTCCGGGCCTCGGTCGCCGGGACGGTGCGCCAGGTGGCCGAGCAGTTGACGCTGCCCACGCTGCTCATCGCCGGCGCCGAGGATGAAATTGCCACGCTGCCCAGCCAGCACAAGCTCATGGAGTTGCTGCCCCGGGGCGAGCTGGTGGTCATCGGCGACGTCGGCCACCTCATCCACTATGAAACCCCGCAGCCGGCGGCTGCGGCGATCCTCGATTTTCTCGAAAGGCACCCTCCCCTGTGATCGAGAGCCGGCCCGAAAGGCCCAAAATTGTCATGGATGCCCGGTTTACGCGCCTGGACCACCACGACGGCATCAGCCGCTACGGCGCGAGCCTCATCGCCGCCGTCGCACCGCACGCCGACGTCACCATGCTCATCAGCGACGTCCGGCAGCTGGCGCTGCTGCCGGACGTGCCCTCGGTGCTCATCCGCTCGCCGTTGTCCCCGCTGGAGCTTATCGTGGCGCGCACGGTCAACAAGCTGTCCCCGGACCTGGTGTTTTGCCCCATGCAGACCATGGGCAGCTGGGGGCGCAAGTACCCGCTGGTGCTGACGCTGCACGATCTTATCTACTACGAACACCCGGCGCCCCCGGGCTTCCTGCCGGCACCCGTGCGCGTGCTGTGGCGGCTCTACCACAAGGCGTACTGGCCGCAGCGGCTGCTGTTGAACCGGGCCAACGTGGTCGCCACCATCAGCCAGACGACGCTCGCCCAGATGCGCCGGCACCGGCTCACCCGGCGTCCCATCCGGATCGTGGGCAACGCGCCGCAGGGCGGGCGGGTGCCGCGCAATCCCGCCGTCGCACCGGAAAAGACGCTGACGTACATGGGCTCCTTCATGCCGTACAAGAACGTGGAGACGCTGATCGCCGGCATGGCCTGGCTGCCGGACTTCGCGCTGCACCTGCTCAGCCGGATCACCCCGGCGCGCCGGAGGGAACTGGAGGCGCTGGTGCCCGCCGGGGCGACGGTGGTCTTCCACAACGGGGTCACGGATGCCCAATACGACCAGCTGCTGCTGCGCACGACGGCGCTGGTGACCCTGTCCAGGGCCGAGGGCTACGGGCTGCCCCTGGTCGAGGCGATGGCCCTGGGCACCCCGGTGGTCGTGGCGGACACCGAAATTTTTCGGGAGGTGGGCGGCGACGCGGCGCACTATGTGCCGGCCGACTCCCCCGCCGACTTCGCCGCCGCCGTGCGGACGCTGGACTCCCCGGCCCACTGGGCGGAGCGTTCCGTGGCCTCGGTGGCGCGGGCCGCCACGTTCAGCTGGGACGCCTCGGCCCGGGAACTCTTGGCGATCGCGGCGGAGCTGCGGGCCGGAACTAAATGACGTCGACCCCGTCGCAGCGGACCTGGACCGGGGCACCCACCCGGCGCGCCGCATTGGCGGACTTTTGCGCCCGCAGCGCGGCCGTGATGCGGGCGGCCATGCCGTAGGGGAAGAAGAGCAGGGTCCGGTAGTCGGGGGCGTCCGGAACGTCCGCGGCCCCCCGGCCCTGGGGCGGGCCGGCAGCCAGCGGCGCCGGACCGATGACGCGCACCTGGGCGGGCAAGTCCAGGGCGGCGACGAAGGCCTTCACGTCGTCCTCACCCCCGGTCAGCGCGGCGACCCGCACGGCCGGGGGCAGCTGCAGCTCGTGCCGCAGCCCGAATTCCCGTTCCGCGTAGCCGGCCGGGTCCCAGCGGACCAGCGCCGCCACCTCCACCGAATCGTCGGCGGTCACCACGATCAAACCGCCGTCCCGGGCCGGGCGCACGAGCGCGGCGGCATTCATCCAGCGGCGCAGCGTGTCCTCGCCGGAGCGCAGCGACTCCCGCCGCAGCATCGCATCCCCATCCAGGAGCAGGGCCGCCGCATAGCCGTGGGCGGCCACCGGCTCCGCGCCGATGGTGGCGACCACGATGGCGGGCCGGTCCGGGACGGCCGCCTTGATGTGCTCGCCCGCCGAGGAAATCACCGGAACCGAGGGAAATGCCCGGCCCAGTTCCTCCGCCGTCCGCGCCGCCCCGACGGTAATGGCGCGCAGCGCGTGGCTGCCGCACGTCGGGCAACTGAAAGAGGTCTCGGCCCGGCCACACCACCGGCAGGAAAGCAAAACCTGCGCGGACCCCCCGGCCCGCGCTTGCAGGAGCGGGCCGGTGCAGTCGGTGCAGCGGGCCACTTCGCGGCATCGTTGGCAGGCCAGGGCCGGCGCGTAGCCGGTCCGGGCCACCTGGACCAGGACCGGCCCGGCCGCCAGGGCATCCTTGGCCACCTGCCAGGCCCGGTGCGGCAGCCGGGCCATGGCCGCCAGGGGGTCCCGGGCCTGTTCAAAGGAATCCGCGGTGCTGATGACCCGTGCCGTGGCCAGGCGGGCCGTGGGCCGCGCCGCGGCCAGCGACTGGGCCCACCCGGTGGCCAGCAGGCGCTGGGCCTCCGTGCTGCGGCTGTGGGCGGCCATGAGCACTGCGGTGTCTTCAATTTCGGAGCGCAGCAGCAGGACGTCGCGGCTGTGCTGGTACGGGGCCCTGCGCTCGATGTGCAGCTCGTCGCCGTCGTCCCAGCAGCAGACCAGGCCCAGCTCCCGGACCGGGGCGTACGCGGCGGACCGGGTGCCGATAACGATCTTGACCTCCCCACGCAGCACGCGCAGGTAGTTCTCATAGCGCTGGGTGGGGCCGTCGTCGGCCGTCAGGCGCACGTGGGAGTCCGCCGGCAGGACGTGGGCAAACGCCTTGTCCAGGAGGTCCAGCTCCCGGAGATCGGGCACCACCACGATCGCCCCGCGCCCCGATAGCTGGCAGTAGGCCACGGCCTGGGCGATCTGGTGGTGCCAGGAGCCGGGCCCGAAGCCGGTCAGGGCCGCCAGGACCCCCTTGGGCGATCCGCCCAGGGACAGCTGCGTGAGAAACGCCTCGGCATTGGAGTAGCCGGTGAACAGGGAGGCTCCGGGATGGGCGGCCGGCGGCACGGCCGGGGCCCCCGCCACAGGCGTGGCGGCAGCGGCGGCGGATTCGGCACCGGAGGCCGGGGCGGCGGCCAGATAGTCCTTCTCGACCCTGGCCACCCGCGGCGGGACGGCAACGCGCAGCACGTCGGCAACGGTGCCGCAATAGCGGCCGGCCACCCGGGCGGCCAGCTCAAGGATCTGCGGCTGCAGGACGGGCACCGGCGAATACACCCGGCTCAGGGGCACGAGGCGCTCGCTCTCGGAGGCGGCCACCCGCGCGGCCAAAAAACCGTTGAGGTCCTGGCCGGAAAACTTCACCCGCACCCGCACGCCGGGCAGGGCGGCGGCGTCGAGCTCCCGGGGCACCGAGTAGTCAAAGATCCGGTCCAGGTGCGGCAGCGGCGAGTCGATGACGACCTGCGCCACGGGCAGGGAGGGCGCCAGCTCCACCCCCGAGTGGGGGTCGGCGACCCGTTCGCGGCCCACAAAACCGCTGAGCAGGCTCAGCTGGATGCCCTGCTCGGGATGAGAGTCCATGGGGTCCTCCTCAGCCGTCGCGTGGATCAAATGGGATTCTTCTCTGCCACCAGCTAAGCACAGGGCGCGGACATTGTTGTCCGCGCCCTGTGCCGTTGTGGATAACTCGTGCTGCCCGACGCCGCTAGGCGTTGAAGAACGCCTTCAGGGCGTCCACCCGGTCCAGGTTCTCCCACGTGAAGTCGGGATCGTCCCGGCCGAAGTGGCCGTGCGCGGCCGTCTTGGCGTAAATGGGTCGCTTGAGGTCCAGGTCCCGGATGATGGGGCGCGGGCGCAGGTCAAACACGGCGTTGATGGCCGCCTCGATCTGCCGCGGGTCAACGGTTTCGGTGCCAAACGTCTCGACGTAGATGCCCACGGGGCGGGCCTTGCCGATCGCGTAGCCGACCTGCACCTCGGCGCGGCTGGCCAGACCGGCGGCCACCACGTTCTTGGCCACCCAGCGCACGGCGTAGGCGGCGGAGCGGTCCACCTTGGACGGGTCCTTGCCGGAGAAGGCGCCGCCGCCGTGGCGGGCCATGCCGCCGTACGTGTCAACGATGATCTTGCGCCCCGTCAGCCCGGCGTCGCCCACGGGCCCGCCCACCACAAAGGGGCCGGCCGGGTTCAGGTGTGTCTTGACGGCCGAGAGGTCCAGTCCGGAGGCGTCCATGACGGGCGCGATCACCAATTCCGCCAGGTCGTGGCGCAGCCGTTGAAGGTCCGTGCCCTCGGCGTGCTGGCTGGAGATGACGACGGTGTCCACCGAGACCGGCTTGTCGCCGTCGTAGCCGATGGTCACCTGGGTCTTGCCGTCCGGGCGCAGGTAGGACAGCAGCCCTGACTTGCGCACGTCGGTCAGCCGCTCGGACAGTCGGTGCGCCAGGTAGATCGGGGTCGGCATGTAGGAGGCGGTCTCGTTGCTGGCGTAGCCGAACATCAGGCCCTGGTCGCCGGCGCCCTGGGTGTCGTCCTCATCGACCGCCGTGCCCTCGCGGACCTCCAGGGAGTTGAAGACGCCGTCGAAAATGTCTTGCGACTGCTGCCCGATCGAGACGGAGACGCCGCAGCGGGCGCCGTCGAAGCCGTTGGCGGAGGAATCGTAGCCGATATCCAAGATGGTGTTGCGCACGATGGCCGGGATTTCCACGTAGGCGTCGGTGGTGACTTCCCCGGCCACATGGACCAGCCCGGTGGTGGCCATGGTTTCCACCGCCACCCGGGAATTGGGATCCTCGGCCAGCAGGGCATCCAAAATCGCATCGCTGATCTGGTCACAAATCTTGTCCGGATGGCCTGCGGTCACGGATTCGGAGGTAAATAGGCGCAAGGGGTTAGCTGAAGTCACTGGTCCACTCTACTAGTTTTTTCGTCCCGGCCCCTGGTGGCGGGGAACACGGATGGTCATGGACGTCCTAGTGCCGGCCGGCGGCGAGCCTGTCGGCAATGACCCGCACGACGGCGTCGGCCACCTCGCGCTTGGAGCCGGCCGCCTCGACGGGGCGGGCCCCGTCGAGGGCCAGGATGTGGACCTGGTTGCCGTCCCGGCCAAAGACCTGTTCGTCACCGGACTCCCCCGGGCCGACCTGGTTGACGACCAACAGGTCGCAGCCCTTGCGTTGGAGCTTGGCCCGGGCGTACTCCATGACGCCCCCGTTACCGTCGCCGGTCTCGGCGGCGAAGCCGACCACCAGCTGATCCCGGTTTTGTGCGGCCCGGTGGGCCACCACCTCGRCCAGGATGTCCGGATTGCGGACCAGTTCGATGACCGGATCGGCAACGTCGTCGCGCTTTTTGATCTTGCCGTCGGAGACGCTGGCCGGGCGGAAGTCGGCGACGGCGGCGGCCATGATCACCACATCGGCGCCGGCGGCTGCGGCCAGGGTGGCCGTGCGCAGTTCCAGGGCCGTCTCCACCGCCTGAACGGTGGCTCCGGCCGGGGCGGGAACGTCCATGTGGGCATGGATCAAGGTGACGCGGGCCCCGGCAGCCAGTGCGGCCGCCACGAGGGCGACGCCCTGCTTGCCGGAGGACTTGTTCCCCAGGAACCGGACGGGGTCCAGCGGTTCCCGGGTGCCGCCGGCGGTGACCACGACGTGCAGGCCGTCCAGGGTCCCCGGCGCCCGGGAAGGTCCGGCCGTGGCCCCCGTTGTTCCCGGGGCCCCTGTTGTTCCCGGAGCCCCTGTTGTTCCCGGGGCCCCGGGGAGCAGGGCCATGGCGGCGGCGAAGATCGCCTCGGGCTCGGGAAGCCGGCCGGGCCCGCTGTCCGGGCCGGTCAGGCGCCCCTCGGCGGGGTCAAGAACGTGGATGCCGCGGGAGCGCAGGGTCGCCACATTGGCGGCGGTGGCCGCGTGCCGCCACATTTCCGTGTGCATGGCGGGGGCGAACAGGACGGGACCGCGGGCCATCAGCAAGGTGGTGGTGAGCAGGTCGTCGGCCTGGCCGGTCGCGGCCCTGGCCAGCAGGTCCGCCGTGGCCGGGGCCACCACGATCAGGTCCGCCGATTGGCCGATCCGCACATGGTTGACCGACTCCACGGCGTCAAAGACGTCGTTGGTCGCGGGCCGCCCGCTGAGGGCCTCCCAGGTGGCGATGCCCACAAACCGCGTGGAGGCCTCCGTGGGAATGACCGTGACCTGGTGGCCGGCCTCGGTGAACAGCCGCAGCAACAGGGCCGACTTGTAGGCGGCGATGCCGCCCCCCACTCCCAGAACAATGTTCAGCGCGCTCACGCTCGACCGGTGTTCGTGCGGCCGCTAGACGGTTTCAACCGGTGAGGAGACCAGCAGGCCCTCGTCGATCTCACGGAAGGCGATGGAGAGGGACTTCTCGTTCAACTTGGTGTCCACCAGCGGGCCGACATACTCAAAGAGGCCCTCGTGGAGCTGGGCGTAGTAGGCGTTGATCTGACGGGCACGCTTGGCACCAAAGATAACCAAGCCGTACTTCGAGTCCGCGGCCTGCAGCAGGGAATCGATGGACGGGTTGATGATGCCTTCGGGTTGTGTAGTCAATTACTTCTCCAAAATCGTGTGGGTGGTGCCTGGTCAGTCAACGTGACTGGGGGTCAGACCCATCAGGGTAACGAGCTCAGCCGCGGCGCGGCGAACATCATCGTTGACGATGGTGTAGTCGAACTCCGGTTGGGCAGCAAGTTCCAGTTTAGCCGTTTCCAGGCGGCGGTGCTGCTCCTGGGCGGTTTCCGTGCCGCGGCCCACCAGCCGCCGGACCAGTTCGTCCCAGCTCGGCGGGGACAAAAAGACGAAATCGGCCTCCGGCATGGCCGCCTTGACCTGGCGGGCGCCCTGCAGGTCGATCTCCAGGAGCACGCACTTGCCGTCGGCCACGGCGCGTTCGACCGCGCTGCGCAGCGTCCCGTACCGGTTGGCCCCGTGCACGAGGGCCCACTCCAGCAGCTCGCCGCGGGCCACCAGCTCGTCGAATTGTTCGGCGGTCTTGAAGAAATAGTGCACGCCCTCCACCTCGCCGGGCCGGGCCGGGCGGGTGGTGGCGGAGACGGAGAGCCACACGTTGGGGTAGTTGTCCCGGATGAAGGTGGAGACCGTGCCCTTTCCGACGGCGGTGGGTCCGGCCAGGACGGTGACGCCGGAGCGCGGCTTGGTGCGGTCCGTGTGCTCGGTGGGGACCGTGGGGCCGGCGCTCAACGCCCGTCCCTCGTGAAGTCGCTCAGTGACCGGCGCTGGTGCACGCCCAGTCCGCGGACGCGGCGTGTTGGGGCAATCCCCAGCTCGCTCATAATCACTGTTGCACGTACCTTTCCAATGCCCGGGAGGGCTTCCAATAAGTCGGTGACCTTCATCCGGCCGATCGCCGGGTCGGCCTCGGCCGCGGCCAGCACGTCGGCAACGGCGATGCCGCCGGACTTGAGCTGTTGCTTGATCTCCGAGCGCACGTTCCGGGCGGCCACGGCCCGCTTGAGCGCCTCTGCGCGTTCCTCATTTGACAGTGGCGGCAAACTCACGACAAGACTCCTCATGGAACGAACGGGGGTCCGGTGCGGATGGGAACAGATGCACAGGGCTTCTAGACGAACCTATCCGCACACGGGTGCCAAAATCAATCCGGGGCCCTACAGTCCCCGCAGGGTTTCCTGCGTGGCGGCCCGCAACGCGGCCACGTCCGGCCCGGCGGCCAGGATGCCGCGGCTGGACGTGGCCAGGACCTGCCGGTACGCGACACCGAAGGTGGCCCGCAGGTCCGCCCCCGTGGCGCCCTGGGCGCCGAGTCCGGGCGCCAGGATGGGCCCGTGCAGCCCCGCGAGGTCAATGCCGAGCCGCACCAGGGCATCCCCGACGGTGGCACCCACCACGACGCCCACCGAGCCGAGCGTCTCCGCGGCGTAGCGCCGGTTTTCGGCGGCGGCCGCCGCCACGATGCCCCGCGCCACGGAATTGGGTCCGCCCGCGTGCTGCACGGAGGCCCCCTCCGGGTTGGAGGTCAGGGCCAGCACGAAGACGCCGCGTCCGGAGTTGGCGGCCAGCTCCAGGGCCGGGCGCAGCGACTCGAAGCCCAGGTAGGGGCTCAGGGTCACCGCGTCCGCCGCCAGGGCCGAACCGTCCCGCAGCCAGGCGTCGGCATAGCCGGCCATGGTGGAGCCGATGTCCCCGCGCTTGGCGTCGGCGATGGTCAGCACCTGCGCGTCCGCGGCCGCTGCCAGGAGGTCCTCCAGGGCGGCCAGCCCGGCCGAGCCGTGCCGTTCGTAGAGGGCGACCTGGGGCTTGATGGCGGCCGCCAGCGGGGCCACGGCCTCCAGCGTGGTCCGGGAAAACGCGCGCAGGCCGGCCGCGGAGTCCGCCAGCCCCCAGGCCGCCAGCAGCCCAGGATGCGGGTCGATGCCCACGCAGAGGGGGCCGCGGGCGAGCATGGCGGCGGCGAGGCGGGCCCCGAAGGGGGCCCGGCCGCCGGAACCGTCAGGCATTTTGCCGGGCCTGACCGGCCGCCAGGACCTTCGCGTGTTCCTGCAGGCTGGTCACATCCCACTCGTAGGTCCGCAGCGCCTCCATGGCCTGGACGGCCACGTTGAACTCGGCCACCGTAGTGATGCAGGGCCTGCCGTTGGAGACGGCGGCGGCACGGATTTCGTAGCCGTCGCCGCGGGCCTGCCCGCCGCTGGGTGTGTTGAAGATCATGTCGATCTCGCCGTTGTTGATCAGATCGGTGATGGTGGCCTCGCCGTCGGCGGAGCGGCCCTCGGCGATCTTGCGCACCGTGGTGGCCGCGATGCCGTTGCGGCGCAGCACGTCGGCCGTGCCGCCCGTGGAGACGATCTCATAGCCGAGGTCCACGAGGCGCTTGACGGCCATGATGATGGAGCGCTTGTCGCGGTTGGCGACCGAGACAAACACCTTCCCGGAGACGGGCAGGGCACCGTTGGCGGCGGCCTGGCTCTTGGCGAAGGCCGTGTCAAAGTGCTTGTCGATGCCCATGACCTCGCCCGTGGAGCGCATCTCCGGGCCGAGCAGGGAGTCGACCACGTGTCCCTCGGGGGTGCGGAAGCGGTTGAAGGGCATGACGGCCTCCTTCACCGCCACCGGGGCGTCGTCGGGCAGCGTGCCGCCGTCGCCGACCTCCGGCAGGATGTGGTGCACGCTGCGCAGGTGGGCGATCGAGACGCCCACGCCGATCAGGGCCGCGGCCTTGGACATCTGCACGCCCGTGGCCTTGGAGACGAACGGCACGGTGCGGGAGGCGCGCGGGTTGGCCTCGAGCACGTACAGGACGTCCGCGGCGAGGGCGAACTGGATGTTGATCAGCCCGCGCACGCCCACGCCCTCGGCAATGGCCAAGGTGGCCGCACGGACGCGGTCCTGGACGTCCTTGCCCAGGGTGATGGGCGGCAGCACGCAGGCGGAGTCCCCGGAGTGGATGCCGGCCTCCTCGATGTGTTCCATGATGCCGCCAAGGTACATGTCCGTACCGTCGTAGAGGGCGTCGACGTCGATCTCGATCGCATCCTCCAGGAACCTGTCGATGAGCACCGGGTGCGCCTGGGTGATTTCCGTGGCGTTCTTGATGTAGCGGGCCAGGCTGTCTTCGTCGTAGACGATCTCCATCCCGCGCCCGCCCAGCACGTAGGAGGGGCGGACGAGGACGGGGTAGCCGATCTCGTCGGCGATCGTCTTGGCGTCGTTGAAGGAGACGGCCGTGCCGTTCTTCGGGGCGATCAGCCCGGCGGCATCCAGCACGCGGGAAAACATGCCGCGGTGCTCGGCCAGGTCGATGGCCTCCGGCGAGGTGCCCAGGATGGGGACGCCGGCGTCGGCCAGCTGCTGGGCCAGCTTCAGCGGGGTCTGGCCGCCAAGCTGGACAAAGACGCCCATGACGCCGCCGGTGCGCTCCTCCGCGGCGATGACCTCCAGCACGTCCTCGAGCGTGAGCGGCTCAAAGTAGAGCCGGGTGGAGACATCGTAGTCGGTGGAGACCGTTTCCGGGTTGCAGTTGATCATGACGGTCTCGTAGCCGGCCTTGCGCAGCGCCATGGAGGCGTGCACACAGGAGTAGTCGAACTCGATGCCCTGGCCGATGCGGTTCGGGCCGGAGCCGAGGATGACGACGGACGGCTTGGCGTGCAGCCCGATCTCGTCCTCCTCGTCGTAGGAGGAGTAGTGGTAGGGGGTGTACGCGGCGAATTCGGCCGCGCAGGTGTCCACGGTCTTGTAGACGGGGCGGATGTTCAGGGCCTGGCGGACGCCGCGCACCACGTCCTCGGAGTTGTGCGTGAGCGCGCCGATCTGGGCGTCGGAGAAGCCGTGGCGCTTGGCCAGCCGGAGCATCTCCGGGGTCAGGGCGGTGGCCTGGCGGATGGTGGCGGAAATTTCATTGAGCAGCACCAGCTGGTCCAGGAACCAGGGGTCGATGCCGCTTGCCTCGTACAGCGCCTCGATGGTGCCCCCGCCCAGCAGGGCGCGCTGCACCTGGGACAGCCGTTCGGTGGTGGGGCGCCGGGCCGCCTCGATCAGCTCCGGCACGTCGAGCTCGTTCACGGAGCTGAAGTCCAGGCTGGAGCCCTTTTGCTCCAGGGAGCGCAGGGCCTTTTGCAGGGCCTCGGTGAAGTTGCGGCCGATGGCCATGGCCTCCCCCACGCTCTTCATGGTGGTGGTCAGCGTCGGGTCCGCGGCCGGGAACTTCTCAAACGCGAAGCGCGGCACCTTCACCACCACATAGTCCAGCGTGGGTTCGAACGACGCCGGCGTCTTCAAGGTGATGTCGTTGGGGATCTCATCGAGCGTGTAGCCCAGGGAGAGCTTGGTGGCGATCTTGGCGATCGCGAAGCCGGTGGCCTTGGAGGCCAGCGCGGAGGAGCGGGAGACGCGCGGGTTCATCTCGATGACCACCACGCGCCCGGTGTCGGGTTCGATCGCGAACTGGATGTTGCACCCGCCGGTGTCCACGCCCACCTCGCGGATGACGGCGATGGAGATGTCGCGCAGGTTCTGGTACTCGCGGTCCGTGAGCGTCATGGCCGGGGCCACGGTGATGGAGTCGCCCGTGTGCACGCCCACCGGGTCGAAGTTTTCGATGGAACACACGACCACGACGTTGTCGTTCTTGTCCCGCATCATCTCCAGCTCGTATTCCTTCCAGCCGAGGATGCTCTCCTCGAGCAGGACCTCGGTGGTGGGGCTGTATTGCAGGCCCTGGCCCACGATGCGTTCAAGGTCCGCGGGCGTATAGGCCAGTCCGGAACCGAGGCCGCCCATGGTGAAGGACGGGCGCACGACCATCGGGTAGCCCAGGTCGGTCGCGGCCTCGTAGGCCTCGGCCATGGTGTGGATGATGTGGCTGCGGGCCGACTCGGCACCGCACCGTTCCACCACGCCCTTGAACTTTTCGCGGTCCTCGCCCAGCTCGATCGCGGCGATGTTGGCGCCGATCAGTTCCACGTTGTACTTTTCCAGGATGCCGGCCTTGTCCAGCGCGATGGCCGTGTTCAGTGCCGTCTGCCCGCCCAGGGTGGGCAGGATCGCGTCGGGGCGCTCCTTGGCGATGATTTTCGCCACCACCTCGGGGGTGATCGGCTCCACGTAGGTGGCGTCGGCGAATTCGGGGTCGGTCATGATGGTGGCCGGGTTGGAGTTGACCAGGATGACGCGCAGGCCCTCCTCCTTGAGCACGCGCAGCGCCTGGGTGCCCGAGTAGTCAAACTCGGCGGCCTGGCCGATGACGATCGGTCCGGAGCCAATGACCAGGACGGACTTAAGATCTTCTCTCTTGGGCATTACTTGTTTCCCTTGGTGTCGTTCTGGGCGGTTTCGGTGCGGGCTGCTGCGCCCCGGTACGAGTCCATCAGCTTGATGAACCGGTCGAACAAGTACGCGGCGTCGTGCGGGCCGGCGGCGGCCTCGGGGTGGTACTGGACGGAGAAGGCGGGGATGTCCAGGCAGGAGAGCCCCTCCACCACCTGGTCGTTGAGGCTGATGTGGCTGACGAAGACGCGACCGAACCGCTCCTCGGGGGCCGAGGTGGTCCCCTCCAGCGGCGCGTCCACGGCGAATCCGTGGTTCTGCGAGGTGATTTCAACCTTGCCGGTGGTGCGGTCCATGACGGGCTGGTTCATGCCGCGGTGTCCGTAGCGCAGCTTGTAGGTGCCAAAGCCGAGGGCGCGGCCCAGGATCTGGTTGCCGAAGCAGATGCCGAAGTACGGCACGCCGTCGGCGAGGAAGCTGCGCAAGAAGGCCACCTGGCGGTCGGCCGTGGCCGGGTCGCCGGGGCCGTTGGAGATGAACACGCCGTCCGGGTTCAGCGCCTGGGCATCCTCGAAGCTGGTGTCCGCGGGTAACACGTGCATGCGCACGCCGCGCTCGGCGAACCTGGCCGGCGTCATGCCCTTCATGCCCAGGTCCAGGGCGACGATGGTGAAGATCGGCTCGCCGACCCAGCCGTGCTCGGACGGTTCGACGACGTAGGGACGGTCAACGCTGACCTCTTCGGCCAGGCGGGCGCCCGTCATGGACGGCTGGGCCAGGACCGCGGCGATGAGTTCGGGTTCGGGGCGGAGGGCGTCGGTGCCGGAGAAGATGCCGGCCTTCATGGCGCCGCGTTCGCGCAGGTGGCGGGTGATGGCGCGGGTGTCCACGCCCTGGATGCCTACCACGCCCTGACGGATGAGTTCCTCGTCCAGGGTTCCTTCGGAGCGCCAGTTGGATGGACGTCGGGCCGCGTCGCGGACCACGTAGCCGGCCGCCCAGATCCGGGAGGATTCGTTGTCGGCGGCGTTGATGCCGGTGTTGCCGATGTGCGGGGCCGTCTGGACGATCAATTGGCGGGCGTAGGAGGGATCGGTCAGGGTCTCCTGGTAGCCGGTCATGCCGGTGGTGAACACGGCCTCCCCCAGGGTGGTGCCCTCGGCGCCGTAGCTGGTGCCGCGGAAGATGCGTCCGTCTTCCAGGATCAGCAGTGCCGGGCTCTGGACTTCTTCATGCAGTGCCTCTAGGGGCATGGTTGCATCACTCATTCTCACTTGTTCTTTCCGTTGATGTCCGCGTCGGGTCGTTCTTGGTCGCCGCTTCCGGGCAGCAGCTGGGCCAGCGCCGCAAGCAGCGGGCGCTTCGCCTCCGCCGCCCGGGTGCGGAAGCCGGTGTCCACCGGGGTGCCGCCGAGCAGCCAGGTCAGGACCACCAGGCCGTCCTTCTCCACAAATTTTCCGGCCATCCCGCTTTGGGTGCCGACCTCGGTCAGGGCGTCCCGGGCGATGAAGATGTCCGCGGCGCCGCGGCGGTGCAGCACCACCCCGGCGCGGTGGACGGCCAGTTCGGCCGTGGTGCGGATCCCCAGCCCGTGCACTGCGATCCTCTCCAGCCAGTCGCCGGCCGCGGTGGTGACCACGTACTGGCCGGGAACGCGCAGCACGGCGGGGCCGAGGTCCGCGGGCAGCTCGGGCAGGGCGCTCACGCCGGCCTGGCGCCGGAGCTTGTTCCGCCAGCCCCACCCCATGAGGGCAAACACCGCCACGAGCAGCAGCAGCGTGAGGAGGACCGGAAGGGTGCGTTCGCCCATCAGTTGGCCTCGTTCCGGTCGGTGGCCCGGTAGGGCGTGTTGAGCCGGCCGTCCAGGACGGTGGGGTGGCCGCGGAAGAAGGTGGCCGTGACCTTCCCGGGCAGTTCCATGCCGGCAAACGGGGAGTTGCGGCCCTTGGTGGCCATCGCGGCCGGGTTGACCTGCCAGCGTGCCCCCGGGTCGACGAGCACGATGTTCGCCGGCTCCCCCGCCGCCAGGGGCCGGCCCTGGTCGGTGAGCCGGCCGATCGCGGCGGGCGCGGTGGAAGTGACGCGGGCAAAGTCCGCCCACGTCATCAGGCCGGTTTCGATCATGGTTTCCTGCACCACGGACAGGGCGGTCTCGAGCCCGGTCATGCCCATGGCGGCGGCGGCCCATTCGCAGTCCTTGGCCTCGCTGGGGTGCGGGGCGTGGTCGGTGCCCACGATGTCGATCGTGCCGTCGGCCAGGGCGGCGCGCAGGGCCGCCACGTCGTCGTCGGCGCGCAGCGGCGGGTTGACCTTGTAGACCGGGTTGTAGCTGCGGACCAGTTCCTCGGTCAGCAGCAGGTGGTGCGGGGTGACCTCGGCGGTGACGTTGATGCCGCGCGCCTTAGCCCAGCGGATGATCTCCACCGAGCCGGCGGTGGAGACGTGGCACACGTGCAGGCGGGAGCCGACGTGCTGGGCGAGCAGGACGTCCCGGGCGATGATGCTCTCCTCGGCCACGGCCGGCCAGCCGGTGAGGCCCAGGACGGCCGATACCTTGCCCTCATTCATCTGGGCGCCGGCGGTTAGCCGGGGTTCCTGCGCGTGCTGGGCGATCACGCCGTCGAACGCCTTGACGTATTCCAGCGCCCGGCGCATCAGGACGGGATCGCTGACGCAGATGCCGTCGTCGGAAAACACCCGGACCCGGGCGCGGGAATCGGCCATGGCCCCGAGCTCGGCCAGCTGGACGCCGGCCAGGCCCACGGTCACGGCGCCGACGGGGCGCACGTCCACCCAACCGGATTCCCGGCCGAGGGAGTACACCTGCTCCACGACACCGGCGGTATCCGCGACGGGTGAGCTGTTGGCCATGGCGTGCACGGCCGTGAAGCCGCCCAGGGCGGCCGCCCGCGTGCCGGTCTCCACGGTCTCGGCGTCCTCCCGGCCGGGTTCGCGCAGGTGCGTGTGCAGGTCCACCATGCCGGGCAGGGCGATCAGGCCGGCCGCGTCGATGACGGTGGCGCCGTCCGCGCCCAGGTTCGGCCCCGCGGCGGCGATGACGCCACCAACAAGCAGCAGGTCCGTGGCCGGGCCGCCCAGCACGGAGGCCGCACGGATCAGGTAACTGGTGGGGCTCATGAGTGGTCCTTTGCGAGTTGCCCGGCGGGCGGGGTGGGTGCGGAGGGGGTGTCCCTGAGATCGCCGGAGAGCAGCAGGTACAGCACGGCCATGCGCACGGAGACGCCGTTGCGCACCTGGGAGAGCACCGTGGAGCGGGGCGAGTCGGCGGCGGCGGAGGAGATCTCCAGGCCGCGGTTCATCGGCCCGGGGTGCATGATGATCGTGTCCTTGAAGTTCAGCGCGTCCAGCCTGGCGAGCCGGGCGTCGTCGAACCCCCACCGCCTGGCGTATTCGCGGGTCGAGGGGAAGAAGGAGGCGTTCATGCGCTCGGCCTGGACCCGGAGCATCATGATGGCGTCCACGCCGGCCTCGAGGGTGGTGTCCAGGTCGTAGCTGACCTTGCACGGCCAGGACTCGACGCCGACCGGCAGCAGCGTCGGCGGCGCCACCAGGGTGACGCGGGCGCCGAGCGTGCGCAGCAGCCAAACGTTGGAGCGGGCCACGCGGGAGTGCAGCACGTCCCCGGCAATGACCACGCGCATGCCGGCCAGGTCCCCGCCCACGGAGGACACCCCGGCCAGCTTGGACCAGTGGGCGCGCATGGTGAACGCGTCCAGCAGGGCCTGGGTGGGGTGGGCGTGAGTGCCGTCGCCGGCGTTGATCACGGCGGCGTCGATCCAGCCGGAGCCGGCGAGCCGTTCCGGCGCGCCGGAGGCCCAGTGGCGGACCACCACGGCGTCGGCGCTCATGGCCTCCAGGGTTTGCGCGGTGTCCTTCAGGGATTCCCCCTTGGAGACGGAGGATCCCTTGGCGCTGAAGTTGATGACGTCCGCGGAGAGCCGTTTCGCGGCCGCCTCGAAGGAGATGCGGGTGCGGGTGGAGTCCTCGAAAAACAGGTTCACCACGGTGCGCCCGCGCAGGGCCGGCAGCTTCTTGATCTCCCGCTCCCCCACGGCCGCCATCTCTTCTGCGGTGTCCAGGATGGCGATGGCATTCTCACGGCTGAGGTGTTCGGTGCCCAGCAGGTGCCTCATGCGCCGGCCTCGACGTCGGCGGCGCCTGATTCAATGACCACTTCATCGGGGGCGCCGGCGCCGTCAATTTCGGCCAGCCGGACACGCACCTTCTCGCTGGAGGAGGTGGGCAGGTTCTTGCCGACGTGGTCGGCCCGGATCGGCAGCTCGCGGTGTCCGCGGTCCACCAGCACGGCCAGCCGGACGGCCCGCGGCCGGCCCAGGTCAACAAGGGCGTCCAAGGCGGCGCGGATGGTCCGGCCGGAGTAGAGGACGTCGTCGACCAGGACGATGACCTTTTCGTCGATGCCGGAGACGGGAAGCTGGGTGCGCTGCGGAGCCCGCGTGGGCTGGTGGGCGAGGTCGTCGCGGAACATGGTGACGTCCAGCTGGCCGACGATGGCACCCGGGTTGATGCTCGGGTCGGTGGCGGYCAGTTTTGCGGCCAGCCGCTGGGCGAGGGGAAAGCCGCGCCGCGGGATGCCCAAAAGGAGCAGGTTTTCCGAGCCTTTGTTGGCTTCGAGGATTTCATAGGCGATACGAGTGAGGGCCCGGTCGATGTCTGCCGCGGTGAGTACCACGCGGGACGAATTGAACGGTGCTTCGTTGAACTGCGCTGTTGAGCTGCTCATTTTCTCGCGTCCCCCTTTCCCCGCCTCACTGGACGGAATTAAAAGGATGATTGCGCTTCAAAACTACCACAGGGGCGCCGGTCCCCTAGTCTTGATTCATGAGTGAACCCGCGCCAGGGCGGCCCCTTCCCGGGGGTGCGCCGCCGCCACCTTTGAGCACGCAGGGCGCCGCACCGGCCCCCGCACCGGGACCGGTGGCGACCGCACCGGCGTGGGCCGCTGCGGGCGCTGCGGCCGTCCGCGGCGGCGCCGTCATGCCGGCGCCGCGGTATTGGGCCCGCCCGGTCCCCGGCCCGGTCCGCAGGCGGCTGCTGCCCGGAAAAGTGATCAACATCATCTTGCTGTGCGTCCTGGGGCTCGTCACAATTGCCACCCTGACGGTGTTCGCCCTGTCCATCGGGGCCAACGTGTTCCTGATCTGCGGCGCCCTGGCGCTGATCCCGCTGGGAATCTGCGTGGCGACGCTGGTGTGGATCGACCGGTGGGAGCCCGAACCCAAGGCTGCCCTGCTGGCCGCGTTCTGCTGGGGCGCGGGCATGGCCGTGGTCACGGCGCTGGTCGTGGGCGGCTGGGTCCATCCCCTGCTGGCGGTCGGCGACGCTGCCGTGGACCCCGACGTCGTGGCCGCGGTGGCGCAGGCCCCCTTGGTGGAGGAACTGTCCAAGGGTGCGGGCGTGCTGCTGCTGTTCTTCCTGCGCCGGCGCTCCTTTGACGGCCCCATCGACGGGGTGGTGTACGCGGGCATGGTGGCCGCCGGGTTCGCCTTCACCGAGAACATCCTCTACTTCGGCCAGACCATCACGGCCGACGATGGCCCCGCCGGCGGGCTGATCGCGATCTTTGTGGTGCGCGGGCTCATGTCCCCGTTCGCGCATGTGATGTTCACCGGGGCCCTGGGCCTGTGCGTGGGCTACGCGGCCCGGCACGGCGGGACCGGGCTGGTCGTGGCCGCCTGTGCGGTGGGGCTGGTGCCCGCGATGTTCCTGCACGGGCTCTGGAACAGCACCTCGTTCATCGGCACCAACTTTTATGCCGTCTACATCCTGGTCCAGGTGCCCATTTTCGTGGGGTTCCTCCTGGGCATAGTGTTCCTGCGCCGGGCCGAGGCCAGGCTCACCCGGCGGCGGCTGGCCGACTACGTTCCGTCCGGCTGGTTCAGCCAGCCCGAGGTGCCGATGCTCGCCACGGCCGGCGGCCGCCGTCGTGCGCTGGCCTGGGCCCGGACGTTTGGCGCCGGAAAGACCATGGCGGAGTTCATCCGGCTGGCCACGCGCCTGGCGTTTACCCGGCAGCGGATGCTCGTGGACGCCCACCGCGCCCCGGGCAGCGCCGGGGCGGGGCGGTTCGCCGCCGCCGCGGCCCAGGAGATGGTGCTCCTGCACCAGGCCACCGCGGTCCGCTCCGAGCTGCTGGGCCGGCACTCCGCCGCCACCCGCCACCCCCCCATATGCACCTGACCCGCAATAGATGTCGAAAATTCGCGATTTCGCGCGAATTTTCGACATCTATTGCGGGTCAGGTGAGGGGGCTAGGCGAGGAGGGTCGGCTTGATCTGCTGCAGCCGGCCCAGCAGGCCGTTGATGAACTGCGGGGACTCGTCGGTGGAGAGCATCTTGGCCAGTTCCACGGCCTCGCTGACGGCCACAGGGTCCGGGACGTCGTCATTGTAAAGCAGCTCCCAGGCACCGATGCGCAGGATGATCCGGTCCACGGCGGGCATGCGTTCCAGCGTCCAGCCCTGCGAATACGTCTGCAGGTACTCGTCGATGCTCTCCTGCATCGCCGTGACGCCCTGGACCAGGTCCACCGTGTACACGTTGATGATCTGGTCCGTCTTCTCGCGGCGGCCGGTAATGGCCGACGCCGAACTCACGTCACGCTGTTCGGCCTCAAAGAGGATGTCCAGGGCCCGGCGGCGGGCCTTGCTGCGTGCGGAGTTTGGTTTGCCCGACTGGGGCGTTTTACTGCTTGCCACTACTCGCTGACACGTCCCTGGTAGCTGCCGTCGCGGGTATCGACCTTCACGAGCGTGTTGTTCTCCACAAACAGCGGGACCTGGATCTCGTAGCCGGTCTCCACGGTGGCGGGCTTGGTGCCGGCGGAGGAACGGTCCCCCTGCAGGCCCGGTTCGGTGTAGGTGATGCGCAGCTGCACCGACGGGGGCAGTTCGATGTACAGCGGGCTGCCCTCGTGCAAGGCGATGGTGACGTTGAGGTTTTCCAGCATGAAGTTGGTGGCCTCGCCCACCGTCGCGCCGGAGACCGTGAGTTGGTCGAAGTTGTGCGTGTCCATGAAGACGAAGTCTTCGCCGTCCTGGTACAGGTACTGGTAGTCGGCGCGGTCCACCGTGGCGGTCTCAATCTTCAGGCCGGCGTTGAAGGTCTTGTCGACAACCTTGCCGGACATGATGTTGCGCATCTTCGTGCGGACAAAGGCGCCGCCCTTGCCGGGCTTGACGTGCTGGAACTCAATGATGTTCCACAGTTGGCCCTCAAGCTTGAGAACGGTGCCGTTCTTGATGTCGTTGGTCGTTGCCACAATATCCTCTTACGTATCAGTTTGGACGCCTGTCCGTTGGGGCGAGACGTCCACGGTCCGCCACAACCCGCCACTTTCGCCGAAGGGGCTCGGGTTGCGGTGATGGGGTGGTAAGTGTTGTCAAAAATCCATTGACCATCCTACCTGCTGCGGCGGCACTGCGTGAAACCCGCGCCCCGGCAGGCCCGCCGCCGTGTCCCCGAACACGGCCGCGGCCCCGGCTCACTCCCGTTCGGCCAGGTCCAGGGCGCGTTTGAGGGAAACGGTGGAGGAGTAGATGGCGGACGCGTCCGCCCCCGCCGCCACGCGTTGTTCCAGGGCGATGGAGAAGCTCCTCGCCGCGGAGTTGTAGTTGGCGTTGCTGAAGTACACCTTGCCGAGCTGCTGGTGGATCCAGGCCTCCAGGGAGGTGTCGGCGACGCTGGGGATCAGCGCCTTGAGCACGCTCTCGGCCCGGTCATAAAGTTTCTTGGCCCGCAACACCTCCGCATCCAGGACCTGCAGCCGGACGGATTCGGGGTCGCCAAGGCGGGCATCGGCGGCCACCTCGGCGGCCTCGTTGACCAACCCGCGGGCGAGCAGCACGAAGACGTGGTCGGCGGGATCCGTGGAAATCTCCAGGGCCTGGGCGCAACTTTCCTCATCCACCACCTCCGGCAGCAGGGTGGCGGGGTTGACCGCGGTCCCCGGGAACCCGGCGGAGGGCCAGTCCTTCAGTCCCACGGCTAGGACGCAATCTCTTGGTAGGCGGCAAACAGCAAGGACGTGTCCGGCACGTCCAGGATGGCGGGGCGGCCGATTCCGTCCAGGACCACGAAGCGCAGCAGGTCGCCGCGGGCCTTCTTGTCCCGGCGCATGCCGTCCAGCAGCGCCTGCCAGCGGTCCTTCCGGTAGGTCAGGGGCAGGCCAAGCTGGTCCAGGATGCGGCGGTGGCGGTCGGCGTCGGCGTCGTTCAACCGGCCCACGCTGCGGGAGAGTTCGGCGGCGAACATCATGCCGACGGAAACGGCCGCACCATGGCGCCAGGAGTAGCGTTCGGCCAGTTCGATGGCGTGGCCGAGCGTGTGCCCGTAGTTCAGGCTCTCACGCAGGCCGGTTTCCTTCAGGTCCTCGGAAACCACCGTGGCCTTGACCGTGATGGCGCGCTCCACCAGCTCGCGCAGCACCGCGGACCGGGGATCCTGGACGGCCTCGGGGTTCGCCTCGATCAAGTCCAAGATGGCGGGGTCGGCGATGAATCCACACTTGACCACCTCGGCCATGCCGGAGATCAGCTCATTGGGCGGCAGCGTGTCCAGCGTGTCCAGGTCCACCAGGACGCCGGCCGGCGGGTGGAAGACTCCCACCAGGTTCTTGCCCTCGGCCGTGTTGATGGCCGTTTTCCCGCCGACGGCGGCATCCACCATGCCCAGCAGCGAGGTGGGCAGGTGGATGACCCTGACCCCGCGCAGCCAGGTGGCGGCCACGAAGCCGGCCACGTCCGTCACGGCGCCGCCACCGACGGCCACGATCGCATCCGAGCGGGTGAAGTCGTTTTGGCCCAGGACCTGCCAGCAGAAAGCGGCGACCTGAACGTGCTTGCCTTCTTCGGCATCGGGTATTTCGGCCGTCAGGGTGGTGAACCCGGCGGCGGCGAGGTCGTCCCGGACGGTATCCCCGGTCAGGCGCAACGCCCGGGGGTGGATGACCAGCACACGTTTGACGCGTTCGCCCAGCAGGGCCGGCAGCTCGGCCAGCAGGCCGCGGCCAACGACGACGTCGTAGTTGTCCGTGGGGGCCGTGCCGGTGACCTTGATGATGGTGTTTCCTGCATTTACTTCATTCACGGTGCGCTGTTCTCTTTTCTTGATTCCTCGGCCAGGATGTCGATGAGCTGCGCGACTAGCTCCGGCACGCTGGAATGGGTGACGTCCTTGGTGATGGTGGCCAGGCGCTCATACACCGGGCTTCGGGCGGCCGTCAGGCGGGTCCAGGCGGCCACCGGGTCGGCGGCCAGCAGGGGGCGGCCGGAGCCGCGCAGGATGCGTTCACGCACGGTGTCCAGCCGGGCCCGCAGGTAGATCACGGTGGCCCGGGTCAGCAGCTGCTGCGTGCCGGAGTCCAGCACCGCCCCGCCGCCCAGGGAGATGACGACGGGCGCAAGCGGCTCGACGTCCAGGACCTCGGCCACCGCGCGGGCCTCCARCCGCCGGAAGTGGTGTTCGCCGTGCGAGGCGAAGATGCGCGGGATCGGCCCGTTCTTGGCCACGATGCGCTGGTCGGTGTCGATGAACTCCAGGTGCAGCACCTTGGCGAGTTCGGCGCCCACCACGGATTTGCCCGCGGCCATGGGCCCAATCATGACAATGGGCCGTGCCGGCCGGAAACCCGGTTCCCCGGCAAGCGCCCTGCCCGTGGTCATCAGTGCTCCAGGGTGTCCAGGTTTGCCGGGATGGCGGCCAGGTAGCCCTGAAGGTTCCGCCGGGTCTCGGTGATTGAGTCGCCGCCGAACTTCTCCAGGAGGGCGTCCGCGAGCACCAGGGCGGTCATGGCCTCGGCCACCACGCCCGCGGCCGGGACGGCACACACGTCGGAGCGCTGATGGTGCGCCTTCGCCGGCTCACCGGTGGCGACGTCGACCGTTTTCAGGGCGCGGGGCACGGTGGCGATTGGCTTCATGGCGGCGCGCACGCGCAGCACGTCCCCGATGCTCATGCCGCCCTCGATGCCGCCGGCCCGGTTGGTGGTGCGCACAATCCGCCCGGACGCGTCGCGGACGATTTCGTCGTGGGCGGCCGAGCCGCGGCGGGCGGCGGTGGCGAAGCCGTCGCCGACCTCCACGCCCTTGATCGCCTGAATGCCCATGAGCGCGGCGGCCAGCCGGGAGTCAAGGCGCCGGTCCCAGTGCACGTAGCTGCCCAGTCCCGGCGGCAGGCCGTAGGCGAGCACCTCTACAATGCCGCCGAGCGTCTCGCCTTCCTTGTGGGCGGCGTCGACCTCGGCGACCATGGCCGCCGACGTGGCGGCGTCAAAGCAGCGCAGCGGGTCCGCGTCCAGCGCGGCCACGTCCCCGGGGACGGGAAGCGGGGCGTCGGCCGGTGCGGCGACGGCGGCAATCTGCACGGTGTGGCTGACCAGGGCGACGCCGACGGCGGCCAGCACCTGGGCGGCCACGACCCCAAGAGCCACCCTGGTGGCGGTCTCGCGGGCGCTGGCGCGCTCCAGGACGGGGCGGGCCTCGGCGAAAGCGTACTTTTGCATGCCGGTGAAGTCGGCGTGGCCGGGGCGCGGGCGGGTCAGCGGCGCGTTGCGGGCCTGGGCGGCCAGCTCCTGCGGGTCCACCACGTCCGCGGACATGATCTGCTCCCATTTGGGCCACTCGGAATTGGCGATCTGGATGGCGACGGGACCGCCCTGGGTCAGGCCGTGGCGCACGCCGCCGAGAATGGTCACCACGTCCTGCTCAAACTTCATCCGGGCGCCGCGGCCGTAGCCGAGCCGGCGCCGGGCCAGGGCATCCTGGATAAGGGTGCTGGAGAGTTCCACCCCGGCCGGGACGCCCTCTATGATTCCCACGAGTGCCGGGCCATGTGATTCTCCGGCGGTTAACCAACGCAACATGCTCTCCATCCTGCCATGATCTACCGGTGGGGCTGGCGTCGAGGCAGGCCAATTGCGTCGCACATCACATTGATGACGTCCTCGGCGCGCCCTGTTGCGCCGGGTCCGCCGGCCGCGGTGAACAGCCGTACCTGCTCGGCAGCCTGATAGAGCAGCATCTCGATGCCGGCCACCACGGTCCCGCCGCCCGCCGCCCAGGCTGCGGCGAGGGCGCTGGGCCAGGGGTCGTAGGCGACGTCGAGCAGGAAGCGCCCGGCCGTCCCGGCGGCATCGCCGAGCTCGCGGGCCAGGGCGTCGGCTCCGTGCGGCGGCAGGGTGGAAATGACGACGTCGTAGCCGGGGAGTGCGGGCGCGGCCGCCGTGAAGGGCGCCAGGCGGGAGGCGACGCCCAGCTGCCGGGCCACCTCCTGCGTGCCGGCCGCCCTGCCGGGGTCCCGGACATACACGTCGATGGCCGCGGCCTCGAGCTCGGCCAGGGCGGCCACAGCGGAGACGGCCGTGCCGCCGCCGCCCAGGACGGCCGCGCGGGGCCGCTCCCCCGCGCCGGCGTGACGCAGCGCCTGGACAATGCCGGCGACGTCGGTGTTCGCGCCCACCAGCTTAAGGCCGCCGTCGGCCAACCGGGTGACGGCCACGGTGTTCACGGCCCCCAGCACCCGCGCGACGGGCGTGAGCTCGTCGAGCAACGGCACGACCGCGTTCTTCAGGGGCATGGTGACCGAGAGGCCGTACCAGTCGCCGTCGGAGCGGACTCGCCCGATGAATCCCGCCAACTCGGGCACGGTGACGTCCAGGGCCGCGTAGGAGTAGTTCAGGCCGAGCAGGCCGTACGCGGCCCGGTGCAGCGCCGGCGACCTTGAATGGCCGATCGGGTGTCCCAGGACGGCGCCGCGCAACGCAGGGGAACCCGCCGTGGCGCCGGGCAGCGGCCCGGTCCCCGCGGGGACGGGTGGAAGAGCGGGCATTTACTTGCATTCCCCCGGGTTGGCGTCGCACCAGGCCGTGTACTTGGCCACGTTCTTCAGGTGCTCGGCATAGGTGGTGGCGTACAGAGTCTCGCCGCTCTTGAGGTTGACGGTGACCCAGAAGTAGTACGGGTTCCCGTCCGGATGGGCGGCGGCCTCGATCGCCTTGGCGCCCGGGGACCCGATCGGGCCGACCGGCAGGCCGCGGTTGGCGAAGGTGTTGTACGGATTGGACTTGTCCGCCTTTTGGGCGTCGGTGATGTTGTAGGTCTTGATGCCCAGCCCGTAGGCGACGGTGGCGTCGGATTCCAGCCGGCCCCCGGTTTCACCGTTGGGGTTGTTGATGCGGTTCTCAATGGCACCGGAGATCTTTGCGTAGTTCGCGGCATTGCCCTCGAACTCGATGATGCTTCCGATCGTGAGGATCCGGTACTGCTCGGCGGGGTCGGTGACCTCGGCGGCGGCAAGGTTTTTCTTGGTGGCCTCAACCATTTGCTTCAAGATGGCCTGGGCGTCCAGTTCGACCGGGAAGCGGTACTCCCCCGGTGCCAGGTAGCCCTCAAGGTTCTTGGCGGCCGGCGGGAGGCCGAACAGGGCGGGCTGCTTGGCCAGCCGTTCAAAGTCGGCCTTGTCAAAGCCGGTGCTCTTGGCCAAAACGGCCAGGGTTTCGCCTAATCGGAGGTTTTGGGCGACGGCGGCGTAGTGCACCTTGGCGGCGTCTGCGGCGAGTAGGACGGTGACGGCGTCTGCGGCCTTCATTTGCTTGCGCATCGCGAAGGAGCCCGGCTGCAGCGAACCGGTGCCGTTGGCGGCGGAAAGGGCGTCCAGGAAGGCCTGCTCGCTGGCGACGACATCGCTGGTCTTCAGTTCCGCGGCCACGGTGCGTCCGGTCGCCCCGTCCGGGATGACGATCTGCACGGAACCGGTGCCCGGCCCGGGGTAGTCGGCGGCGCTGAGCCCGCCCAGCATGGGCCGGATGGTCTGGACAACAAAGAACACCACGCAGGCAAACAGGGCCACCACCACGAAGAAGACGACGGTGCGCCGGCGCTTGCGCACCCGTTTGGACACCCGGGTGCTGCGCCGGGACGGCAGCGGGGCGGGTTCCTCATGCCCCTCGGGGGCGAACTGCTCCGCCCACAGGACCTCGTCGGCGTGCTCGCTGGCCGGCAGGGGGGCCTTGGGGTTCTCCCGGGACAACCCGTTCACAGGTCCCTCTCCCGGCCGGAACCAGCGGAACCGGCGGATGGTGCGCTGTCATTGCTGGTGATGGCGGAATCCTCTTCTTCTCCAACGGCGCCGGCTGTCCCCACTGCGCCCGGCCGAGGCGGCTTGACCAATTCCCCGACGTTGGTGTTCCGTGCTTTTTGCATGTCCACAGCGTGTTGCAGGATGCCCACTGCGGCTACTTGATCTACCACCTTACGATGTTCACGGCTGTTCATGCCAGCCGCGTGCAGGGCGTGGTGGGCGCTGACGGTGGTCAACCGCTCGTCAACGAGCCGCACGGGGACGTCCAGCCCGCCCGCCTGGAGGGCCGCCGCGAGCAGTGCCGCGTAGCTGCGGGCCATCTCCGCCGACGTCTTTTCCGCGCCCTTGAGTGTTCGGGGCAGCCCGACGAAGATCTCCACCGCGGCCCGCTCGGCGGCCTCGCGGACCACCACGCGAATGTCCGAGTTTCTTTTGGCGTCGCGGGAGAGGGTCTTGACCGGGGTGGCCAGTATCCCGTCCGGGTCGCACACGGCCAGGCCGACGCGGACCAGGCCCACGTCCACGCCCAGCTTGACGCCGTGAGGATAGCTGTGCTGCGCCACGCCCGGGGACCTAGCGGTTCGTGACGGCGTCGGTGACGGCGGCCAGGGCGGCCGGGATGGCCGTCACATCGGTTCCGCCGCCCTGGGCGACGTCGGGCTTGCCGCCGCCGCCGCCGCCGAGGATTCCGGCGGCCAGCTTGACCAGCACACCGGCCTTGACGCCGGCGTCGCGGGCGCCTTCGTTGGTGGCGACCAGGATCACGGGGCGGTCGTTGCCGGTGCCGGCGACGGCCACCACGGCCGGGGTCGAGCCGAGGCGCTGTCGCAGGTCCAGGGCCAGGGCGCGCAGGTCATCGGGGCCGGAGACGCGGCCGGCGTCATGGGCAATCACCTTGATCCCGTTGGCGTCCACGGCGGTGCCGGCGAGGTTGCCGGCGGCGGCGCTGAGCTGGTCCTTGCGCAGGCGTTCAAGCTCCTTCTCCGCCAACTTCAGCTTCGCCAAGGTGGCGGCCACCCGCTCCTGGAGCAGATTTGCGGGCACTTTGAGCGTGTCGGTCAGCGAGCTGACCAGGGCGCGCTCGGCGGCCAGGTGGCGGAAGGCGTCCATGCCCACGAACGCCTCCACGCGCCGGTTGCCGGAACCCACGGACTGCTCCCCGAGCAGGGTCAGGGACCCGATCCGGGAGGTGCTTTCCACATGGGTGCCCCCGCACAGCTCGCGCGACCAGGCGCCGTCGATCTCCACGACGCGTACTTCCCGGCCGTAGTTTTCGCCGAACAGCGCGGTGGCGCCGAGCTTCTTGGCGGCGTCCAGGGCCATCACCGTGGTCTGGACGCGGAAGTTGTTGCGGATGGCGATGTTGGAGACCTCCTCGATCTCCGAACGGGTGGCGGTGCTCAGGCCCTCACCCCAGGAAAAGTCAAAGCGCAGGTAGCCGGCCTTGTTGAAGGAGCCGCGCTGGAGCGCCTCCGGGCCCAGGATCTGGTGCAGGGCCGCGTGCACAATGTGCGTGCCGGTGTGGGCCTGTTCGGCGGCGTGCCGGCGTTCCCGGTCGACGGCGGCGTGCACCAGGGCGTCGGTGGGCAGTTCGCCCTCGCGCACGATCGCCTTGTGCACGCTCAGGCCCTTGACGGGCCGTTGCACGTCCAGGACCTCGACGACGAAGCCGTCGCCGGTGATCAGGCCGGTGTCGGCGGCCTGCCCGCCCGCCTCGGCGTAGAACGGGGTTTCGGCGAGGATGAGGGAGACCTCGTCGCCGGTGGAGGCGTGGGCGACGGCGGCGCCGTCGGCGAGGATCGCCCGGACCCGGGACTGGCCGTCGAGCTCCGTGTAGCCGGTGAAGACGGTCTCGCCCTGGGCCAGCAGCTCGTGAAAGACGCTGAGGTCGGCGTGTCCGCTCTTCTTGGCGCGGGAGTCCTTCTGGGCGCGCTGGCGCTGTTCGAGCATGAGCGCGCGGAACCCGGCCTCATCGACGGCCAGCCCGGCCTCGGCGGCCATTTCCAGGGTCAGGTCGATCGGGAAGCCGTAAGTGTCGTGCAGGGCAAACGCCTCGGCGCCGGAGAGCGGCGTGTTGGCCGCCTTGGACTCCTTCACGGCGTCCTCGAGCCGGGCGGTGCCGCTGGCGATGGTGCGCAGGAAGGAGCGTTCCTCCGCGTAGGCGATGCGCCCGATCCGGGCAAAGTCGGTCTCGACGATCGGGTAGGCGCCCTTCATGGCGTCCCGGGAGACGGGCATCAGCTCGGGCAGGCAGGCCTGCTCGACGCCGAGCAGGCGCATGGCGCGCACGGCACGGCGGATCAACCGGCGCAGCACATAGCCGCGGCCCTCGTTGGAGGGGGTGACGCCGTCGGAAATCAGCATCAGGGCCGAGCGGATGTGGTCGGCCACGACGCGCAGGCGCACATCGTCCACGTGGTGGGGGTCCGCGGGATCCTCCGTGGAGGTGTATTCCTTGCCGGCCAGTGCGGCGGCCTTGTCCAGGACGGGGCGGACCTGGTCGGTTTCGTACATGTTCTCGACGCCCTGGAGGATCATCGCCAGGCGCTCCAGGCCCAGGCCGGTGTCGATGTTCTTGTTCGGCAGTTCGCCCACGACGTCAAACTCGGTCTTCGAGGTGACGTTGTCGATCTGGTACTGCATGAAGACCAGGTTCCAGATTTCAATGTAGCGGGTCTCATCCGCCGCCGGTCCCCCGTCCACGCCGTATGCGGGGCCGCGGTCGTAGAAGATTTCCGAGCAGGGGCCGGCGGGGCCGGGCTGGCCGGTGGACCAGTAGTTGTCCCTCTTGTCAAACTTTTGGATCCGCTCGGCGGGCAGGCCGATCTTGTCCCGCCAGATCGCCAGCGCTTCCTCGTCCTCCTCGTACACGGTGACCCACAGCCGGTCGACGGGCAGACCGAAGCCGCCCTGGTCCACGGGGGTGGTCAGCAGTTCCCACGCGTAGGGGATGGCGGTTTCCTTGAAGTAGTCGCCAAAGGAGAAGTTCCCGCACATTTGGAAAAATGTGCCGTGCCTGACGGTCTTGCCGACCTCGTCGATGTCACCGGTGCGGATGCATTTTTGCACGCTCGTGGCGGTCTTGTACGGGGGCACTTCGCGGGCGGTCAGGTAGGGGATGAACGGCACCATGCCGGCCACCGTGAACAGCAGGGAGGGGTCGGAGGACACCAGGGATGCGGACGGCACGGGGGTGTGGCCCTTGCCGGCGAAAAAATCGACCCAGCGGCGTGCGATCTCATGTGACTTCATGAACCTGGTGGCTCCTTCGTAGTTCCAAAAAATGTGGTGAAATTAGTGCCGTGGCCCGACGGGGCGCTCCGGGTCCAGGCCCAGGGCGGCGCGCAGCTCGGTCTCCCGCTGGTCCATGCCGGAGCGGAGGGCGCCGGCGAAGTCGTGGACGGCGTCGGAGGCCCGCCCCACGGCCCGGTTGAGGCCCTCCGGGCCCAGGGCGCCCTTGGCGGCGGCCAGCTTGCGCGCGGCCACCACGCCGAGGGTGATGCCGACGCCCAGCCAAAAAATCTTCTTCATCGTAAGTTTCTCTCCAACACCTGTGAATTGTCATGCCCTCAGCCGGGGAAGTGGGCGGCTGCCGGTAGGGATGCTAGCGGCTGCGCCGGGCCCGGACGGGTTTGTTGCGGCCGCTCAGGGCCTCGCGCACGCCGTAGGAGAACGCGGCAATCTTGATCAGTGGCGAGCCGATGGTGGCGGCGACCAGCGATGACAGGGCCGAGATATTGGCGGTGGCGTCGGAGATGTTGTTGGAAATCCCGTCCACCTTGGTCAGTTGCGTGTTGGTGGTGGCAACCGTGGCCGTGACCTCATCGATCAGGGGCGTGGTGCCCTCGCCGATCGACTTGATGGTCACCCGGATCTCGTCAAAGACTTTTCCGAGCTTGAAAATTGGCACCGCGAGCAGCGCAACCAGCACGGCGAACACTCCCGCCGCGATCAGTCCTGCAATGTCTCCGCCAGTCATGGAGGGCCGCCTCATTTCCACGTCGCTGTTTGTGTCCCCTTGGTACCTTACCCACAAAGCAGCCCGCGGCGCGTGCCGCGGGCTGCTTTGCAGGTCTGCGGCCGGAGCGATCCGGCCGCACTCATGCCGGAATTCTTAGCGTGAGTAGAATTCGACGACCAGCTGCTCTTCACAGGTTACGGGAACCTCGGCGCGCTTGGGCTTGCGGACCAGGCGGGCCTGCAGGCTCTCCAGCTTCACATCCAGGTAGGCCGGGACGGCGGGGAGCACGTCGCGGTGAGCGCCGGCTGCAGCTACCTGCAACGGGGCCATGGTCTGGCTGCGCGGGTGCACGTGGATCAGCTGACCCTCGGCAACGCGGAACGACGGACGGTCCACGCGGGCGCCGTCGACCATGATGTGGCGGTGCACAACCAGCTGGCGGGCCTGGGCGGTGGTGCGGGCGAAGCCGGCACGCAGGACCAGGGCATCCAAGCGGGTTTCCAGGATCTCGACCAGGTTCTCACCGGTCATGCCCTTGGTGTGCTTGGCTTCCTCGAAGGCACGGGTCATCTGTGCCTCGCGGATGCCGTACTGGGCGCGCAGACGCTGCTTTTCACGCAGACGAACCGCGTAGTCGCTGTCCTGCTTCTTGCGGGCGCGGCCGTGCTCACCGGGGCCGTACGGACGGCGCTCGAGGTACTTGGCTGCCTTCGGAGTCAGAGCAATGCCGAGGGCCCGCGAAAGGCGGGCCTGCCGGCGGGCACGTGTGTTGTTAGCCACTTGTGTCCTTCCAATATTTGCAATAATTAGTGTCCTGGCCTCCATTGTGGAGAGTTGGGGCTATTGCCGCCCATCGCTACAGCACCTGGGCATGCCCGCCGCGGAGAAAACGCACGTGTCCCCGCACGAGGTGCGAAGTCAAACGGATTCTTCCGGTGGTGGTGGGCATGGAGCCAAGGCTTGCCAGTGCGCCATCAACTCTACCACCTGCCCCGCGAGCGGCCCGACCTACCGGCCCGACGCCGGAGACCCCGTACTGGCGCCCGTGCCGGCGCCCGTACTGGCCCCCGTCCCTCGGATGATGGCGCGCAGCCGCTCCAGGCGCACCACCAGGTCCCGTTCCAGTCCGTTGGCCGTCGGTTCGTAGTAATTGCGCCCCACCAGGTCGTCCGGCGGGTACTGCTGGGTGGCGACCGAGTGCGGCGAGTCGTGCGAGTAGATATAGCCCCTGCCGTGCCCCAGCGCGGCCGAGCCCGCATAGTGGGCGTCGCGCAGCGGCACCGGCACCATGGTCCCCCGGCCCGCCCGGATGTCGGCGATGGCGGCGTTGATGCCGTTGTAGGCCGCGTTGGACTTCGGCGCCGTGGCCACATGCACCACGGCCTCGGCCAGCACGATGCGGGCCTCGGGCATGCCGATCAAGGCCACCGCCTGGGCCGCGGCCACCGCGGTTTGCAACGCGGTGGGGTCGGCCATCCCCACATCCTCGGCGGCCGAGATCATGATCCGCCGGCTGATGAAGCGCGGGTCCTCCCCTGCCTCGAGCATCCTTGCCAGGTAGTGCAGGGAGGCATCGACATCCGATCCCCGGATTGACTTGATGAACGCGCTGATGACGTCGTAGTGCTGGTCCCCGGCACGGTCGTAGCGGACGGCCGCGGCGTCGATGGCGCGTTCGGCAATGCCGAGGTCCACCGTCACCGGCCCGTCGTCGGCCCCGTTTGTGGAGGCCATCTCGGAGAGCGCCACCCCGGCCGCCGCCTCCAGCGTGGTCAGGGCCCGGCGGGCGTCGCCGCCGGCCAGCCGGACCAGGTGGTCCAGGGCCTCGTCGGTGAGCGTGACCAGCCCGTCCAGCCCGCGCGGGTCGGTGACCGCGCGCACCACCAGCCCGCGGATGTCCGCGCTCGTCAACGGCTTGAGTGTGAGCAGGATGGAGCGCGAGAGCAGCGGGGAGACCACTGAGAACGACGGGTTTTCGGTGGTCGCGGCAATCAGCACCACCCACCGGTTCTCCACCCCGGGCAGCAGCGCGTCCTGCTGGGCCTTGTTGAAGCGGTGGATCTCATCGAGGAACAGCACCGTGGTGCGCCCGTGCAGGTCCCGGTCGGTGAGGGCCTGGTCCATGACCCGGCGCACGTCCTTGACCCCGGCCGTGATGGCGGAGAGCTCGACGAATTTCCGGCCCGGACCGCGCGCGATCACATGGGCCAGGGTGGTCTTCCCGGTCCCGGGCGGTCCCCACAGCATGACGGAGGCCGGTCCCGCCGGGCCGCCGGAGGTCCCGCCGCCGGCCAACAGCTGCAGCGGCGAGCCGGGCCCGAGCAGATGTGCCTGCCCCACCACCTCCTCGAGGGTGCGCGGGCGCATCCGCACGGCCAGCGGGCTGCGCGGGCGCGAGGACTTCCCTGCCGTGCCGCCGCCAAAGCCCAGCCGGCCCGCGCCGTCGTCCGCCACGTCGGAGGCACTGTCAAAGGCGCTATCGGAGGCACTATCAAAGCCGGTGTCGGAGGCACTATCAAAGCCGGTGTCGGAGTCACTGTCAAAGGCGCTGTCAAAGAGGTCGCTCACCCCTCTAGGCTAGCCGGTACGCTTGCAGGCGTGACTGCCCCGACCCGCACCGCCCTTGTCCCCGCCGTCCGCCTGCACGGCTGGGTCGATCGCCTCTCCGCCGCGCACCAGGGTCTGGACGCCGTCCAGGACACGGACGACGGCGTGGTGTTGCGCCTGCGCGACGGTGCGGTGGCCCGCATCTCCCCGCCCTGGTCCGACGACGGCCGGCCGGGGCGCGGCGCGGACCTGCTGGAACGGCTGGTGTCCCTGGCCTCCCAGGAACGGTCGCTGGGCCTGGTGCTGGTGCGGCGCGGCGGCTACGCCGTGGGCGCGGCGGTGGGGGGAACGCTGCTGGCCCACAAGTGCGGCACGAAGTATGTGCAGTCGCGGACGGCGGCGGGCGGCCAGTCGCAGCACCGGTTTGCCCGGCGGCGCGTCAACCAGGCCGAGGCCCTGGTGGTCAAGGCCGCCGAGGAGGCGGCGCGGATCTTTGCCGGACACGGCTTTGAATACTTGGCCACGGGCGGCGACAAGGCCCTCATCGACGCGGTGCTGGCCGAGCCCGCCCTGCGCCGGTACGCCGCCCTGCCCCGGCTCGCCCCGCTGCCCGTGACCGACCCGAACATGGCCGTGCTGACCCGGGCCGCGGCGGACTTTTGCGCCCTCCGCATCCACGTCACCGACGCCCCGCCGTCGAAGTAGCCGGTCCGCACCGAAACTCGCCCACATCCGGGCGWKTTTCGGTGCGGACCGGCTACCTCGGCGCGGCTACTTGGTGTCCACCTCGGGCTTGAAGTCCACGCCGGCCTCCTTGCGCTGCTGCGCCGTGATCGGAGCGGGGGCCGCGGTCAAGGGATCGTAGCCGCCGCCGGACTTCGGGAACGCGATGACGTCGCGAATGGAGTCGACGCCGGCGAGCAGGGACACGGCCCGGTCCCAGCCAATGGCGATTCCCCCATGCGGCGGGGCGCCGAACTTGAACCCCTCCAGCAGGAAGCCGAACTTGGTCTGCGCGGCGGCCTTGTCCAGGCCCATGAGCTCGAACACCCGCTCCTGAACGTCGCGGCGGTGGATACGGATGGACCCGCCGCCGATCTCGTTGCCGTTGCACACGATGTCGTAGGCGTAGGACAGCGCGTTTTCCGGGTCGGTGTCGAAGGTGTCCATGAACTCGGGCTTGGGAGAGGTGAAGGCGTGGTGCACGGCGGTCCACTGGCCGCTGCCGACGGCGACGTCGCCCGAGGCTACGGCCTCCGAGGCCGGCTCAAACATCGGCGCGTCCACGATCCACACAAAGGCCCAGTCAGACGGGTCGATCAGGCCGGTGCGGTGGCCGATCTCCACGCGGGCGGCGCCGAGCAGGGCCCGGGCCGGGGACTGGTCGCCGGCCGCGAAGAAGATGCAGTCCCCGGGCGTGGCCCCGACGGCAGCGGCCAGCCCGGCCCGCTCGGTGTCGGTGAGGTTCTTGGCCACGGGGCCGCTCAGTTCCCCGTCCTCCTTGAACAGGACGTAGGCCAGGCCCCTGGCGCCGCGCTGCTTGGCCCATTCCTGCCAGGCGTCGAGCTGGCGGCGGGGCTGCGAGGCCCCGCCCGGCATGACCACGGCCCCCACGTAGGGGGCCTTGAACACGCCGAAGTTGGTGTCCTTGAAGAATTCGGTGAGGTCGCTCAGTTCCAGGCCAAAGCGCAGGTCCGGCTTGTCCGAGCCGTAGCGCTCCATCGCGTCCCGGTACGTCATGCGCCGGATCGGCAGCGGGATCTGCACGTCGATGAGCTTCCACAGCGCGGAAACAACCTTCTCGCCCAGGGCGATGATGTCGTCCTGGTCGACAAACGACGCCTCGATGTCCAGCTGGGTGAACTCGGGCTGGCGGTCGGCGCGGAAGTCCTCGTCCCGGTAGCAGCGGGCGATCTGGTAATACTTTTCAAACCCGCCAACCTGCAGCAGCTGCTTGAACAGCTGGGGCGACTGCGGCAGTGCATACCAGGAACCGGGCGCCAGGCGGGCCGGCACCAGAAAGTCGCGGGCGCCTTCGGGCGTGGAGCGCGTGAGCGTCGGAGTCTCGATCTCGATGTAGCCCTCGTCGTGCAGCAGCTCCCGGGCCACGCGGTTGGCCTCGGAGCGCAGGCGCAGATTGCGCTGCATGGCCGGCCGGCGCAGGTCCAGGTAGCGGTGCTTCAGGCGCGCCTCCTCCCCCACCTCCACGTGTTCGTCGAGCTGGAACGGCAGGGGCGCCGCCTCGTTGAGCACGACGACGTCCTCGGCCATCACCTCGATCTCGCCGGTGGCGAGCTGCGGGTTTTCATTGCCCTCGGGGCGCCGCGAGACCGTCCCGGTGATTTGCAGGACGTATTCATTGCGCAGGGAGTGGAAGACCTTTTCCTCGCGCACCACCACCTGGGCCACTCCCGAGGCGTCGCGCAGGTCCAGGAAGGCCACGCCGCCATGGTCCCGGCGGCGGGCGACCCACCCCGACAGGGTCACGGTTTGTCCGATGTGCGAAGCCCGCAGGGAGCCCAGGTCATGTGTGCGCAGCACAGCATTCCTTTCAATGGAGGGGACGGCCCAGATCAAGGCCGAAAGAGACTTTGTAACGAGTTTACCGGCGAAGGAGCCGGTTCAGCGCCCGGCAATGATGGCCGGCTTGAGGTCCACGGCCGGCGGCATCCAGGCGGCGGGGTCGGCGGGGACCTGCTCGCCGCTGCGGATGTCCTTGACCTGGTGGGCGCCGTCGGCGTCGGTGAACCAGACGTAGGGGATGCCGCGGCGGTCGGCGTATTTGATCTGCTTGCCGAATTTCTCCGCCTTGGCGGCCACTTCCGTGGAGATTCCCCGGGCCCGCAGGGCCGCGGCGACTTCCTGCGCGGCGCTCCAGCTGTCATCATCGGCCAGCGTGACCAGGACGGCGGTGGGCACGCTGCGGGAGGCGGAGGCGAACTCCTGGCTGAGGATCCGGGACACCAGGCGGGTCACACCGATGGACAGCCCGACGCCGGGGAACTTGCGGTTGCCCTTGGACGCGAGGGCGTCGTAGCGGCCGCCGGAGCAGATCGAGCCGAGGGACTCGTGGCCCACCAGCACCGTCTCGTACACGGTGCCGGTGTAGTAGTCCAGGCCGCGGGCGATCGAAAGGTCCGCCACGACGGAGCCGGGGGCGCGCTGGACGGCGGCGGCAATGACCTGTTCGAGCTCGTTCAGGCCCTCTTCCATCAGCTCGTCACTCACGCCCAGGGCGCGCACGGCGGCCACAAAGGAGGTGTCCTCGGTGCGGATGGAGGCCAGGGCCAGGGCCTTGGCGGCCTGGTCATCGGTGGCGCCGAGCTCGGACTTGAGCAGCTGCGCCACGGCGGCGGCGCCGATCTTCTCGAGCTTGTCGATGCTGCGCAGCACCCCGGCGGTGTCACTCAGGCCGATGCCGCGGTAGAAGCCCTCGGCGAGCTTGCGGTTATTAATGCGCAGCTTGAAGGCCGGGATGGGAAGCGCGGAAAGGGCCTCGGCAATCACCAGCGCAAGTTCCACGTCGTAGCGGAAGGGCAGTTCGCCGTCGGCCACCACATCGATGTCCGCCTGGGTGAACTCCCGGGCGCGGCCCTCCTGCGGGCGCTCCCCGCGCCAGACCTTTTGGATTTGATAGCGGCGGAACGGGAAGGCCAGGTAGCCGGCGTTTTCCACCACGTAACGGGCGAACGGCACGGTCAGGTCAAAGTGCAGGGCCAGCTGGTGGGGGTCCTCCTTGCCGGCGGCCGCGGCGGCATTGCCGTCATCGTCCTGCAGGCGGGAGAGCGCGTACACTTCCTTGTCGATCTCACCCTTGCGCAACAGCTGGCCGACGGTCTCCACCGCCCGGGTCTCCACCGAGCCGAAGCCGTGGAGCTCAAAGATGCGGCGCAGGGTGTCCACCACATGCTGCTCCACCAGCCGCTCCTGAGGTAGCCACTCGGGGAAACCTGACAGGGAGGCGTTGCGTGCCATGGATGGAGATCTCCTCTGGATGCGGTGCCACACGGACGGCGCGCGGGCCGCGCCGGAGCGCACGGGTACGTAAGGTGTTCGGTGCGGACTGCCTCAATGACGCGTCCGGGAAGCGGATACATGGGTAAACTTAGCTCCCGGCAGCCATTTTATAAGGTTTGGCGGGCCATCCCTAACTTGCCCCCGGCGCCTGCGTTGCGCGGGAGCCCAGCGCAGTGAAACCGAAGGAGAGGCACCGTTGACCACCAGCAAGAAGACGGACCGCGAGTCAAAGGCACGCAGAGCCCGGATGGAGGCCAACGTGGCGCTGCACCAGGCCACGGTCAGCCGCCGCAAGCGTGACAACATCATCGCCGCGGCCGCCATGGCCGCCGCCATCATCGTTGCCGTGGTGCTGGCCCTGACGGTCTTCGCCGGGCCCAAGGACACCACGGCCGCCCCCAACGCCACCGCCTCCGCCACCGCCTCGCCGACGCAGGGCAACAGCCCGGCGGTACCCAACGCCGACACCGCGCGCGGCAAGACCTTCACCGGCACCCTGAGCCTGAACGGCAAGCCGATGGGCGTGTCCCTGGACGGCACCAAGGCCCCCCAGGCCGCCGCCGTGTTCAAGTCGCTGGCCGACTCCAAGTTCTTCACCGGCAAGACCTGCCACCGCCTGACCGACGCCACGGACTTCGGCGTCTTGCAGTGCGGCTCCCTCAATGGTGACGGCCAGGGCGACCCCAACTACCAGTGGGGTCCGGTGGAGAACACGCCCGCGGACGGCCGGTACCCCGCCGGCACCATCGCCGTCGCCCGCGCCGCCAGCACCTACAGCAACGGCACCCAGTTCTTTATTGTCTACAAGGACACCGTCCTGCCGCAGACCACCGGCGGGTACACGATCCTCGGGAAGGTCACCAGCGGCCTGGACGTGGTCGCCGGGATCGCCAAGGCCGGGATCACCCCGGGCGCCAATGGGGCCGGTGACGGTGCCCCCACGACGAAGGTGACGATAGACTCGTTTACGCTGAAGTAAATGAACAGGGCCGTGAATTCCCTGGCGACCGCGCTTCCCCAGGCGGCACCGCGGCAGTACCCGGCCACATCGAACAAGCAGGACTTGCCCGATATCCATCAAGCGAAAGACTTTTAGCGGTGACACACAGTCAACAATCCGACGAAACAACGGCCGTCCCGACTGAGCAGGTTGTCCCTGAGCAGGACATCCCTGAGCAGGTTGTCCCTGAGCAGGACATCCCTGAGCAGGCCGTAGCCGAGGAGCCGTCGACGCCGGACTCCCCCGACACGCCGTCGGCCCCGGCCGAGGCGGCGCCGGCCGAAGAGCCCCCGGCCGCGGCGACTTCAGCCAGCCCGGCCCCGGCCGCGCCCGCGAGCCCGGTCCCCTCGCCGGCAGCGTTTGCCGCCCGGCCCAAGGCCCCGGCACCGGCGGCCACTCCCGCCCCGGCGGCACCGGCCGCGGCGGCCCCGGCCGTGAACCTTATCGAGGCTGCAAAGTTCGGCCGGGCCGAGGAAGACGGCCACGTCTTCCTGCTCCTGGACGGTGAGGAGTTCCCGGTGGGCCAGTACCCGGGGGCCAGCACGGAGGAGGCCCTGGCCTACTTTGCGCGCAAGTTTGAGGACCTCACCGCGCAAATCACCTTGCTGGAGCAGCGCGTGGACGCGAAGGCCGCCACGACCGACATGACCAAGACGGTCGATCACCTGCGCGAGCAACTCGGAGAGCGGAACGCCGTTGGCGACGTCAACGCCGCGGTGGCCCGCCTGGATGCGCTCGTAGGCCGGATCAAGGAGCTGCAGGTCGCCGAACGCGCCGCGCACGACGCCGCCCGCACCACCGAACTGGCCGCCCGCGAGGCCATTGTGGCCGAGGCCGAGGCCATTGCCGGCGGTGACCCGGCCACCATTCAGTGGAAGGTCAGCAGCGCCCGCATGAACGAACTCTTTGAGTCGTGGAAGCTGGCGCAGAAAACCGGCATGCGCCTGGGCCGGGCCACGGAAGAGTCGCTGTGGAAGCGTTTCCGCAGCGCACGGACCATCTTTGACCGCCACCGCCGCGCGTACTTCTCCCAGCTGGATAACAACAACGCGACGGCGAAGAGCGCCAAGCAGGCCCTGATCGCGGCCGCCGAGGAGCTCTCCAGCTCCACCGAGTGGGGCTATGCGGCCGGCGAGTACCGCCGCCTGATGGATGAGTGGAAGGCGTCCCCGCGCGCCAGCCGCAAGGATGACGACGCACTGTGGAACCGGTTCCGCGCCGCCCAGGACAAGTTCTTCACCGCCCGCCAGGCCGCGAACAACGCCCTCGACGACGAATTTGGCGCGAACCTGGTGGTCAAGGAAGCCCTTCTCGTGGAAGCGGCGGCCCTGCTGCCCATTAAGGACCTGGCCGCCGCCAAGAAGGCGCTGCAGTCGATCCGGGACCGCTGGGAGGAAGCCGGCAAGGTGCCCCGCGCCGACATGCAACGCGTCGAGGCCGGGCTGCGCAAGGTCGAGGACGCCGTCCGCCAGGCCGAGGATGACAACTGGCGCCGCAGCGACCCCGAGGCCAAGGCCCGGACCAGCAGTGCGTTGAGCCAGCTGGAGGCCACGATCGCCGGGCTGAAGGAAGACCTGGCCGCCGCCGAGTCGGCCGGGGACGCCCGCAAGGTGGCCAAGGCCTCCGAGGCGCTGGCGGCCCGCGAGCTGTGGCTCGAGCAGGTCCAAAAGGCCGCGGAGGACTTCTCCTAGCCTCCCCTGTCAAGTTCGCTGGGCCGAAGGCCCCCGGGCCGGATTGTCCACAATCCGGCCCGGGGGCCTTTTACCTGACCCGAAAGAGGGCCACGCTGGACCCATGTCCTCTGTAGGAATCGACCCCGCCGCGGCGCTGGCGCGCGCCCCGGAGGTCCTGGTTCCAGGCGATGGCTTCACGCTGCCCGAACTTCACGCGATGCGGCTGGACGGTGTCCTGGCCCGAGTGTACGGACAGGCGTTCCGGCCCGTCAACACCCCTGAAACCCCCGGGCTGCGGGCCGCCGCGTTGGCCGCGGAGCTGCCGCCGGCACTGGCCAACCGGGCGGCCATCGGCCGGATGGCCGCGGCCTGGGTCTACGGCTGTGCCCCGCCGCCGCCACGCATCGCCCTGCTGGTCAGCAGCCGGCACCGTAGCACCGCTGCACCGCCCTTCAGCGGCTGTGCGGTGCATGAGGTGGCCCTTGACCCGCTGGACGTGCTCCGACTGGGCGGCGCACTGGTCAGCTAGACGATATGAGGTGGGGGTGGTTTGGGTTTGCTGCCCGTCCGGGGAGGCCATTGTCGCCGGGCGGTCCCGTGGCGCCGGCTTGATCATGGCGGGTGTCCGTCGTGTTGGAGGCGGCCCCGCGGGGCCTATGGCCCGGCGGGGATGGCCTTGTAGCCGGACGGGCAGGGACCGGGCTGCCGTTGGCGAGGGCCGGGGCCTTCTGTGTCACAGGGTCCGTGGGTTGCCAGTGAACAACCTCCTTGGCATTGCGGCCTTCGGAGCGTTGCATTGGTAGTGCCACATGTGAGTTTTGGGAGGTCCCGGCTATGTTTCAGCATACGTTTATTGGGTTGGATGTTCACGCAGTTTCTGTTGTGGGATGCGCGTTTAACCCTGACACCGGTGAGCTGGTGAAGATGGCCATGGACTCGGACCCGGCCATGGTCCTGGACTGGGTTCGCCGCTTCGAGCCACCGGTGAAGGCCGTGTACGAGTCGGGCCCAACCGGGTACGTGCTGGCACGGTACCTGCGCGAGGCCGGGATCGACTGCGTGGTCGCGGCGTCCTCGAAGCTGCTGCGGGCCCCGGGCGACAAGGTCAAAACGGACAAGCGCGACGCCCGTCTTTTGGCGGAGATGCTCGCCCTGGGCCAGGTCACCGAGGTCCGGGTCCCGACGCGGGAGCAGGAAGACTTGCGCGATTTGTCCCGGCTACGGGCCACGGCAGCCAAGAACCTGGCCCATGCCCGCCAGCACGTGAACGCGCTCCTGCTCCGCCACGGCATCCGCTACCCGGAAAAGACGAAATGGACCCAGGCCCACCAGGCATGGTTGCACCGCCAGCACTTCGACTCCGAGGTGCTGCAGTTCACCTATGACACCGACGTGGAGGAAGCCGAACTACTGGCCGCCCACCTCAAGCGCATCGACCAACGCGTCGCGGCGGTCGCCAAGGCCTGCCAGTACGCCCCGATCATCGAGGCGTTGATGTGCCTGCGCGGCATCCACGTCACGGGCGGGTTCGGGCTCGCCACCGAGATCGGGGACTGGACCCGGTTCACCGGATCCTCCATTGGCTCCTATGTCGGGCTCGTGCCCAGTGAACAGTCCTCGGGCCAATCCCGGCATCAGGGACCGATCACCAAGGCCGGCAGCAAGTACGCCCGCAAGTTATTGGTGGAGGCGGCGTGGCAACACCGGCGCCCCTATGCGCGGCCCGGGCTGCGCCTGCTGCGGCAGCTGGAACTGGTTGGCCCGGACACCCGGRTCCGCGCCCTGGAAGGCAACCACCGCCTCCCCCACAAGTGGGAAGTCTTCGACGCCCGCAAGAAACGCTCCGTGACAGCCAACACCGCGATCGCCCGGGAACTCGCCGGCTGGTGCTGGTCCCTGGCCGCACCCCTCCAGCGCAACGAGCACGAAGTCCGGGGACCCATGACCGCCGCGTGATAAACGTGCCTTCCGGGTAAGTGGTGGGCGTGGCGTGGCAGCACTTTGGGGCCAACTCGAGACGCAGCTATGAACAAGCGGCCCATTCCGCTGACGCTCGATGCTAGACAGCGATACGCCCCAGCCGAACAATCGTCATGCGGTACCCAACCCGCGCATATCAGCCTGACACTGCAGTCGAAAACAAGACTAGCCAGCACGACCACCACACCCGGACAGCACCCAAACCAGCGGCCCCCACCAGCAACGCTGGGAGCCGCACAACTATGCCCCTTGACAAACCTTCCTACATATCAGCTGC
>NZ_JBFREA010000025.1:0-45670 GCF_052114065.1 Specibacter sp. RAF43 | reverse complement strand
GTTGGGCATCATGCCCGGCGTCGGGCGGGGACCGCCCGGACGCGGGGCACCCGGACGGGGTGCACCGGGACGGGGACCGCCCGCGCCGGCAGCCGCCGGACGGGGGGCACCCGGGCGCGGRCCGCCGGGACGGGGACCGCCGGCGCCGGGCTCGGCACTGCGTGGAGCACCGGGGCGGGGCATGCCCTGGGAGGTTGCAAACGGGTTGTTGCCGGGCCGCGGGCCGGCGACGCCCCCGGCCGCGCCGGCACCCGCGGGGCGGGGGGCGCGGTGGCCGTCACCACGGTTGTCGCCGCGCTCGGGGCGCGCACCGGAACGGGGCATGCCTTGCGAGGAGGCGAACGGGTTGTTGCCGGGTCGGGGGCTGCCCGCGGCCGGGGCGGCCTTTGGGGCGGGGGCCGGGGCCGGCTTGAAGCCGGGCTTGGCGGTTGCGCCCGCGGTGTTGGAGTCGGCCTGGGCCACGGCGGCGGGTGCCGTCGTCGGGCTTGGAGCCGCCGGGGACTGTGCCGCCGGGGCTGCCGCCGGGCTCGGTGCCGCGGGGGCTGCCGCCGGAGTCTGGGTTGCCGGAGGCACGTCCCGGGCCGGCGCTGCCGGTCCGGATGCCTGGGCGGGCTTGGATACCGCGGCCTTGGGGGCGGCGGGGAAGGCGTCGCGAAGCTTCTTCACGACGGGGGCCTCAATGGTGGATGATGCCGAGCGAACGAATTCGCCCAACTCCTGCAGCTTGTTCACTGCTTCCTTTGAGGTGATGCCGAGCTCTTTTGCAAGCTCGTGGACGCGGGCCTTGGCCACATTTCTCCTGTCTCGGCCCGCACCGGACAGGTACGAACCGCTTAATTCCTACTGCGACATTCCATGTCGGAATGGGCGGCTGAAGAGCACGTGAAAATGCTCATTGTTGGGCACTCATCGCTGGGTACTCATCGGGTTTCCATCGGTTTTCTGACCCGCTTTCACAAAAGGGACAATTCGGTTCGTATTGGTTACTCGCTTGGTCCGGACCACTTCGCCAGCTGCGCCTCAACAGCGCTGACATCGCTCACACCCGGCAGGGCGCGTCCGATGGCACGGCGTTTGAGGGCCAGCCGCAAACAGTCCGGGGTGGGGTGCAGCCACGCACCCCGACCAGGCATGCGACGTCGTAAATCAACCAACGCTGCCGGTTCCCCGGTGCCGTTGGTTGATTTGACCAGTCGCAATAGTTGCGTCCGGGTCGCGGTTTTCCGACAGCCAATGCAGGTCCGCACGGGTTGGGTCGAGACAGGGGTGTTGTTTCCTGTTTCAACGGCTTGCTTATCCAACTGTGTGTTGCCTCTATGGTGATGCCGAAGCGCCCTTACGGCCCGGTCGCTTCCAGTCTACCGCGCGTGGCGGCCGCTTACCTATTCCGCGGCGGCGTCGGAAACGATGTCGATTCGCCAGCCGGTGAGCTTGGCCGCCAGGCGGGCGTTTTGGCCCTCCTTGCCGATGGCCAAGGAGAGCTGGTAGTCCGGAACCACCACGCGGGCGGACCGGGCATCCTCATCGACGATGGTGACGGAGACCACTTTTGACGGTGAGAGCGAATTGGCAATGAACGTCGCGGCGTCGTCGTTGTAGTCGACGATGTCGATTTTTTCGTCGTTGAGTTCGGTCATGACGGCGCGCACGCGCGAGCCCATTTCACCGATGCAGGCGCCCTTGGCGTTAATACCGGGCTTGTTGGCCTTGACGGCGATCTTGGTGCGGTGGCCGGCTTCCCGGGCGAGGGCGACAATTTCCACGGAGTTGTCCGCGATTTCCGGGACCTCCATTTCGAAAAGCTTGCGGACCAGGCCGGGGTGGGAACGGGACAAGGTAATGGACGGTCCCTTGAGGCCGCGGTGGACGTCGACCACGAACGCGCGCAGGCGGGTGCCGTGGCGGTAGCTTTCGCCCGGCACCTGCTCGTTGGGCGGCAGCACGCCTTCCACGGCGCCCAGGTTGACCTGGATCATGTTCGGGTTGTTGCCCTGCTGGATCTGGCCGGCGACCAGTTCGCCTTCCTTGCCGCGGAATTCGCCCAGGACGTTGTCGTCCTCGACGTCGCGCAGGCGCTGGAGGATGATTTGGCGGGCCGTGCTGGCGGCGATGCGGCCGAATCCGGCCGGGGTGTCGTCAAACTCGCCGACCTTTTCGCCCTCGTCGTCCACTTCGGCGGCCCAGATGGTCACATGGCCGCTTTTGCGATCCAGTTCCGCCCGTGCGTGTTCGATGGCTCCGGGTGACTTGTGGTAGGCCATGAGCAGGGCCTGCTCAATGGTGGGGATCAGCAGATCCAGGGGGATCTCGCGTTCACGCTCCAGCAACCTCAGCGCGCTCATATCGATATCCATCTCAGCTATCCTCTCCATCGGTCGCGTCGCCGCTGGCCGGATCAAATTCCAAATAAAGCTCCGCCTCGTCCAGGCGGGCAAATTCTATTTCAACAATGCCGCGCCGAATCGCGGCAAACAAGATTTTCTCGGGCTCGCCCTGCTTGGCCTTCATGCCCTTCTTCACGGGGAGTTCCGGGCGCAGCAGGACGCCGTCGTCGTCCACGGCCAGAATTCGCCCCATCAGCTTCTCGCGATCGATGGCGTTGACCTTCACCATGCGCCCCAGGGCGCGCCGCCAGTGGCGCGGCAGGGTGAGCGGCCGGGTGGCGCCGGGGGAAGAGATTTCCAGGTCGTAGGGGCGGCCGTCGTCCCGGGGGTCGGCGTCCATCGCCTCGGATATGCTGCGGGAGACGTCCCCGATGGCGTCCAGCCCCACGCCGCCGGACTCCGTTTCGGGCAGGTCCACCACGATGGAAACGGTGCGGTGCTCCCCTGCCATGCGGACGGTGACGTCCTCCAAATAAAGGTTGGCTTGCGCCACGGTGGGCTTCAGGAGCTCGAACAAGCGCTGGGCTTCCGCCTGGGGGTCGACGCCGGACCTCAAGTTCCCCGAGATTCGGGCCGCTTTGGACCTATCCGGCTTGGTCATGGAACGCCCGCCTCCCTTTAAATGATGTTGTAGGTATATAGACTACCGAGTTTGTGCCCATGCCGTTGGACGTTTTGGCTGTGAGTAGCGACGCACGAGGCCCCGCACGGCGCATCCACACGGGCCCTGGTGTGCGCCGGACGGCCCGCTCATGAGATCATCAACAGTTGTGACTAATTCCCGTTCCCCGCGCCTCCTGCCTGCCGACGCCGCTGGCGACTCGACGCCCGCGGGATCCTCCGCCAAGCCGCGACGGGCGGGGAACCGGCGTGCTTCGTCCCCGGCGGGGTCGCCCCAGCAATCCACCACGGCTCCGGCCGCGCTGATGATCATTGGCGACGACGGCACCCCCCTCGCGCCCCCAACCTCGCCCACCGGCGGGGGGCCTGCGGCGAGTGGCTCGCCGGCCGGGCCGGCAGCGGTAACCGTGATGCCCGACGACGCCGCTCCGGGCGCGCTTGTTGCCCCGGTCGCGGCCGGCCCGGGTGACGCCGACGAGCCGGCCGCCGAGCCAGTGACCGACAAAGCCGACGCCACCGGCCCGACCCCCGACGCAGCGTCACGGGTAGTGCCTGTCGAGAGCGCCTCGCCGTCACCCATTGCATCACCGAAGGCCGAACCGGAGGGTGGCTCCAGTGCCGAAACCGGGGCCGAGCTCGGGTCCGGCGAGGAGCCCGCCTCGATCGGCGATGCAACAGCCGAAACGCTCACACCGCTCGCGACCCCGCCAACCGACGAAACAGCCCCCGAAGTCACGGCCGAGGAATCGTCCGCCGAGGTCACGGCCGACAAAACTGGTGCCGAATCCAGTGCCGAACGGGGGGCCGAGCTCGAGTCCGGAGAGGAGCCCGCCTCGATCGGCGACGCAACAGCCGAAACGCTCACACCCGCGGCGGGAACAGCCGACGAAACGGCCGCCGAAGTCATCGCCGAAGCAGCAGCCATGTCAACAGCCGGCGAAACAGCCGCCGAAGTCACGGCCGCCGAGCCGGTTCCGGCGACCCGCCGCGAGAGGCGGCTGGCCGAACAAACGCCGCAGCCCGGCGTCGTGCCCGTCCGCAATAGCCCCGTCCGGGACAGCCCCGTCCGGGACGGCAAAAAGTTGCCTGCCCGCCCGGCACCCAAAACGGTCAGGGCCACCGAAGGCACGCCGGTGGGCCGGGCGCGTCGAGGCGGGAAACTCCAAAAATTCTTCCCGTCCCTGCGCGGCTTTCTGTTCTTCCTGGTCATTGCCGCCATTGTGGTCGGCATGGGCACGGTCATTTCCGGCCAGTCCGCGGCCGACTTGGGGCCATCGCGCACCGAGGCCGCCCGGCAGGCCGCACTGGCCCAAACGAGGGTCCTGCTGGCCGAGTCGGCGGCGCTTGGGTCAACACCGGGCGCGGGAGCGAACGCGGCCTTGCTGAAGTCGGCCGCCGCCGCGTTGCAGGTCCATATCAAGGCCCTGGGCGACGGCCTGGCGCATCCGTCCCCGGAGCCATCGGCCACGGTGAAACCCGGACTGACCACCGCCGCCTTTGCCGGCGAGCTGGCAGCCAACGCCGGCAGGCTCTTGGACGAGGCAGTGGTCGCCGATGCCGCCATGGGACGGGTCTTTGCCTCCGTGGGCGCCAGCCAGCTGCTCCACGCCCAGACCCTCGGTCGGGAGAATGGCAAGTTCCTGCCCGCCTCCCCATTCCTCACGCCGCTGGAGGACCAGGGCGCCGGGGCGGGCGCGGATCCCGCACAACCAACCGTAGGGCCGCAATGCAAGTCCACCCTGGCGCCGCAGCCGGGCGTTTCAGCCGACGCGGCCCTCATCGCCGCGGCCCGCGGCGAACAGAAGGCCGTCTACGCGTACCAGGTGGCGGCCACCCGGTTGCCGGAGCCGGAATTCAGCACCGCCTCCGCCCTGCTCGTGCTGCACCAAAACCGCCTGAAGGCACTCAACGCGGCCCTGGCCACCAAGTGCCTGCCAAGGGTGACGATCGTGCCGGGCTTCGCGCTGGATTCGGCGTTCACAGCCTCCCCGTCTTCCGCCCTGGCGCGGTTGGAGGACCAGCTGGGCCGCGGCTACGGCGACCTCGCCGCACTGAGCTCGCCCTCGCCCACCCCTGTCCCGGGACTCGCGGGGCCAGGAAACGCATCCACCCCCGCAACGCCCGCCCCCGCTCCGGTGGTGTCGCCAGAGCTGCGCCGACTCGCGGTGAAGTTTTTGGCGGAATCCGCCCGCAACGAACAGCTTTGGGATGGCCGCGTCGGGGCGCTGCCAGGCTACCCTGCAGCCGTCGCGGCCCCGGCGGGTGCCGCCGCCCGCTGAGGGTAGCCATACCTCGGCGAGGACATCCTCACCTTGCTGGTGCCGATTTTCCGGTGGTGGTTTGCTGGAGGCATGAAGCGTGCACAGGACCTCGTATCCCGCCAGGACCTACCCAAAACCGCCGACGTCGCCCAGCGGCTGAACTGGCTGCGCGCGGGTGTCCTGGGCGCCAATGACGGCATTGTTTCCGTTGCCGCGATCGTGGTTGGCGTTGCCGGGGCCACGGCGGCCTCCGGCCCCATCCTGACGGCCGGCATGGCCGGCCTGGTGGGTGGGGCCATCTCCATGGCCCTGGGCGAATACGTCTCCGTCAGCAGTCAAAGCGACAGCCAAAAGGCCATGATCGCCCAGAAACGGCGGAATCTACAAGAACGCCCCGAACAAAACTTGGCCGGCCTGGCCAGGATCTACCGGGACAAGGGGCTGTCCTCCAGCACCGCGGCCCTGGTGGCCCACGAGCTGACCGCCCACGATGCCCTGGAGGCGCACCTGGCCGCGGAGCTCAACCTGGACCAGGACGACGTCGTGAGCCCCTGGCATGCGGCGTTTGCGTCCGCCATTGCCTTCACCCTGGGTGCCATCCTGCCCATGCTCGCCATCTTCCTGCCGCCGGCGGGGTTGCGCGTCCCCGTGACGTTCTTGGCGGTCCTGGCGGCCCTGGGGATCACCGGCTGGGTTGGTGCCGCGATCGGTGGCGGCTCCCGGGGCCGGGCCGCCGCCCGGGTGGTCATTGGTGGCGCGTTGGCGCTGGCGGCCACGTTTGCCATCGGCAGCATGCTCGGCGCCGCCGGTCTGGTGGCCGCGGGCTAGACTGGCTGCCGTGGCCGCCCCCATCCAGATTCCCCACGACCTTCGCCAACGCCACCGGCGCACGCCCGAGGGTCGCGCCTGGCTCTCCGTCCTGCCCCGATACGTCGCGGCCGCCGTCGAGCGCTGGAAGCTGACCGTGGACCTGCCCGAGGACACCGACCCCTGGAACGGCCACTCCGGAATCGTGATCCCGGTTCGCACGCAGGCCGGCGCGGCGGCCGCCCTGAAGATCTCCTTCCCCTATGACGAGGCCGTGCTGGAGCCGGTGGCGTTAAAGTTGTGGAACGGACAGGGCATGGTGCGGATCCTGGAATCGGACACCGCGTCGTGCGCCATGGTGATCGACCGGCTCAATGCGGGGCAGTCGCTGATCAGCGTCCCGATGGACACGGCCGTGGAGGTGTGGGGCGGCCTGGTGCGCCAACTGGGCATCCTCCCCGACGACCGCCCCGAGTGGGCTGCGATACCCCATATTGCCGGCACGGCCGAACAGTTTTCCGACGACCTTCCGGCGCGCTGGGAGGGCCTCAACCGGCCGTTCCCGCGCTGGCTGCTGGAGGCCGCGCTGGAGGTGTGCCAGACCCGGGGCGCCGTCTCCCGCCGTCGTGCCCGGGACGTGCTGGTGCACACGGACCTGCACTACCAGAACATCCTGGCCACCCTGGACGGCACCGGCTACCTTGGCATCGACCCGCAGGCAGCGATCGGCGACGCGGAATTCGCCCTGGCCCCCTGCCTGTGGAACAGGATCAAGGACCTCCCGCAGCGCAACGCGGAGGCCGCACTCCGGCGTCGTGCCGCCGCGCTGTCCGCGGCCGCCGGACTGGAGGAGGCCATCGCGGTGGAATGGGCCGTGGTGCGGGAGGTGGACAATGCGCTGTGGTACCTGGAGAACCCCGGGCACGATGGCGACGCCCAGCGGTCACTGTGGGTGGCCAGCACCATGGCGGGGCGCCCGATGCCGGGCCTGCCCGCCGCCCATGACCTCAAGACGCTTCAGTAGCCTACTTCGGCCCGCCGGCGTCACCGGTGGAGAAAGTTTTCCTGCCACACGTCCACCCCGAGTTTGACGATCAACACGGCGACGACGATCAAGAACACGACGCGGATGAACTTGCTGCCTTGCTTTACGGCCGTGCGGGCACCCAGGTAGCCGCCGGCCATGTTGGCCGCGCCCAGCACCAGCCCCACGCCCCACAGGATTGACCCGTGCGGCAGGAAGATCATGATGGCGCCGGCGTTTGTGGCCAGGTTGACGATCTTGGCCTTCGCGCTGGCTTCCAGGAATGCGTAGCCCATGAGGCTGACGAGCGCGATGACCAGGAACGATCCGGTGCCCGGGCCGATCAGCCCGTCGTAAAAGCCGATCACGGCGCCGATCGCGCCGGCCAGCAGGTAGTGGCGGCTGCCCGCATACCGCAGGGCCGTGCTTTCCCCGACGCTCGGGGAGAAGGCCGTGAAGAGGAGCACCGCCACGAGCGCGGCCACGATGATCGGTTTGAACACGGAACCTGGCAGGCTCGCCGCCACCACGGCCCCGCCCAGGCTCCCGCCCAGGGCCACCGACGCCATGGGCAGGGCGGTCCGCAGGTCCGGTTTCACCCGCCGGTAATACGTCACGGCGCTGGTGGTGGTGCCGAAAATGGACCCCATCTTGTTGGTCGCCAACGCCTGGACCGGGGTGATCCCCGGGACCATCAGCAGCACCGGCAGCTGCAGCAGCCCGCCGCCGCCCACCACCGCGTCAACCCATCCCGCGGCAAACCCCGCCACCAGGATCAACAGGATCATGGCCGTGGTGAGGTCCTCAAACCCTGAAATCATGCTTCCCCCTCGCAAGTAACCCGCAATAGATGTCGAAAAATCGACGATTTCGTCGATTTTTCGACATCAATTGCGGGTCAGATGCCTTGATTACTGACGGTCGAGGATGTACTGGACGGCGTCGGCGACGGCAATGTTTTCGGCGGCGCCGGTGGCACGGTCCTTGATTTCGACCAGACCGTCCACGAACCCGCGACCCACGGCCAGGATGGTCGGGACGCCCAACAGCTCGGCGTCGCCGAACTTGACGCCGGGGGACACCTTGGGCCGGTCGTCGTAGATGACTTCCAGTCCGGCCGCCTCCAGGTCCTCGGTGAGCTGCGCGGCGGCGGCGAAGATTTCCTCGCCGCGGCCGACGGCGACCACGTGGACCTGGGCGGGGGCCACATTGGCGGGCCAGAGCAGGCCCTTCTCGTCATGGTTGGACTCGGCGAGGGCGGCCACGGCGCGGGTGACGCCGATGCCGTAGGAGCCCATGGTGACAACCTTGAGCTTGCCGTTTTGGTCCAGGACCTTCAGGTCCAGGGCCTCGCTGTATTTGCGGCCCAAGGCGAAGATGTGCCCCATCTCGATGCCGCGGGCGGCCTCCAGCGGGCCGGAACCGTCGGGGGCCGGATCGCCTTCGCGGACCTCAACGGCCTCGATGGTGCCGTCCCATGTGAAGTCGCGCCCGGCCACCAGGCCAAAGACGTGCTTGCCGGCTTCGTTGGCGCCGGTGACCCAGGTGGAACCGGGGACGACCCGGGGATCCACGAGGTACAGCAGCTTGGTGGTGCTGTCGGCGCCGAGCACGGCGGCGTCCAGGTTCAGGCCCGGGCCGATGTAGCCCTTGACGAGTCCGGGGTGCTTCCTGAGGTCGTCCTCACCGGCCGCTTCGACGCCGACCTCGCCGCCCACGGACAGGTGCGCGCCAATGTTCGCCTCGATGCGCTTGAGGTCCACGGCGCGGTCCCCCGGGACGCCGATGACCACGATCTGGCGTTCGCCGGTGGGCAGGTCGATGGCCAAAATCACGTTCTTCAGGGTGTCGGCGGCGGTCCAGGCGCCGTCGGCACGGGGGGCGAGCTCATTGGCCGCGGCCACCAGGGTGTCGATCGTGGGGGTGTCGGGGGTGTCCCGGACGACGGCGGCGGGCGCGTTGGTGTAGTCGATGTCCGCGGGCACCACGGTGGTGACGGCCTCCACGTTGGCTGCGTAGCCGCCGGCCGAGCGCACATAGGTGTCCTCGCCGATTGCCGCCGGGTGCAGGAATTCCTCGCTCTTGGAACCACCCATGGCACCGGCGGTGGCCGCGACGGGAATGACTTCCAGGCCCAGCCGCGCGAAGATCCGCAGGTAGGCGCCGCGGTGGGCCATGTAGCTGGCGTCCAGTCCGGCGTCGTCAATGTCAAAGGAGTAGGAGTCCTTCATGATGAACTCGCGCCCGCGCAATAGGCCGGCGCGGGGCCGGGCCTCGTCCCGGTACTTGTTTTGGATCTGGTAGATGGACAGCGGCAGGTCCTTGTAGGAGGAGTACAGGTCCTTGACCAGCAGCGTGAACATTTCCTCATGCGTGGGGGCCAGGAGGTAGTCGGCGCCCTTGCGGTCCTGCAGGCGGAAAATGCCGTCGCCGTATTCCAGCCACCGGTTGGTGATCTCGTAGGGCTCCTTGGGCAGCAGCGCCGGGAAGTGGACTTCCTGGGCGCCGATCGCGTCCATCTCCTCGCGCACAATGGCCTCCACCTTGCGCAGCACGCGCAACCCCAGCGGCAGCCAGGTGTAGATGCCCGGGGCGGCCCGGCGGATGTAGCCGGCGCGCAACAGCAGCTTGTGGCTGTCCACCTCGGCGTCGACGGGGTCCTCGCGCAGGGTGCGCAGGAAGAGTGTGGAAAGGCGAAGGGCCACGCGAATTTTTCCGTTTCTTGAGTGCTGGTGCCCCGCCACCAATGGACGGGCATGTACCAATCTACCGGGTCGGCCAATCGAGCGGCGCACCCGCCCGGCGGACTTGTCCGCGGGACCGCTTGCTGCGCCGCGAAACTAATTCGAGAATTGTCTTCTCCCGGCTCTGGACAGGCGGCGATTCCGGGCCTAGCTTTAATTCATCAAGTGATGAATTATCAGCGTTGGAGGCCTTGTGTCACACCGAGCAGCCCTACCGGAGCCGCACGTCCCGCGGCTCTCCCCCACCCCGGCGGAGCCGACCACGTCGCATGCCGGGAGCGTCGACGTTGCCGACCTGACGGTGCGGCGCGGCAAGACGGACGTGCTTCGACACGTCAGCTTCACCATCCCCGAGCGCCGCATTACCGGGCTGCTGGGCCCCTCCGGCAGCGGCAAGACCACCCTGATCCGAGCCCTGGTGGGCGTCCAGAAGATCACGTCCGGGTCGGTGACGGTGCTGGGCCGGGCGGCCGGGGACGCCACCTTGCGGCACGACGTCGGCTATGTCACCCAGGCCCCCAGCGTGTACCGCGACCTGAGCGTGCTGGACAACGTTCGCTACTTTGGCGCTATGCACGGGCGGAACCGGCAGGACGCCATGGACGCCGTGACCGCCGTCGGACTCACGGAGTTTTCCCGGCGCAAGACCGCGGACCTCTCCGGCGGGCAGTTCAACCGCGTCTCCCTGGCCTGCGCGCTGGTCTCCAAGCCGACCCTGCTCATCCTCGACGAGCCCACCGTGGGGCTGGATCCGGTGCTGCGGGCCGACCTGTGGGCGCAATTTGCGGACATGGCCGCCGCCGGCACCACCTTGATCATTTCCAGCCACGTCATGGAGGAGGCCGGGCACTGCGATTCACTGCTGCTGCTGCGCGACGGCGCCCTCCTGGCCCAGCTGACGCCGGAGGAGCTGCGACGGCGCGCCGAGACGACCGATCTGGAGCTGGCGTTCCTGCGCCTGATCCGGGAAACCGCCGTCCCCGTTGACGCGCGGCCGGCCGGCAACGACACCACGGGAGGCAAGTGATGACCGGGACCATGATGTGGGCCACCTGCCGGCGGGTCCTGCAACAACTCAAGGGCGATCCGCGCAGCATCGCGCTGATCCTGGTGGTGCCGTCTGTGTTGCTGGCGGTGGTCTACTGGCTGTTCGAAAACGAAACCCTGCCGCCCGGGGTGCCGCGGACCTTCGACCGGGTGGGCCTGATGATGCTGGCCATTTTCCCGTTCGTGGTGATGTTCCTGGTCACCTCCATCACCATGTTGCGCGAACGCACGTCCGGCACGCTGGAGCGGCTGCTGACCACGCCGATCCACAAGGCGGACCTGCTGTTCGGCTATGGCCTGGCCTTTTCGCTCATGGCGGCGTTGCAGTCCCTGGTGGCCACCGCGGTCGCCTATTGGGTGTTCGGGCTGAGCATCCTGGGCAACGCCGGCTGGGTGGTGCTGGTGGCGGTGGCCAACGCCGTGCTCGGCGTGGCGCTGGGCCTGCTGTGTTCCGCGTTTGCCCAAACCGAGTTCCAGGCCGTCCAGTTCATGCCCGTGGTGGTGGTGCCCCAGATCCTGCTGTGCGGGCTCTTCGTGGCACGGGATGCCATGAACTCCGTGCTGGTGGCCATCTCCAATGTGCTGCCGCTGAGCTACTCCGTGGACGCCTTGTCCGAGATTGCCAAGAACGCCGACGCCACCCCCACCATGGTGGCCGACCTGGTGGTGGTGGCCGCGTTTGTGGTGGCCGGGCTGCTGCTGGCCTCGCTGACCCTGCGCCGGCAAACGGCATGAAGCCCGAAGGGCCGCGGCGCGGGCGCCGCGCCGGACCGTCCACCTCCCGCGAGCTGATCCTGCACAGCGCCCGCGCCCTGTTCGCCGAACACGGGTACGCGGCGACCAGCCTGCGCGAGATTGCCCGCGACGCCGCCGTGGACCCGGCCATGGTGCACCACTACTTTGGCGGCAAGGAGGACCTCTTCAACGCCTGCGTGGAATTGCCCGCCGACCCCGCCCAAGTGCTGGGCGGGGTCAGCCAAACGGCGCCCGGTGAACGCGGCGAGGCCCTCCTGCGGGCGCTGCTCACGCTGTGGGACTCCCCTGCCCAGCCGGCGCTGCTGGCGCTGCTGCGCGGTGCCGCCAGTTCCAAGACGCAAAGCGCACTGGTCCGCCAGGTGCTCCTGCGGCGCATTCTCACCCGCGCCACGGCGGGGTTGCCGGGCGATGACGACGAACTCCTGCTCCGGGGTTCCCTGCTGGCCAGCCAACTGATGGGCCTCATGGTCTCCCGCTACCTGCTGCGCCTGGACCCGCTCGCCTCCGCCACGCACAGCGAGTTGGCCGCGTTGATTGGCCCCACGCTCCAGCACTACCTCACCGGTCCGCTGCCGTCCGGAAGCGGCGCGGCCGTTGCGGGGCAGGAGCAACGCTAGCCGGAGGAATCCAGCGTTTCCCGGCACCAGGCCAGCCACGACTCCTCAAAAACGATTCCGGCGCGCAGGACGGCGTATTGCAACTCGTCCCGCCGGCTCCGCGGTACTGCGGCAAAGTCCCGCGCCGCAATGGCCAGATAGCGCGCCAAGGCGTTTTCGTGCAGGGCCTGGTGACGCAGGATTTCCGCGCGCAGGTCCACGGTGCCCAGCACCGCGGCGGCCCGCACGCGCACCAGCAACTCGTCGCGGACGGGCCGCGGGTCCGACGCCGCCCGGCTCCACCGCTCCAGCTCCGTGCGGCCGGCCGCCAGCACCTGAAAATGTCGCCGGCTCCCCCGGGCCGTGGCCAGCCCACAGGCGGCAATCAGCCCGGCGTCCTGAAGCCTGGCCAGCTCCCGGTAGATCTGCTGGTGCGTGGCCTGCCAAAAGTGGCCGATCGACTTGTCGAAACGGCGGGCCAACTCCGCCCCGGTACACGGTTTCTCCAGCAGCGACGTCATGATGGCGTGCGGCAGCGACATGGCCGCTAGATCCGAGCGGCCAGGCGCGTGCCCTGGTCGATGGCCCGCTTGGCGTCCAACTCAACGGCGACGTCCGCCCCGCCGATCACATGCACGACGGCGTTACCGCCGGCCAGTGCCGCCTGCAGCTCACGCCGCGGTTCCTGACCGGTGCACAGGATCACGGTGTCGACGGCGAGCACGGTGTCGGCGCCGTTCACGCGCAGGTGGAGTCCGGCGTCGTCAATCTTGCGGTATTCCACGCCGGGGACCATTTGGACACCCCTGGCCTTGAGCTCGGTGCGGTGGATCCAGCCGGTGGTCTTGCCCAGTCCCGCGCCCACCTTGGTGTCCTTGCGCTGAAAGAGCCCGACGCGGCGGATTGGGCGCGGCGGCACGGCCGCGATGATGCCCCCGGCGGCCGCGTACCCGGGGTCGATGCCCCATTGCGCGTAGAACTTTTCCGGCACGAGGGCGGCGCTGGCGCCCTCGGCGGTGATGTACTCGGCGGTGATGTACTCGGCCACGTCGAAGCCGATGCCGCCGGCGCCCAGAATCGCCACGTTGGCGCCCACCGGCTTTTTGTCGCGCAGGACATCCAGGTAGCTCAGGACGCTGGGATGGTCGACGCCGTCGATCGCCGGGGTGCGCGGGGTGACGCCGGAGGCGAGGATGATCTCCTCAAAGTTCCCGGCCAGCAGGTCCGTGGCGGTGGCCGGCGTGTTCAGCCGCAGCTCGACGCCGCGCAGCTGGATTTGGCGGCCAAAGTAGCGGATCGTCTCGTAAAATTCCTCCTTGCCGGGGATCTGCTTGGCGAGGTTGAACTGCCCGCCGATCTCCCCGGCGGCCTCCAGGAGCGTCACGTGGTGGCCGCGCCCGGCGGCCGTGACGGCAAACGCCAGCCCGGCCGGTCCGGCGCCCACCACGGCCAGCCGTTTGGGGACGATGGCCCGTTCGATGGGGATTTCCGTTTCATGGCAGGCGCGCGGGTTGACCAGGCACGAGGACGTCTTGCCCGCGAACGTGTGGTCCAGGCAGGCCTGGTTGCAGCCGATGCAGGTGTTGATCTCATCCGCCCGGCCGCCGGCGGCCTTGCGCAGAAAGTGCGGATCGGCCAGGAAGGGGCGCGCCATGGACACGAGGTCGGCGGCGCCGTCGGCCAGCAGGCCCTCCGCCACGTCCGGGGTGTTGATGCGGTTGGTGGTGATCAAGGGAATGCCGACGGAGCCCATGACCTTCTTGGTCACCCACGCGAAGCCGGCGCGGGGCACGGAGGTGGCGATGGTCGGGATGCGGGCCTCGTGCCAGCCGATGCCCGTGTTGATCAGCGTGGCGCCGGCCTTCTCGACGGCTTGGGCCAGCATGATGACCTCGGCCAGCGTGGAGCCGCCCTCGACGAGGTCCAGCATGGAGAGCCGGTAGATGATGATGAAGTTCTCGCCCACGCGTTCGCGGGTGCGGCGGACGATCTCCACCGGAAACCGCATCCGGTTGGCATAGGAGCCGCCCCACTGATCGCCACGGTGGTTGGTGCGTCGGGCGATGAATTCGTTGATCAGGTAGCCTTCAGAGCCCATGATCTCCACGCCGTCGTAACCGGCGGACTGGGCAAGCTGGGCGGCGGCGGCAAAGTCCTCGATGGTTCCCTCCACCTCGGCGCCGGTCAGCGCATGGGGCACCAGCGCGCTGATGGGTGCCTGGATGGCGCTGGGTCCGACCAGGCCGGCGTGCGCGGCGTACCGGCCAAAGTGCAGCAGCTGCAGCGCGATCTTCGCACCCTCGGCGTGCACGGCGGCGGTGACGACCGTGTGCCGCGCGGCCTCCTCGGCCGTGCTGAGCTTGGCCCCGCCGGTCATCGGCCGGCCGGCGTCGTTGGGGGAAATGCCGCCGGTGACCATCAGGCCCACGCCGCCGCGCGCCCGCTCGGCGTAAAACGCGGCCATCCGCTCGAATCCGCCGGGGCGTTCCTCCAGCCCCACGTGCATGGAGCCCATCACCGCGCGGTTGGGCAGCGTGGTGAACCCGAGGTTCAGCGGGGCAAAAAGGTGGGGGTACCGGTCAGCGGACATTCATGCACTCCTTTGCGCAACAAGTTGCACAATCGTAGCGCACGGAGCTTGTGGGTGGATTCAAGCGGTGGGGACTAGAACAGCACGGTGGCGAACGTGCCCACCGGTTCGAAGCCGACGCGTTCGTACACGGAGCGGGCGCGGACGTTGAAGTCGTTGACGTACAGGCTGGTGACGGGCGCGTGAGCGGTTGCGAGGGTGACGACGGCGGCCATGTAGCCGGCGCTCATCCCCCGTCCGCGGTGGCTGGGGTTCATCCAGACTCCCTGTACCTGGGTGGCATGCGGGGTGACGGCGCCCAGATCCGCCTTGAAGATCACATTGCCATCGGGCCCGCAGTGGCTGAAGGAGTGTCCGTGCTGGATGAGCCAGGCCACCCTGCGACGGTAGTTTTCCTCCCCGCCCAGGAATGGCGAGTAGCCGACTTCCTCCTCAAACATGGCCGCGGCTGCCGCCAGGACCTCGGCAAACTGTCCGCTCCGGCTGGCGGTCAACAAGGGGTTGGGGGCAACGAGCGGGGGTGTGGAGATGGCCAGCAGCGGCTGGTTCGCGCGAATCTCATGGGAGCCGATGCCGGAGCGGGACAGTTCGTCGATGATGGCCAGGACCGGCTCGGCCGGGCCGAAGATGGAGGCGTGCGGCTGCCAGTTCGCGGCCATCCAGCGGCCGAAATAGCGCCCGTGCAGGGGCGTGGCCTCGACCGGGACCACATTGGAACCGACCCAGCAGGCGGCGGCCAGGGCGGCGCCGTCGTCCTCGAAAAATCCGAGGATCACGGCACCGCTCTGGGTGGGGACGGCGCTGCCCGTTTGGCGCAGCAAGGAGTCGATGAAGACGTTGGCCACGCGATCGCGCGCGACGAGGGCCCGGAGCGCGTCCGTGTCCTCGTGGACGAGCACGCGCACCGGCCCGGGCGGGGTGGGACTACGAGATGCTAACCACGGGGCCACCCTGGACGGCATTTTCGCCATCGGACTCCATCTCTTCAGCGATTCTCATGGCTTCTGCTATGAGGGTCTCCACAATCTGGTCCTCGGGAACGGTCTTGATGACCTTTCCGCGCACAAAGATCTGGCCCTTGCCGTTGCCGGAGGCCACGCCCAGGTCCGCCTCGCGGGCTTCGCCTGGGCCGTTGACGACACAACCCATCACCGCCACCCGCAGCGGAACTTCCAGGCCCTCCAGGCCCGCGGTGACCTCCTCGGCCAGCTTGTACACGTCCACCTGGGCGCGGCCGCAAGATGGGCAGGAGACGATTTCCAGCTTGCGGGGGCGCAGATTTAGCGACTGCAGGATCTGGTTGCCCACCTTGATTTCCTCCACCGGCGGGGCGGAGAGAGAAACGCGGATGGTGTCGCCGATGCCCTTGGACAACAGGGCGCCGAACGCGACGGCGGATTTGATGGTGCCCTGAAAGGCCGGACCGGCCTCGGTGACGCCCAGGTGCAGGGGCCAGTCGCCCTGTTCGGCCAGGAGCTCGTAGGCGGCCACCATGACGACGGGGTCGTTGTGCTTAACCGAAATCTTGAAGTCGTGGAAGCCGTGTTCCTCGAAAAGGGACGCCTCCCAGACCGCGGACTCCACAAGGGCCTCGGGCGTTGCCTTGCCGTACTTCTTCATGATCGACGGTTCCAGCGAGCCGGCGTTGATGCCGATCCGGATGGAGGTGCCGTGGTCCTTGGCGGCCTGGGCGATTTCCTTGACCTGGTCGTCAAACTTGCGGATGTTCCCCGGGTTGACCCGGACGGCGGCGCAGCCGGCCTCGATGGCCGCAAATACGTACTTGGGCTGGAAGTGGATGTCGGCAATGACCGGGATCTGCGACTTCTTCGCGATGATCGGCAGGGCCTCGGCGTCGTCCTGCGACGGACACGCAACGCGGACGATGTCACAGCCCGTCGCCGTCAACTCGGCGATCTGTTGCAGCGTGGCATTGATGTCGGTGGTTTTTGTGGTGGTCATGGATTGGACGCTGATGGGCGAATCGGACCCGACGCCAACGGAGCCCACCTTGATCTGCCGGGTTTTGCGCCGGGGTGTAAGAACGGGCGGGGGTGCTTGCGGCATTCCGAGTCTGACCGGGGTCAAAATATGCTCCTTGAAGGTCTTGCGGGTGGCGCGGCCCCGGCGTGCCACGTGGCTTGCCGGTGGTGCCGCGCCATTTGTTCTAAATTGTAGGCTTGTTTCCGCGTGGTACTTCGGTGATGTGAGGTCTAAGACATGTAGGAGCTGAGCTGGCCGATGACGGGCTTCCATTCGGAAATTTTCAATCCGGTCACGCCCCCGCCAATGCTCATGGGATCCTGCTTCAACAGCTCGGCCAGCGCGGCCTCGTCGGCGGCGCGGAAAATCAGCAGCGAGCCGGCGCCGTCGCCGTACGGGCCTGAGGCCAGCACCACCTCGGCCGCCGCCTGGGCCGCCAGCCACTCGCGATGCTTGGGTCGGTGCTCGACGCGTTCGGCTTCCGCTTCGGGACCATAAACATATTCAACGGCGAAGATACTCATGAGTTCAGCTTATAACAGGAGCACTTTGACGACCGCCGCGATCACGGCCGCCCACAGCATCGACGCCAACGTGCCGATGATGAACCGCTCACTGGCCGCCGGCGTCTCCTTCAGTTCCGGGTACCGGCCCAGGCCCTTGATGGCCACCACATAGGCGATGGCCACCGGCTGGTCGACCAGAATGACAAATACGACGGCGGCCCGCTCCAACACCCCGATCAACAGTCCACCGCGCAGGACTCCGGCCACGGAGCGCGTCTCGGCCGACGGCGCCGCTTCCGGGGCGGGCGACGGCGTCATGCCCGGCACCGCATCCGGGCCCGACTCAAGGTCACCGTCGGCATCCCCGCGCTCGTGGGCGTCCACGGCCCGCACGGAATGGGACTTTGCCAGGCGCAGGACCCCGGCCGTCACGGGCCAGCCGCCCAGGCACGCGAGTGCCACGGTCAGCACAATCCACAATACGGCCACGGTTCCTCCTGTTCCGCTCCAAGCCTAACCACCGGTACCGACACTCGTGGCGGACCCGCCCGAGGCCCGCGAGGTGGCGGGCTCAGGTGTCCGCGAGCCCCAGGAGGAGCGCCGCGGCTCGACGGCCCCCTTGCTCCTCCTGCCACCCGGCGCGCAGGATCGCCTTGCTGACGGCCTGCGGGCTGACGTCCAGGACCGCGGCCACGTCCACTTGGCGCTTGGTTTCCGGACGGTTAAGCACATCCAGGACCCGCCATTCGGCGTCGGAGCGCCTGCGTACCAGGTCCCCGACCAGCACCAGGACCGCCGCCGCGGCGCCCGCGTGGCCCCCGGCCGGCTCCGGCGCCGCCCGCACGGAAAGCGGGACCCGCTCCCCTGTTTTCTTGGCCCTGTCCACCGCCTGGCGGGCCCGCACGAACGCCGTCCCGGCGCCCTCCCGGGGGCTTGCGGGCAGGGGCGCCTCGACGACGCCAATGCCAATGCCCACATACCACTGCCCCGTCCGGAGGGCTCGCATGGCAACCTCAACCACGGCATTGGGGTCATCCAGGACCCCCTGGACCTCGTCGCCCACGGACCGTTCAAAGGGCAGGACCGTCGGCACGTCACCGAGCACGCGCAGCAGCTCCGGGACCAGGTCCTCAGCCTTGCGGCTGCCGCGCTGGTCGATCGTCATGACAAACATGGCTAAATCATATTCGGTTGATTGAGAGTAATCAACTATTTTAAGGTGACAACTGTGGCTCGCGTGGCCCATGCCACAGACCCTTAGCCGTCGGAGCGCGTGAAACAGACCGTGGCCCGCGAGGCAGTGGCCGCCCCGCATCTATTTCGCGGGCCGGGGTGTGCTTCGCGGGTGGGGGTCTGCTTCGCGGGTGGGGGTCGAATACGGCTAGGCGGCGACAGCGGCCCGTGCCGCCGCCACTGCAGCATGGATTCGCCGTTCCAATTGCGCCGGTCGGTCCAGGTCGTCCCACTCAATCCGAATGAACCGCCAACCCAACTCGATGAGCCTGTTTTCACGCCGGCGTTCCGCCAGCAGGACGTCCTTGGCGGGGCGAAAGTCGAAGTACTTGGACTTTCCGTCGAATTCCAGGATCAACTTGAGCCCCGGCCACGCGAAGTCCGCCCGATACTTGGTACCGTTTGCCTCGATCTGGTGTTGCTGGACCGGCTGCGGGATGTCCATTCCCGACAAGAAGATCCTGGTCCGCGATTCTCCCGCCGACTCCGAGAGTCCGCTCAGGCTGGCCAATACGCGCCGGGCCTTCTTCACGCCTCGTTGTCCGTGCAAGGCGGCGACCATGCCGCGCATGACCTGCAGGCTGGCACCCTTGGAAAGCGCGTGATCGCCAATCACTACGGCCTGGGCAAATCCGCCAAACCGGGCGCAGTCCACCACGGTTCGCTCCAGGGATGTGGCGAACACCTGCCGGTGATTGCTCAGCGTGAACGGCACGACGTCGCGGTCATCAAGGGGCAGGTGGTGGTGCGTGACGTCCTGGGCGACGCCGACCCCGGACGGAGTCGTCGGGGTCGTGAGGTGAACCTTCGCGCCGCAATTCCACACGTGCAGCTGGTGCAGGCGGGCGGCGCTGTAGTGCGAATAGGTGGGGTGGCCGGAGGATGTAAGAATGTGGGCCAACAGCCGCATTCTGGTTTGTTCCCACGGCTTAAGCGCCGCCCAGACACTGACCCGCACGTAGGCGCCGCGACGCAGGCGAAACACCAGCCGCTGCTGCACCGCCCGGGTCAGGATCCGGTCCCCGAATCCGGCGTCCAGCAGCTGGGCCGTGGTCGCCACGTCGAACCCCGTCGGCCACGAGCGCACCAAACGGGCGCCTAATTTTTCCCTGTCCATAGTTGAGTGTTGGCAGGACCGGCTCGCGAAACAACCCCTTCAGGGCGGTCTGTGGACAACCTCGGCGCATTTGGCACCCAAGTCAGGCTGTGGAGGACGGGACGCGGATCCGCCAGAGCGACCCGGGCCCGCGACGCAGACCCTGGCCCGCGAGACAGCGGGCTGCCCAACACCTGTTTCGCGGGCGGGGGTCGGTTTCGCGGGCGGGGGTCTGTTTCGCGGGTGGGGGCACCCGGCTAGCCGAACAAGTTGACCGGCTTGACGATGTCCGCGTAGATCAACAGCGCACCCATCACCATCAGTACCGTGGCCGCCACGTAGGTGACCGGCAGCATTGCGGCGATGTCGAAGGGACCGGGGTCGCGCCGCTTGAACAGTTTGGCGACGGACCGTCGGGCGCCTTCGTAGAGCGCGCCCAGGACGTGGCCGCCGTCGAGGGGCAGCAGGGGGATGAGGTTGAAGACAAACAGGGCCAGGTTCACCCCGGCCAGGAGCCCGATCAAGGTGGCAATCCTGGCGTTGGCCGGAACCTCGGACATGGCGGCCACCTCGCCGGCCACCCGCCCCACCCCGACGACGGAGATGGGTCCGTTGGGGTCGCGCGGCTCGGTGCTGAACGCCGCCTTGGCCACGCCGAGAAGTTTTTGCGGCAACTGGAAGACGATGCCGCCGATTTGGCTGATGTTGTGCCCGACGGCGGGCAGCACGGCGGTGGCCGGTGCCGGGGCGAGCGCGGAGGCGGGCCCCATGCCGATGAACCCGACCTGGACGGTGACCGGCTTGCCGCTCGCATCCAGGGTCGGCGCCCCGTTGGCGTCAAGCACGGGCCGGGCGGTCAAAACCGGCGTGATGGCGGTGGTCACGGATGTCCCACCGCGCTGGTAGCGCAGCTGCACCGTCTTGCCGGCCGAGGCGCGGATCCATTCGGTGAGGGTGGTCCAGTTGGTGACGGGCTTGCCGTCGAAGGTGGTGATGACGTCGCCGGGGCGCAAGCCGGCCGCGGCCGCGGGCGTCTTGGTGCAGTTGCGCAGGTCCGTCGGCACCGGCTGTCCGTAGGCAATCTGGCAGGCGTTGACCTCCGCCAGCGTGGTGGTCGCCGCCGGCGTGCCGAAGCCCATGAGCAGGACCGCCGTCAGCACCACGCCGATCAGCAGGTTCATGGTGGGCCCGCCCAGCATGATGATGATCTTCTTCCAGACCGGGAGCCTGTAGAAGACGCGGTTGGCGTCGTCGGGCCCGACCTCTTCGTGGGCCAGGCTGCGGGCCTCGGTGGCCAGCGTCTGAAACATGCCGGTGCTGGAGGGGCGGACGCTTCCGTCGGCCGGATTCGGCGGGTACATGCCGATCATGGCCACGTAGCCGCCGGCCGGTATCGCCTTGAGGCCGTACTCGGTCTCGCCCTTCCGGCGTGACCACAGGGTGGGGCCGAAGCCGATCATGTATCGGGTGACGCGGACCCGGAAGAGTTTGGCCGGCACCAGGTGGCCGATCTCGTGCAGGGCGATGGAGACGACCACGCCGACGGCGACGAACACGACGCCTGCGATGAAAAGCAAAACTGTCACAACGTTCCTTCCAACCGCTCGGAACCCGACTCAGCCCTTGGCTGCCAGGAGCTCGTTGGTCCGCCGTCTGGCCCACGTTTCAGCATCCAACACGGATTGGAGTGTCAGCTCCGAAACCGGTGTGTGTTCGCTGAGAACTTCCGCAATGGTATCCACAATGTCCAAGAAGGCGATCGTGCCGGCGTGGAAGGCGTGCACCGCCTCCTCGTTGGCCGCGTTGTAGACGGCCGGGCACGTACTCCCCCGGCGCGCCGCCGCCTTGGCCAGCTCGACGGCGGGAAACGCGACGTTGTCCAGGGGCTCAAACGTCCAGGTCGCGGCCTGGGTCCAGTCGCAGGCCGGCGCGGCTCCGGGCACCCGCTCCGGCCAGCCGAGGCCGAGCGCGATGGGCAGGCGCATGTCGGGCGGGGAGCACTGCGCCAGCGTGGACCCGTCGGTGAACTGGACCATCGAGTGCACCACCGACTGCGGATGCACCACGGCCTCGATGCGCTCCAGCGGCACATCGAAGAGCAGGTGCGCCTCGATGACCTCCAGACCCTTGTTCACCAGCGTGGCGGAATTGGTGGTGACCATCGGGCCCATGTTCCAGGTAGGGTGCCGCAGCGCCTGGGCGGGTGTCACATCCACCAAGTCGGAGCGGGTCCGTCCGCGGAACGGGCCGCCGGAGGCGGTCACGATGAGCTTGTGGACCTCCCCGGCCGTCCCGGACCGCAGGGCCTGGGCCAGCGCGGAGTGCTCGGAATCCACGGGCACCAGCTGGCCGGGCCCCGCCGCATCCTTGACCAGCTGCCCGCCCACGATCAACGATTCCTTGTTGGCCAGCGCCAGGATCGCGGTCGTCGCCAGGGCGGCGAGCGTCGGGGCCAGGCCGATGGAGCCGGTGATCGCGTTGAGCACCACATCCGCGCCGTTCGCGGTGCCGGCGCCCCAGGCCGCGATGGCGGTGGAGGCATCCGGGCCCGTGAGAATCTCCGGCGTGTAGTTCGCCAGCCCGGCCGCGGCGGCCCGCTCGGCAATCAACCGGCGCAACGTCCCGGCGTCGTCGCTGGCGATGCCGACGGCCTGGGCCCGCATGCCGACGGCCTGCCCTGCCAGCAGCTCCAGGTTTCCGCCGCCGGCGCTGAGTGCGGTGACGGTGAAGCGGGGAGTGCCGTCGGGCAGCCGGGCACGGTCGACGACGTCGATCGCCTGGGTGCCGATGGAACCCGTGGAGCCAAGGATGATTACTTTCCGGTTCTGCATACTCTCCAGTATTCCGCACCTTGGGCGTGCACGGCGGGGCCAGAGGTTCGGGCGGCTAACGTCCCCAGGCTCACCAGAGGCCCCGCTCGACGGCGGCGGCGCGGATCTTGTGCAAGGAAGTGCGCAATTGCTCCTGTTCGGCGGCGGTGAGCGGGTCGAAGATTGTTTCGCGCACCATGCTCACGTGCCCCGGGGCGGCGCCGCGGACGGCATCCCAGCCCGCCTCGGTCAGCGAAATCTCCTGGCCCCGGCCGTCGGCGCTCGCCGAGCAGCGCCCGATGAGTCCCTTCGCCTCCATGCGCCGGACCATGTGCGAGACGCGGGACCGTTCCCATTCCAGGACGGCGGCCAGGTCCCCGGAGCGCACGCCCCCCGGCGGGGCCTCGGATACCGCCGCCAGGACGGCATATTCCACTCCGGACACCGCGGAGTCCCGGCTCAGCTGGCGGTCGATCGCCCGGGGCAGACCGGAGAGGAACTCGCGCAACTCGAGCCACAGGTGTTGCTCGTCGGTGCTCAGCCAGCGTGTCATGGTATCCCTCACAAGAATCGGACATTAGTTGACACATCAATTATTGCCGGTGCATGATGGAAAAACCAGCTTTAGTTGACACGTCATCTATTTTGATGGCGGTTACGGATCTCAAGGAGCAAATCGATTGACCAAGATCGCCATCGTCACAGGTTCCACCCGTCCCGGCCGCAACAACACCGGCGTGGCCCAGTGGGTCCTGGAACAGGCACAGCAGCGCACCGACGCCGAGTTCGAACTCGTTGACATTGCGGACTTCAACCTGCCGGTCCTGGATGAGGCCTACCCTGCCGGTTTCCAGAACTACCAGAACGACCACACCAAGGCCTGGTCCGCCAAGATCGCCGAATTCGACGGCTTTGTCTTCGTCGCCCCCGAGTACAACCACTCGGTAGCACCGGCCCTGGCCAACGCCCTGTCCTACCTAAGCGTGGAGTTCGCCAACAAGGCCGCAGGCATCGTCTCCTACGGCTCGGCGTTCGGCGTGCGCGCCGTGGAGCACCTGCGCGGCATTCTCTCCGAGCTGCAGCTGGCCCACGTGCAAAAGACCGGCATGTTCTCCCTGTTCACCGACTTTGAGAACTTCTCCACCTTCAAGCCGACCGAGCTGCAGGCAGCGTCGCTGGCCCCCATGCTCGATCAGCTGGTGCCGTGGGCCCACGCCTTGAAGTCGGTGCGCGAGGACGCCCTGGCCTCCGTCTAAGTCCGTTTGCCACAGTGGCCCGTCCGGGGTGATCCGGACGGGCCACTTTTGGTTTGCCCCTAGGACGCGGCGGCGCGGCGCAGGGTCCGTTGGGCGTGCAGGAGGATCGGCCCGTCCACCATGTGCCCCTTGAAGGCGAACACCCCGGTCCCGGCGGCCTCCGCGGCGGCCAGCAGCTCGGTGGCCGCCGCCACGTCCGCGTCGGTGGGCCGGTAGGCCGCCCGGATGACGGGCACCTGATGGGGATGAATGCAGGCCTTGGCGCCAAAGCCGCTGGCCGCCGCGTCCTCGGCCTCGGCGGCCAGCCCGCCCAGGTCCGCGATGTCCGCGTAGATGGAGTCGATCGCCGTTTTTCCGTGGGCGCCGGCGGCGAGCAGCATCCGCGAGCGCGCATGCATGGCGATCGCACGGTACCGGCCGTCGGCAAAGCGGCTGGAGGTCCCGCCCAGCGAGGCCACCAGGTCCTCGGCCCCCCACATCAGGGCCACCACGTTGGGCAGCTGCGCCAGGGCCTCGGCGGCCACAATGCCGGCGGCGGTCTCACAGAGCGCCACGACGTGGAAGCCTGCGAGCGCGGCAACGGCGGCCGGGTCCTGGGACTTGGCGACCATGACGGTGCGGTAGCCGGTGCGTGCCAGGGCGGCCAGGTCCAGGGCGGCCGCCTCGGTGCCGAGGGCGTTCAGGCGCACGATGGTGGTGGCCGGATCCAGCGGGTTGGCGATGAGGTCCTCGCGGGCCCGGGCCTTGGCATCGGGTGCGACGGCGTCCTCGAGGTCGAGGATGACGGCATCCGCCCGCTCGGCGGCCTTGGCATAGCGCTCGGGGCGGTCGGCCGGGGCGAAGAGCAGGGCCGGGCCCATGGTGAAGGTGGGGTCGATGCTGGGCATGAGGGTCCTTAGGCGGTCGGGGTGAGCCAGAACAGGGCGGTCCGGCTGGCGGTGCCCACCACGACGCCGTCCTGGTTGCGGCCCGTGTGAACCATGGTGACAATTCCCTGCCCGGGCCGGGACGATGACAGCCGCTTCGCCGTCACCACCGTCTCGGTGTAGAGGGTGTCGCCGTGGAACACCGGGTGCGGGAAGGAGATGTCCGTCATCCCGAGCTGAGCCACGATGGTGCCCTGGGTCAGCTGGGTGACGGACTGGCCCACCATGGTGGCCAGGGTGAACATGGAGTTCATCAGGCGCTGGCCGAACGGCTGGGTTTCACTCCAGGCCGCGTCCAGGTGCAGGGCCTGGGAATTCATGGTCATGGTGGTGAACAGGACGTTGTCCGTCTCGGTCATGGTCCGGCCCGGCCGGTGGGCGTAGACGACGCCGGTCGCCAGCTCCTCGTAGTACAGGCCGCGCTGGGTGATGACGGGGGCCAGGCTCCCCCGCCCCTCGACGGACGGTTCCGGCGCGCTCATACCACGTCCAGATCGTGCATCTCGACGTTCAGGGGGGCGCCGGTGGCGGCCACGATTTGCTCCACCGTGACGTCGGGGGCCAGTTCCTTCAGGACCAGGCCCTCGGGCGTCACCTCGATGACGGCAAGGTCGGTGATGATCAAGTCGACGCAGCCCTTGCCCGTGAGCGGCAGCGAGCAGCTTTGAAGGATCTTGGGGTTGCCGTTCTTATCCACGTGGTCCATCATGACGATCAGTTTCTTCGCCCCGAACACCAGGTCCATGGCCCCGCCCATGCCCTTGACCATTTTGCCCGGGATCATCCAGTTGGCCAGGTCGCCGTTTTGGGCCACCTGCATGGCTCCAAGCACGGCGACGTCGACGTGGCCGCCGCGCACCATGCCAAAGGACAGCGCCGAATCAAAGAACGCCGCCCCCTTGTTGACGGTGACGGTCTCTTTCCCGGCGTTGATCAGATCCGGGTCCACGTCCGCGTCCAGGGGGTAGGGTCCGGTGCCCAGGATGCCGTTTTCCGAGTGCARGACCACCTCCACGCCGGCGGGGATGAAGTTGGGGATCAAGGTGGGCATGCCGATGCCCAGGTTCACGTATTGTCCGTTGCGCAGCTCCAACGCGACCCGTGCGGCCAGTTCATTGCGTGTCAGTGCCATGGTCAGGCCTCCTGGTTTTCGGCGGGCGCGACCGGCGGGTCGGCGACGGTTCGCTTTTCGATGCGTTTCTCGCTGCCCGGGGAGCCGGCGGGGACGTGGACCACGCGCTGGATGAAGATGCCGGGGACGTGGATGTGCTCGGGGTCGAGCTCGCCGGGTTCCACGAGTTCCTCCACCTCGGCGATGGCGATCTTTCCGGCCATGGCGCAGAGCGGGTTGAAGTTCATGGCGGTGGCGTGGAAGACCAGGTTGCCGTGCCGGTCGCCCTTCCAGGCGTGGACCAGGGCAAAGTCCGGGGTCAGTGATTCCTCCAGGACGAAGTCGGCGCCGTTGAAGGTGCGCACCTCCTTGGGCGTGGAGGCGATCGCGACGCCGCCGGCGCCGTCGTACTTGCGCGGCAGGCCGCCCTCGGACACCTGCGTGCCCACCCCGGCCGCGGTGTAGAAGGCGGGGATGCCGGCGCCGCCGGAGCGCAGCTTTTCCGCCAGGGTGCCCTGCGGGGTGAGCTCCACCTCGAGCTCGCCGGCCAGGAATTGGCGGGCAAATTCCTTGTTCTCTCCCACGTAGGAGGAGATGGTGCGCCGGATGCGGCCGTCGGTGAGCAGCACGCCCAGGCCCCAGTCGTCGACGCCGCAATTGTTGGAGATGGTCTCCAGGTCCTTGGTGCCGGCGTCGTGGAGCGCCTTGATCAGCGCCACCGGGATGCCGCACAGGCCAAACCCGCCCACGGCCAGGGATGCGCCGTTGTGGATGTCGTGGACGGCTGCGGCAGCGGATGCAACCACTTTGTTAATCATCGCTCATACCTTTCATACTTCGTTCGTCGGGGGCAGCGTTCGGGGCCGGCGGCGGTGCGGCGCCTTGGTCCGCCCCTCACAGGCCCAGCTCACGGGCGATGAGCATCAATTGGACCTCGGTGGTGCCCTCCCCCACTTCGAGAATCTTCGAGTCCCGGTAGTGCCGTGCCACGGAGAATTCGTTGATGAACCCGTAGCCGCCAAAAATTTGGGTGGCGTCGCGGGCATTGTCCATGGCGGCCTCACTTGCGACCATCTTAGCGATGGCGGCCTCGGTCTTGAACGGCTTGCCGGCCAGCATGCGCGCCGCGGCATCGTAGTAGGCCAGCCGGGCCGTGTGGGCGCGGGTCTGCATGCGGGCGATCTTGAAGGAGATCCCCTGGTAGTGCCCAATCGCATGGCCAAAGGCATGGCGTTCCTTGGCGTACCGGACGGATTCATCCACGCAGCCCTGCGCGGCCCCCGTGGCCAGCGCCGCGATGGCGATGCGGCCCTCGTCCAGGATGGACAGGAAGTTCGCGTAGCCGCGCCCGCGCACGCCGATCAGGTTTTCCTCGGGCACGTGCACGTCCACCAGGGTCAGCGGGTGCGTGTCCGAGGCGTTCCAGCCCACCTTGTTGTAGGCCCGCTCCACCGTGAACCCGGGCGTGCCGTTGGGCACCAGGATGGTGGAGATCTCCTTCTTCAGCGACCCGTTGGCCCGCTCCGACGTGCCGGTCACGGCCGTCATGGTGACGAACCGGGTGATGTCCGTCCCGGAGTTGGTGATGAATTGCTTGTGTCCGTCGATGACCCACTCGCCGCCCTCCAGGCGCGCCTTGGTGGTGGTGCCCCCGGCGTCCGAGCCGGCGTCGGGCTCGGTCAGGCCGAAGCCGGCCAGCGCCTCGCCGGCGGCCAGCGACGGCAGCCACCGCTGCTTTTGCGCCTCGGTGCCGAACCGGTAGACGGGCATCGCGCCGAGGGAGACGCCGGCCTCCAGGGTGATGGCCACGGATTGGTCCACCCGCCCCAGCTGCTCCAGCGCGAGCGCCAGGGCAAAATAGTCCCCGCCCATGCCGCCGTATTCCTCCGGAAAGGGCAGCCCGAACAGGCCCATCTCCCCCATCTGCGCCACGATCTTGTACGGGAAGCTGTGTTCCTCGTCGTGTTTGGCGGACTCGGGGGCCACGACGTCATCGGCGAAGTCACGGACGGTGTCGCTGAGGTCCTGATACTCCTCGCTCAGTTCAAAGTTGGGCATTGCTCTCTCCTTCGGTCGCTTCGGACGCTGCAAGATGGTGCGGGTGGATGGTGGCCACGACCTGGTCGGCCTTGACCAGGYCCCCCACCACGACGGACAGGTGGACGGTGCCGGCGATCGAGGCCGTGAGCTGGTGCTCCATCTTCATGGCCTCGACGGCAAGGAGCACCGCACCGGCCTCCACCACGTCCCCGGTGCTGACGTTGACCACCGTGACGGTGCCGGGCATGGGCGAGCGCACATCGGGATCGGCGGCGGCGTCCTCGTGCTCGATGCCGGCGAGCATGCGCGCCGTGGCGTCCTCGCGGGTGAGCAGCGGCACCCGCGCGGTCCAGCCGCCGTCGCCGAGGATGACCATCTCCGCGACCCGGGCCAGCCGGTAGTGCCGCGGTTCGCCGTCCCAGACCAGCACGGCCCCGCCGTCCGCGACCGTGAGCCTGACCGTGTGCCCGCCGCCGCCGTCGTCGGCGGCCAGGCCCGTGACGTGCACGACGCCGGGGCGTCCGCTGACGCCGTGGGCGCCGGTGCCGCTGACCGTCACCACGCCGGCCCTGCCGGGCCCGGCACAGGAAACAAGCCACGGCGCGGGGTCCCCCACCCGCCAGCCGTCGGTGCGGGCCCACGGACCGGCCGGCGCAGGTTCGACCACCGCGCGCGACCACAGGGCCGCCGCTGCGTAGTCGGCCGCGTCGAGCTGCCGGAAGGACAGCTCGGGGAGCTTGCGTTCGATCAGGTTGGTGTCCAGCCGGCCGGCCGCCACGTCGGGGTCGGTGATCAGCAGGCGCAGGTACTCCACGTTGGTGGGCACCCCGAGCACCAGGTAGTCCCGCAGGGCCTCGTCCAGCCGGGCCAGCGCCTCGGTGCGGTCCTCGCCCCAGGCAATCACCTTGGCCAGCATGGGGTCGTAGTTGGCGGAAATCTCCAGTCCCGGCAGCAGCGAACTGTCCACGCGCAGGCCGGGCCGGTACGCCACGGATTCATCCAGGACGGCGACGGTTCCGGCGGACGGCAGGAACCCCTGCGCCGGGTTTTCCGAGTACACCCGCGCCTCCACCGCATGCCCGGCCAGCACGACGTCCGGCTGGGCGATGGTGAGCTTCTCCCCGGCCGCGATCCGCAACTGCCACGCCACCAGGTCCAGCTGCTCCCCGTTCACGCGCACCACCATTTCGGTGACCGGGTGCTCCACCTGCAGCCGGGTGTTCATCTCCATGAAGAAGAATTCCTCCGGGTTGTCATTGGAGACCAGGAACTCCACGGTCCCGGCGCCGGTGTAGTTCACGCTGGCGGCGGCGGCGCAGGCGGCGGCGCCGATGCGGGCCCGGGTGGCACCGTCGTCGTGCAGCCCGTCCAGCAGCGGCGAGGGGGCCTCCTCGATCACCTTTTGGTGGCGGCGCTGCAGCGAGCATTCGCGCTCACCGAGGTGGATGACGTTGCCGTAGTTGTCGGCCAGGATCTGCACCTCGATGTGCCGCGGCGTGGCCACCAGCCGTTCCAGGAACAAGGTGTCGTCGCCAAATGCGCTCGCGGCGACGCGCCGGGCCGTGGCGAGCGTGCCGGGCAGTTCGGCCGGCGCCCACACGGCGTGCATGCCCTTGCCGCCGCCGCCGGCGGAGGGCTTGATCAGCAGCGGGTAGCCGACGTCCGCGGCGGCCCTGACCAGGTCGTCGTCGGTGAGGCCGGGCCGGGAGATGCCCGGGACGACGGGGACGCCGGCGCCGGCCACGTGGTTCTTGGAGCGAATCTTGTCGCCCATGACGTTCAGGGCCTCTATGTTGGGTCCGATGAATGTGATGCCGGCGTCGGCGAGCGCCTGGGCGAACGCCAGGTTCTCGCTGAGGAAGCCGTAGCCGGGGTGCACGGCCTGCGCCCCGGTGTCCTGGCAGGCGGCCAGGATGGCCGGGATGCTCAGGTAGCTTTCCGTCGCGGCCGCCGGGCCGATGCACACGGCGGCGTCGGCCTCACGCACGTGGCGGGCACCGGCGTCGGCCTCGGAATACACGGCGACCGAGCGGATGCCCAGTGTCTTGAGAGTGCGGATGACCCGGCAGGCGATTTCGCCGCGGTTGGCGACCAGTACTGTCGTGAAAAGGGGTGTCATGGTGCGCTCACATTCTAAAGAGGCCGAAGGAGGTTTCCGGCAGCGGGACGCGGGAGCACACGTCCAGGGCCAGCCCCAGCACGGTGCGGGTGTCGGCCGGATCGATGACGCCGTCGTCCCAGAGCCGGGCCGTGGAATAGTACGGGCTGCCCTGGTCCTCGTACTGGGCCTTGATGGGGGCCTTGAACGCGTCCTCGTCGGCGGCGGACCATTCCTCCCCGCGCCGCTCGTGCTGCTCGCGCTTGACGGTGGCCAGCACGGAGGAGGCCTGGTTGCCGCCCATGACCGAGATCCGGGCGGCCGGCCACATCCACAGGAAGCGGGGGCCATAGGCGCGCCCGCACATCGAATAGTTGCCGGCGCCGAAGGAGCCGCCCACAATCACCGTCAGCTTCGGCACGCGGGCGGTGGCGACGGCCGTGACCATCTTGGCGCCGTGCTTGGCGATACCGCCTTGTTCGTAGTCCTTGCCGACCATGAAGCCGTTGAGGTTTTGCAGGAAGAGCAGCGGGATGCCGCGTTGGTCGCACAGTTCGATGAAGTGCGCCCCTTTGAGGGCCGATTCGCTAAACAGCACGCCGTTGTTGGCCACGATGCCCACCGGGTGGCCGTGCAGGCGGGCGAACCCGGTGACCAGGGTGGTGCCGTAGTTCTTCTTGAATTCATGGAACTTGCTGCCGTCCACCAGGCGGGCGATGATCTCGCGGATGTCGTAGGGCGTGTTGAGGTCCGTGGGCACGGCGCCGTAGAGTTCCTCCGGGTCCGCGTCGGGTTCGATTCCGGCGGTCACCTCCCAGGCCGGGGCCGCCGGGGCGGGCAGCGTGGCCACGATGTCGCGCACGATCGAAAGGGCGTGTTCGTCGTTTTCGGCCAGGTGGTCCACGACGCCGGAGATCCGCGCGTGGACGTCGCCGCCGCCGAGTTCCTCCGCCGTGACTATTTCCCCGATGGCGGCCTTCACCAGGGGCGGCCCGCCCAGGAAGATCGTGCCCTGGTTGCGGACGATGACGGTTTCATCGCTCATGGCCGGCACGTAGGCTCCGCCGGCCGTGCAGGACCCCAGGACGGCGGCAATTTGCGGAATTTTCGCCGCGGAGAGCTTGGCCTGGTTGAAGAAGATCCGGCCAAAGTGCTCCTTGTCCGGGAACACCTCATCCTGCTTGGGCAGGAACGCCCCGCCGGAATCCACCAGGTAGATGCACGGGAGCCGGTTCTCCAAGGCAATTTCCTGGGCGCGCAGGTGCTTCTTCACCGTCATCGGGTAGTACGTGCCGCCCTTGACGGTGGCGTCGTTGGAGATCACCACCACGTGGCGACCGTGCACCAGGCCGATGCCGGCGATCACCCCGGCGCCGGGGGACGCGTCGTCGTACATCCCGTTGGCCGCCAGGGGTGCGATCTCCAGGAACGGGCTGCCGTCATCGAGCAGGCGGTCCACCCGGTCCCGCGGCAGCAGCTTGCCGCGCGCCACGTGCCGCTGCCGGGACCGCTCCGGCCCGCCCAGCGCGGTGGTGCGCAGCCGTTCGCGCAGCTCCCCCACCAGGGCGCGCTGGGCGGCGGCGTTGCGCGCAAAGGCGTCGTCGGCGGGCTCGACCCGGCTTTGTAGTGTCTCCATTGACTGGTCATCCGTTCCCCGGCCCGCCGCGTGCCCCAAGGCACTGACACCTGCCGTCATCACATGCTAAGTTAATAATCACTAACTGAATTTCAGGTTAGTCTCTGAAGTCCGTGATGTCTAGCACAGGGGCCCGAATGGATTCCCAAACAGCCACCAAGCGCAGCCAGGCCAAGGCGAACCGCCGCCAGGTGCTGCTCGACGCCGCGGCCACCCTTTTTGCCCAGCGCGGCTTCAACGGCGTGTCCATCGAGGACCTGGGCCAGGCGGCGGGCGTCAGCGGCCCGGCCGTGTACCGGCATTTCAGCGGCAAGCAGGCGCTGCTCGGGGCGCTGCTGGTGGGCGTGAGCGAGGACCTGCTCGCCGGCGGCCGGGACGTGATGGGCCGGGCCCACGAAGACGCCACCGCCCTGCGCGAACTGATTGCGTTCCAGGTCAACTTTGCCCTGGCCAAGCCGGATGTGATCCGCGTCCAGGACCGGGACCTGGACAGCCTCAGCCCGGCCGATCGCAACCGGGTCCGCTCGCTGCAGCGCGGCTACGTGGAATTGTGGGTGGACGTGCTGGGCCGGCTCAGCCCCGGGCGCGACACCACGGTCTTGCGGATCCAGGCGCACGCGGTTTTCGGGTTGATCAACTCCACCCCGCACAGCGTGCACATGCACGGCCGGCCCGTGGGCACGGCCGTGGCCGGTCCGGTCCTGGAGGCGATGGCCTGGGCGGGGTTGGGCATCCCGGGCTGAGCGGGCCGCGGAAGGTACGTCGTCCGCCGGGCGCGTTGGGCCGCGTCCGCCGGGCGCCAGGGGAGGCGCCGGGCAATCCCGGCGCCTCCCTGGTCGACGGCAATGGCGTCGAGCGCAGTATTAATGAAGGTCAGTGCGCGGGCAGGCCGCCGTCGTGTCCAACGGTGTGTTCGCGCATGCTTGGCTGGATGGCGAGGACTCCTGCGACCAGGGCCACCGCACCTGCGATCCATGAGGTCCAGGCCGCACCGGTGTGTCCGGTGTATCCGGCCACCCAGGGCGAGATGAACAGCAATGCCCCGAGGATCATCTGAACCCATTCGGCAACCGGTGTACCGGGCCGGCTGAGATTCCAAGCGCCTGCGGCGATCAGCAGCACTCCGCAGCCAATCATCATGACCATGGAACTTGTCTGCTGCGTGGTCCACAATGTTGACAGCGCAGCGTAAAGGCCCGCAATTATGGCAACGTAGTCTTGCCAGCGGTTCCACCTCTTCATTGATACCAACCTCCTTAGGTTTCCCTTCAGTTGGCTCCCAAAGTGGGGGTCACATCAAATATACGTCCGACGCCACGGCGTTGCTAGAGGCCGCCGGGTCACAGTCACGCGGCGGTTTGGCCCCTCATTTCACCGGTTCAGTCAAGTGCCAGCGCCATGGCGGGATCGGCCATGACGGCCCCGACGTCGGCCAGGAACCGGGAGCCCTGCTCRCCGTCGACCAGCCGGTGGTCGAAGGACAGGCTCAAGGTCATGACCTGGCGCAGCGCGATGCCGCCCTGGTACGCCCAGGGCGTCATGCGCACGGCCCCCAGGGCGAGGATGCCGGCCTCCCCGGGGTTCAGGATGGGGGTGCCGGCGTCAATGCCAAACACGCCGATGTTGGTGATGGAGAACGTCCCGCCGGCCAGGTCCGCCGGGGGCGTCTTCCCCGACCGGGCCGTGGCCGTCAGCTGGCCCAGCGCCGCACCAAGGCCGCGCAGCCCGAGGTCCTGGGCGTCCTTGATGTTGGGCACGATCAGCCCGCGCGGGGTGGCCGCGGCGATGCCCAGGTTGACGTAGCCCATGGTCACGATCTCGTTGGCCGCGCCGTCCCACCGCGAATTCAGCGAGGGCTGGCGCCCAATCCCGATGCACACGGCCTTCGCGGCCAGCGTCAGCGGCGTGAGCTTCACGTCCGCAAATTCCTTCGACGCCCGCAGCCGGGCCAGGAACTCCATGCCGGCCGTCACGTCCACGGTGAGGAATTCCGTCACGTGGGGGGCGCTGAATGCGCTTTGCACCATGGCCGCGGCCGTGAACTTCCGCACGCCCTTGATGGGGGTGCGGACCTCCCGCGCCGTCGCGTCCCGTGTCACGGGCGACTCCGGACCCGCCACCGCGGTCGCCGCACCCTGGTCTCCGGCAAAGGCGACGACGTCCTCACGGGTGATGAGCCCGCGCTCCCCCGTCCCGGCCAATGCGGTCAGGTCGATGCCCATGTCCCGGGCCAGTTTCCGCACCGGCGGCGTGGATCGCGGCCGGTCCGCCTGCACCTGCGGGGCCGGGGCGGCCGCGGGACGTTCGGCCACGATGGTGGTGGTCGTGGTGGACGTGGCGGCGAAGGCCCGCGCGCGCCGTGCGGGCCGCTTGGAGGACTCGGGATCGGCCCCGTAGCCGACCAGCGTCGGCACCCGCTTGGGGGCTTCGTCGCTGGACGCTCCGTCGCCGGTGGACGGACCGGTCGGCGCCGCACCCGGCACGTCAAAGGTGATGATGACTTCCCCGACTTCCACGACGGTGCCGGGCTCGTGCGTGATGGCGGTGACGACCCCGGCATAGGGGGAGGGAAGCTCGACGACGGCCTTGGCGGTTTCCACCTCACCGATGACCTGGTTGAGGGTGACGGTGTCGCCGACGGCGACGTGCCAGCTGACGATTTCGGATTCGGTGAGGCCTTCGCCGAGGTCGGGAAGCTTGAACTCCTGGATCATGGTCATCCTTCCACCCCGGTCAGGGAGTTGGGGCGGCCCAGGGCGCGGTCCACGCCGTCGAGCATGCGGTCAAGGTCGGGCAGGTGGTGCTTCTCCAGCTTGGACGGCGGATAGGGGACGTCGAATCCGGTGACGCGCACGGGTGCGGCCTCGAGGTAGTTGAAGCAGCGTTCGGTCAGGACGGCGGCAATTTCGGCGCCGAGGCCGCCGGTGCGGGAGGCCTCGTGGGTGATGACCAGGCGGCCGGTGCGGCGCACGGATTCCTCGAGGGGTCCGTAGTCGACGGGTGAAAGGGAACGCAGGTCGATCACCTCCACCGACRTGCCTTCATCGGCGGCGGCCTTCGCCACATCCAGCGCCGTGCTGACCAGGGGCCCGTAGGCCACGAGGGTGACGTCGGTGCCGGGGGAAACCACGCGGGCCGCTCCCATGGCGGGGGCGTCGGCGAGGTCGGCGGCCAGGTCCACCTCGCCCTTGGTGTGGTAGCGGCGCTTGGGTTCGAAGAACAGGACGGGATCGTCGCTGGCGATGGCCTGGCGCAGCATGGTGTAGGCGTCCTGCGGGTTGGAGACGCTGATGACGCGCAGCCCGGAGGTGTGGACAAAGTAGGCCTCGGGCGATTCCGAGTGGTGTTCGGGCGAGCCGATGCCCCCGCCAAAAGGCACCCGGATGGTCAGGGGCATCTTCACATGGCCCCGGGTGCGGTAGTGCATCTTGGCCACCTGGGAGACGATCTGGTCAAAGCCCGGGTAGATGAAGCCGTCAAACTGGATCTCGCAGACGGGACGGAAACCGCGGTAGGCCAACCCCACCGCGGTGCCGATGATGGCCGACTCCGCCAGCGGCGTGTCAATGACGCGGTGGGAGCCAAAGTCCTTCATCAGTCCGTCGGTGACGCGGAACACGCCGCCGAGGGTTCCGATGTCCTCGCCGAGCAGGACCACCCGGGGGTCGTCCTCCATGGCCCGGCGGAGTCCGGCGTTGATTGCTTGGGTAAGAGTGAGCTTGCTCATGACCGGCTTCCTTCCAGCTGAGAGGTTCCTGCGGCCGTGCCGTCCGCGGCAAAGCCGGCCAAATACCGTGCGTAGTGGTCGCGTTGCCGGTCCAGGACGGCATGGCTGCCGGCATAGACGTTGTCAAAGACGGTCAGGGGTTCGGGGTCCGGCATGTTGATGCAGCCGGCGCGCAGCTCGGCGGCGACGGCGTCGGCCCGCGCGGCAATCTCGGCCTCACGGTCCGCGGTGAGCACGCCGCGGCGGCTCAGCAGCGCCCGCACCCGGTCGATCGGGTCCTTGGCGCGCCACTCCTCCAGTTCGGTGACGCCGCGGTAGCGGGTCGGATCGTCGGCCGTGGTGTGGGCGCCCATGCGGTAGGTGACGGCCTCGATGAAACTGGGGCCGCCGCCCGAGCGGGCCCGGTTCGCGGCCCAGCGGGTGGCGGCAAGGACCGCCAGGACGTCGTTGCCGTCGACCCGGATGCTGGGAATGCCGTAGCCGGGGGCCCGGCCCGCGATGGGGGCATGGGCCTGCAGGCCCACCGGTTCGGAGATGGCCCAGTGGTTGTTTTGGCAGAAGAAGATGACGGGGGCCTGGAAGCTGGCGGCAAACACCATGGATTCGTGCACGTCGCCCTGGCTGGTGGCGCCGTCGCCCAGGTAGGCGATGGCCAGGGATTCCTTGCCGTCCATGGTCAGCCCCATGGCGTAGCCGGTGGCGTGCAGTGTTTGGGCCCCGATGATGATTTGCGGGGTGGCCATGTTCACTTCATAGGGGTCCCAGCCGGTGTTGGTGGTCCCCCGCCAGGTGCTCATGATCCCGGCCAGGTCGGCGCCGCGGCAAAAGGCCACCCCGTTGTCCCGATAGGTGGGGAAGACGAAGTCGTCGTCGTTTAGGGCCCGGACGGAGCCGATCTGGGAAGCCTCCTGGCCCAGCAGCGGCGGCCACAGGGCCAGCTGCCCCTGCCGCTGCAGGGCCGTCGCCTCGACGTCGATCCGGCGGATGATGACCATGTCCGCGTAGAGCTGGACCAGCTGTTCGCTGTCCACGTCGGCGACCAGGGGCGAGAGCTCCGGATCGTCGGTTTCGGTGCCGTCCGCGGCAATAAGTTGGTGAATCCCGAGTTGTGGTGATGATCCGGAATCTAGGGTGCCGTCCAGCATCGTGTTCGCCTCCTTGCATAGTGCCCGGCGCCGGGTGGGTGCGCAGGCATTGAGTTCGGTTCTTCGGGTGGAAACCGGCTCGACCCGTTCGTGGAGGTTCTCCCCGGACGGCAGGGCGGCGTCGTTGCAACCCATACCTGTGACGATACTCACAGTAGTCAGCTGGCGCAATCGCCCTGGCAAAAATTGCGCATTATGCTCTATTCGCACCCGCGTGACCGTGCTAATCTGCGCATTATGCATACTTTGGACGGCACCGACGCCCGCATCCTTTTGGCGCTGGTCCGGGACCCCCGGCAGACGGTCGTGGCGCTGGCCCAGCAGCTGGGATTGTCCCGCAACACGGTCCAGGCCCGGATGGCGGCCCTGGAGAAGCACCATGCCTTCCTCCCCTTTGACCACCGCATCAGCCCGGCCGCCCTGGGCTACCCGCTCACGGCGTTCATTTCCGTCCATGCCCGGCAGCAGCAGCTGGAGGCGTTGGCGATTTCCCTGGCCGCCATCCCGGAGGTGTTGGAGGTGCACGGGCTCAGCGGCCGCGCGGACCTGCTGGTCCGGGTGGCGTCCACCGGGGCCGAGGACCTGTTCCGCGTCAACGGCAAGATCCTCGCGTGCGACGGCGTCAAGCGCACCGAAACCTCCCTGGCCATGAACGAGCTGGTCCCCTTCCGGCTCACACCCCTCCTGGAGCGCCGGCTGCGGGACTAGGTGGAATGGCGCTTAGCGCCTCGTCTCGTACCTGGTCAGAACCACCCCGTCGGGAAACGTCCGCGTCTCCACCAGGTTCAGGTTCACCCAGCTATCCAACGCGGTGAAGAACGGCGTGCCGCCGCCCACCAGGACCGGATGGGTCACGATCGTGTACTCGTCGATCAGCCCGGCCCGCATGGCCGCCGCGGCGAGCGTTGCACCACCAACCCTCATCGGCTCGCCGTCCCCGGCCTTGAGCCGGGTGATCTCCGCGACCGCGTCGCTCCTGACCAGGCGGGCATTCCAGTCGACCTTCTCCAGCGTCGAGGAGAACACCACCTTCGGCGTGTCCCGCCAGTTCCGCGCGAACTCGATCTGCGCCGGCGTGGCATTGGGCTGCCGGTCGCCGGTCGGCCAGTAGGAACTCATGGCCTCCCACAGCTTGCGCCCATACAGCAACAGGCCGATCGCGCGCTCCTCATCGAGCCACCACTGAAACAGCTCGTCGCTGGGCCCGCTCCACCCGAGGTCGTCGACAGGCGCGGCGATGTAGCCATCCAGTGTCAGGTTCATGCCGTAGATCAGTTTCCGCATCGCGCCATTCCTTTCGTCGGCCGGTCTCGGAAGTTTAGGGTAGTCGCTAACGAAACGCGGTGCCAAGCACCCGGTTGAGGGACCGGGGTCCGGCAGCCCGGGACGGGGCGCCCGGGCGTGCTCGCACGCCCGCCGGCGGCGCACGGAAAAGGCCCCGCCCGGCGTCGTACGCGACGCCGGATGGGGCCTTTCCCAGGGGTGCAACTTAGTGCTTGACCGCCTTTTCGGCGCCGACGCCGGTCAGCGACCGAACCTCCATTTCCGCCTGGATGCGTGACTTCTCCGTGCCCTTGTCGAGCACGGTGCCCAGCCAGCCCAGGAAGAAGGCCAGCGGGATGGAGATCAGGCCCGGGTTGGAGAGCGGGAACCAGGCGAAGTCGGCGCCCGGGATCATGGCCTTCGGGCCACCGGAGACGACCGGGGAGAAGGCAATGAGCAAGATGGCCGCCGCCAGGCCGCCGTACATGCTCCACAGGGCGCCCTGGGTGGTGAACTTCTTCCAGAACAGCGAGTAGAGGATGGTGGGCAGGTTCGCGGACGCGGCCACGGCGAACGCGAGGGCCACCAGGAAGGCGATGTTCTGGCCGTTGGCGAGAATACCGCCGCCGATCGCGACGATGCCGATCACCACAACGGTGCGGCGGGCAACCTTGACTTCCATCTCCGGCCGGGCCTCGCCCTTGACAATGACGTTGGCGTAGATGTCGTGGGCGAAGGATGCGGCGGCCGTGATGGTCAGTCCGGCCACCACCGCCAGGATGGTGGCAAACGCGACCGCGGAGATGAAGCCCAGCAGCACCGGCCCGCCAATGACGAAGGCGAGCAGCGGAGCCGCGGCGTTGACGCCGCCGGGTGCGGCCAGGATTTCCGCCTTGCCGATCAGGGCGCCGGCACCGTAGCCCAGGACCAGGGTGAACAGGTAGAAGATGCCGATGAGCCAGATGGCCCACACCACGGACTTGCGGGCTTCCTTGGCGGTGGGCACCGTGTAGAAGCGCATGAGCACGTGCGGCAGCGCCGCCGTGCCGAGGACCAGGGCCAACGCCAGGGAGATGAAGTCGAGCCGGGACGCGCCGGACTTGCCGTAGGCGACGCCGGGGTTCAGCAGCGCCTCGCCGGCGCCACCGGCCTTGGCCACGGCGGCATCCATGAGGGTGGAGAGGTTGAAGCCGTGCATGGAGAGCACGATGACCGTCATGACGGCGGCACCGATGATGAGCAGGCAGGCCTTGATGATCTGCACCCAGGTGGTGCCCTTCATGCCGCCGATCAATACGTACATGATCATGAGCCCGCCCACGACGGCGATGACGATGGCCTGGCCGAGCTTGTTGGAGCTGTCAAGGCCCAACAGGAGCGACACCAGTCCGCCGGCGCCGGCCATCTGGGCCAGCAGGTAGAAGAAGCAGACCACCAAGGTGGTGGAGGCCGCGGCGATGCGGACGGGGCGCTGCTTGAGGCGGAAGGACAAAACGTCGGCCATGGTGAACTTGCCGGTGTTGCGCAGCAGTTCCGCCACGAGCAGCAGGGCCACGAGCCAGGCGACCAGGAAGCCGATCGAGTACAGGAACCCGTCGTAGCCGTTGATGGCGATGGCGCCGGTGATGCCCAGGAAGGAGGCGGCCGAGAGGTAGTCCCCGGCAATGGCGGTTCCGTTTTGGCCACCGGAGAAGGACCGGCCGGCCGCGTAGTAGTCGGCGGCGGTCTTGTTGTTGTGGCTGGCGCGGAAGACCACCACCAGGGTGACGCCAACGAAGAGGACGAAGATCAAGATATTGATCCAGGAGGTGTCCTTCGTCTGCTCCCCGAGCGACTTTGCCAGGGGGGATAGCTGAGGCAGGGCGGATGACAGGCTCACGGTTTAGACCTCTTCCTTGGACAGATTGGCGTCGGCGATCTGGGATTCCAGGCGGGTCCGGATCTTCGCCGCCTTGGGGTCGAGCTTGCGGTTGGCGTAGGACACGTACCAGGTGGTGATCCCGAACGTGGAGAGAAATTGCAGCAGGCCCAGGATGAGCCCGATGTTGATGGACCCCCAGACCTTGGTGGACATGAATTCGTGCGCGTAGTCCGCCAGCAGAACGTAGGCGAAGTACCAGAGCAGGAAGCCTATGGCCACGGGAAAGACAAAACTGCGGTGCGTCTTGCGCAGGTCGGCAAACTCCTCCGATGCCTGCACCTCAACAAAGTCCACCGCGGAACCCTCTTGACTTGCTTGGGCTGAATTACCCATCATTCCTCCTTAGGTGATGTGATCCCTTTCACTATGGGGTGCCGCAGGTCACATTGGCCCGTGGTGGAGGGGTTCTCGCGGTAAACGGCAGCGATGATGCGCCAAGTGGCATGTATCTTCGACAAATCAACGACGCCGGGCCGTCACCGCTAGTCTTGATCCCATGTCGTTCCCCGGGTTGAGTGATTCAACGCTGCTGCTGATCATGGCCGCCGCGGCCGTCGCCGCGGCCGCCGCGGTCATCGTCGCACTCGGCCTGCGGCTCTCGCGCTCGCACCGCGAGCTGGGCACCGACGCCGAGCGCGCCACGTTCCGGGCGCTGCACTCGGCCGCCGCGGCCGGCGAGCAGCTGCGCAACGGCCTGGAGCCGGCCGGGGCCCTGAAGGCCAGCCGGCAGCTGCGCACCCTGCTCAACTGTGCCGCGTTCGCCATGACCGACGATGCGCGGCTGCTGGCCTGGGACGGTGCGGGTGCGGCCGGCCGGCAACCGGATTCGGATGCCGTCATGCTCCTGGCCGCGCATGCTCTGGGCAACGGGCGCACGCAGGTGGCCGTGCTCGACCACCAGCTGCGCACCGCGCTGGGCCTGGCCGACGCCGGCGCGGACCTCAAGGCCGCCGTCATCTGCCCGCTGAAGGTGGACTCGCGGGCGGTGGGCTGCGTGATCATCCTCAGCAAGCACCCGAGCGCCGGCCTGGTCCGGGCCACCAATGAGGTGGCGGCGTGGGTGTCCGCGCAATTGGAGCTGGCCGAGCTCAGCGCCTCCCGCACCCTCCTGGTGGAGGCGGAGGTGCGCGCGTTGCGGGCCCAGATCAGCCCACACTTCATCTACAACTCGCTCAACGCCATCGCCTCCTTCATCAACACCGATCCCGAGCGGGCGCGCGAGCTCGTGGTGGAATTTGCGGACTTCACCCGGTACTCGTTTCGCCGCCACGGCGACTACACCACGCTGGCCGAGGAATTGCGCTGCATCGACAGGTACCTGTTGCTGGAGCGGGCCCGCTTTGGCGACCGGCTGCAGATCGGCCTGCAGATCGCCCCGGAAGTCCTCAGCACCGTCATCCCGTTCCTGAGCTTGCAGCCGCTCGTGGAGAACGCGGTCCGGCACGGCATCGAGGCCAAGGAGGGGGCCGGCATGGTCCGCATTGTCGCCCGCGACCTCGGCGCCTACACGCAGGTCACCATCGAGGACGACGGCGTCGGGATGGATCCGGAGCTGCTGCGGCTGGTTTTGGCCGGCCAACGGGACGGCACGCACGTGGGCCTGCGCAACGTCGATGCCCGGCTGCGGCAGGTGTACGGCGATGACCACGGCCTGACCTTTGACACCGGGGTGGGACATGGGATGTTGATCACCATGACCGTGCCCAAGAACCAACCGGGCCATGACGCCTAAACTGTTACCCATGATCAACGTCCTTGTCGCCGACGACGAGCTGCCCGCCGTCGAGGAATTGGCGTTCTTGTTGGGCCGGGACCCGCGCATCGGCACGATTCACCGCGCGTCGGGCGGCGCCCAGGCCCTGGCCATCCTGCGCGCCGAGGGGGTGGACGCCGTCTTCCTGGACATCCACATGCCCGGACTGGACGGATTGGAACTGGCCCGGGTCATCGGTGAGGCGCCCAAGCCCCCCGTGGTCGTCTTTGTCACCGCCGACGACGACCTCGCCCTGGAGGCGTTTGAGCTGGCCGCCGTGGACTACCTGCTCAAGCCGGTGCGCGCCGACCGGCTCACCGTGACCGTGGGGCGGGTGGCCGAATTGGTGGCCCAGCCCTCGGCCGCGGTCGAGGTGGAGATGATTACCGTTGACCAGGGCGGGGTGAGCCGGCTCATCCGCTTGGATGAGGTGCGCTTTGTCCAGGCCCAGGGTGACTATGCCCGGCTGCACACTGCCGAGGCCAGCTACCTGATCAGGGTGCCGCTGGCCGATCTGGAACAGCGCTGGCAGGACTCCGGGTTCTTGCGCATCCACCGGTCCTACCTGGTGAGCATGTCGTGCGTGACGGCGTTGAAGCTGGGCGCGGCCAGGCCCACCGTGTCCGTGTCCAATGCGGACCTGCCGGTGAGCCGGCGGCACCTGCCCGCCCTGCGCGAGCGGCTCCAGGCCACCCGGGTACGGCCCTCCTCATGAGCCGCACGGGTCCCGACGGTTCGCCGGCAACCGGCCGGGTGCGGGTGGTGGCGCCGCGGAGCGAGGCCGTCCACATCCCCGGCGGTGTCAGCGTTTCACAGGAAGTCGCCGAACAATCCGCGGTGGGCGAGGTGATGGTGCAGTCCCTGATCCGTTCGCAGCTGCGGCTGGCCGTGGTGGTCGCGGCCGGGTTCGCCGCCGCCCTGCTGGGGTGCTGGATGCTCATCCGCTTTGTGCCGGCCCTCATGGACTGGCGCATCCTGGGGATCCCCGCCCCGTGGCTGCTGCTCGGCGCCGGCGTGTATCCCATCATTGGCCTCACCGCCTGGCTGTATGTGCGCGGCGCGACGAAGAACGAAAACCGCTACCGCGATCTGGTGGACGGCAAATGAACCCGGCCATCGGGTACACGGCCCTGATCTCCGTCTCGGTCATCACGGCCCTGATCGGGTTTTACGGGCTGCGGATCTCGCGCACCACCAGTGACTTTTACGTGGCCTCGCGCACGGTGCGGCCCTGGTGGAACGCCTCGGCGATCGGCGGGGAATACCTCTCCGCGGCCAGCTTCCTGGGCATCGCCGGGCTGATCGTGGTCTCGGGCATCGACGCCCTGTGGTTTCCGATCGGTTACACGGCCGGCTACCTGATGCTGCTGTTCTTCGTGGCGGCACCCCTGCGGCGTTCCGGCGCCTACACCATCCCGGACTTTGCCCAGGCGCGGCTGAACTCCACCCGGGCCCGGTATGTCACCAGCCTCCTGGTGGTGGCCGTGGGCTGGTTTTACATTGTCCCGCAGCTCCACGGGGCCGCCCTGACCATCCGCACCACCACCGGCCTGCCGTCCTGGGTGGGGGCCGGCGCCGTCGTCGTCATCGTCTGCCTGACCGTGATCACCGGCGGGATGCGCTCGATCACCTTTGTCCAGGCGTTCCAATACTGGCTCAAGCTGACCGCCCTGGCCGTGCCGGCCATATTCATTCTGCTGCTGGTCACCGGGGCCGCGGGGGGTCCGGCCGGCGGCGTGCCGGCCGGGGCGGAATTCTTCCCGGCATCGGATCCGCTGGGCGGCGACAGCACCTACCGGGTCGCGTCGCTGATGATCGCGCTGCTGTTCGGCACCCTGGGGCTGCCCCATGTGCTGGTGCGCTTCTACACCAATCCTGACGGGGCCGCGGCCCGGCGGACCACCCTGATTGTGCTGGGGCTGCTGTCCCTGTTCTACCTGTTCCCCACCGTTTACGGCGTTGTGGGGCGGGTGTTCCTGCCCGGTGGGGCGGCCCGGTCCCCCGATGCCACGGTGCTGCTGTTGCCGGGGACGCTGGTGGGCGGGCTCGGCGGGGACATCCTCTCCGCGCTGGTGGTGGCCGGCGCCTTTGCCGCGTTCCTCTCCACCACCTCCGGGTTGGTGGTTTCCCTGGCCGGGGTGATCAGCCAGGACCTGTTGGGCGGGAGTGTGCGGGGATTTAGGATCGCCGCCGTCGCCGCCGTCATCGTGCCGCTGGGGGTCGCCCTGCTGACCGATTCGCTGGGGCTGGCCGGGAGCGTGGGCCTGGTCTTCGCCTTCACCGCCTCCACGGTGTGCCCGCTGCTGTTGCTGGGCATTTGGTGGCGGGGGCTGACCGACGCCGGGGCCATTGCGGGGATGCTCACCGGCGGGGTGCTGTGCGGGGCCGCGATCATCCTTGGTGCGCGGGTGGGGGTGGAGTCGCCGTGGCACGACCTGCTCACCCAGCCGGCGGCCTGGACCGTGCCGGCCGCTTTCCTGAGCATGGTGTTGGTTTCCCTGGCCACGCCGCAGCGCCGCAGCGTCACCATGGCACGGTTCATGACGAAGCTGCACGTGCCGGAACGGCCGTTGTCCTCACCAAACCCGCGGGGCTAGTTCGCCACGTGCCGGCCCCGGGGTCCCACTTCGGTGGCGGGCTACCGGCCCGCACCCTTGTCCGCGGGCGGGTCGATGGCGGCCATCAGTTCCACGACGCGGTCCAAGAAGGCGTCAACCTGGCTCTCCTCGTACCCTGCGGCGCCCTTGACGGGGGCAAAGACGGCGCGGCGCACCACGTCGACGCTGAGCTCGCCGTTGTCCTCAATGTAGGTCAGCAGTTCCCGGCACAGCACGTCCACGTCTTCGGTGTTGTAGCTTTGCGCGTTCTTCTTGGAGGGGCGGCGGAATCGTTCGCCGTCGGGGCGGTGCAGCCGGGCCCGCAACACGGAGGCCGTCTTGCCGATTTTGAGCATCCAGGCCTTTTCGCCCTCGGCGTTGATGAGCAGCTCTTTTTCCCGCAGCACAAATTCGTCCTCGATCCGGTCCAGCGCGGCATCCACGGCCTGGGCGTTGTAGCCTCCCTTTGCCGGGTCGAATGAGGCGGAGCGCACGTCGTGGCTGGTGATGGCCTGGCCGCTGGTGTCCGGGTTCAGGAAGTAGGCGCGGGCACGGTCCAAGAACACGTCAACCTGCTTGACGTTGTAGCCGGTTTCCTTGGGGCCGACCAGCTTGAACTTCGAGGCGGTTCGGGGTTTTTCTTCCACAGTCACAGTCATTCCTAGGGGGTCTCACTATTATGGGCGGGTAGGAGGGGGGTCGTCACAGCTGGCCCAGGATGCTAAACGTAGCGTAGGCCACGGGCGCGGCAAAAAGCACGGAGTCCAGCCTGTCCATGACGCCGCCATGTCCGGGCAACAGGTTGCTCATGTCCTTGACTCCGAGCTCGCGTTTGACCATGGACTCGGCAAAGTCGCCGGACGTCCCGGCCAGGACCATGCCGATGGCCAGGGCGAGGCCCACCCACCAATGTTCGGAGAGCAGGAACACCGTGGCCGGGATGGCGACCAGCATGGCCCCGCCGACCGAGCCGGCGAAACCCTCCCACGACTTCTTCGGGCTGATTTTCGGGGCCATGGGATGCTTGCCAAAGAGTGCCCCCACCAGGTAGCCGAAGGTGTCGTTGGCGACCACGAGCAGGAGCATGATGACCACCTCGATGGCGCCGGAGTCGAGCCGGCCCACGTCCAGCGTCAGGCCGAGAGTGGGGCCGTGGTCGCCGCGCAGCATCAGGGACACAAAGCTGAGCAGGAAGGGGATCCACATGAGGGCGAAGACCCCGGCAAGGATGCTGCGCACCGCCCCCGGATCGTTATCCAGGGACCGCCACAGCATGGTGGCGGCGCAACTGGCCACCAGCGCAAACAACAGGCCCTCGGGGCCGGCAAAATAGGCGGTCGCGGGCATGGCCAGGGTGCCCACCATGATGGGGGTCAGCGGCGCCCGGATCCCCTTGGTGCCCAGGGCGCGGGTGACCTCCCAGACGCCGAACGCGGCAAATGCGGTGGCGACCACCACGAAGGCCAGCGGGAAAAACAGCAGGCTGCCGATCACCAGCACCAGCAACGCCACCCCGACGCCGATCGCGGCCGGGAGGTCGCGCCCGGCCCGGGAGGTGCGCGCCAGCCTGCCCACGGCGGCCGACGCCGGCAGCGGGGCGATGGGGCCAGGCGGCACCGGGACGACCGGTATGCCCGTGACGGAGACGGCGCTCACCGGCTGGCGGGAGACGGCCTCCTCGGCGGAGCCGGGGGCGGCGGGGCCGGCGGCCGGTTCGGGGATGGCCGCGGGGCCGGCGG
>NZ_JBFREA010000024.1:0-80075 GCF_052114065.1 Specibacter sp. RAF43 | reverse complement strand
GGACCTCGGGGCCGCCGGCCGGCCGGGCGGCCCCGGCCAGCTCGGCGATGCGCGCCAGCGCCACGGCGCGGTGGTGCCTGGGCCGCAGGGGCGGCTCGGACGGGAGGGTGGACGGGCGGGGGCCGGAGGATGGTTGGACCACTGAATCTTGATCTTTCATGAGAGGGAATGCCCGCCGGTCACTGGTAGTACTGCGGGAGCTTGACAACGGGGGTGGTGGAGGGCGGGACGTTGTAGGTGTGCAGGACCTGTCCCATGACGTCGTTGAAGGTGTAGCCCTGGGTCACTCCGTAGATGAGGCCCTGGGGGCGCTGGACGGTGATGGCCACCACGTATTGCGGATCGTCCATGGGCGCCATGCCGATGAATGAGGAGGTGTACCCGTCAAATCCCCGGCCGTTGTCCGCCGGCGACTCCGCGGTGCCGGTCTTCCCGCCCACCCGGTAGCCGGGGATCTTGACGTCCTTGGCGTCCGCGACGGTGGTGACGCTCTCGAGCATGTCGCGGGAGTCCTGTGCGGTCTTGGGACTGATCACCTTGATGCCGGGGGCCGCCTTGACGAGGTGTTCGGTGCCGTCCGGATCCACGAAGGCGTCGATGAGGCGCGGGGCCAGGCGCACGCCGTCGTTGGCGATGGTTTGGTAGATGAAGGCCGTCTGCAGCGGGGTCTGCGCCACGCCCTGGCCGAACAGGACGGTGTATTGCTGGCGCCCGTCCCACTTCCTCCAGTCCGCCAGGATGCCGGGGCTTTCCCCGGGCAGGGGTATGCCGGTCTTTTCCCCGATCCCGAACTTGCGCAGGTAGTCGTAGCGCTGCTCGGGCGTGAGCTTTTCCCCGGCCATGACGGTTCCGGTGTTCAGGGAGTCGCCGATGATGCCGGCCAGGGTGCGCTTCTCGACGCCGTGCGGGAAGGCGTCGCTGAAGTTCTGCCCGTCCACGGTGTAGGTGGGCGGCACCAGCACGTGGGTCATGGGGGTCATCAGGCCCTCTTCGATGACGGCCGCGGCCGTCATGATCTTATCCGTTGACCCCGGTTCGACGGCGGCCGTGACGGTCCGCGACCCCAGGTTCCTGGCGTCGGTCGCGCCGGGGTTGTTGGGGTCCGGGGCGTCGGTGTCGGCGAGGGCGATCAACCGGCCGGTCTTGGCCTCGATGATGGTGATGTTCACCCATTGGGCGTTGTACTGGGACTTTTGTTGTTGGGCCGCCTGCTGGGCGTAGTACTGGATGTCCTGGTCGATGGTGAGCTTCACGGTCTGGCCGTTCACCGAGGGGATGGTGCGCACGGGTGCCGTGGGGATGATGATGCCGTTCTTCCCGGCCTGGAAGGTGCGCGAGCCGTCCTTGCCGGTGAGCTTGTCATTCATGGTCTGTTCGATGCCGGAGAGGCCCTTGCCGTCCGAGCCCAGGAACCCGACCACCGTCCCGCCCACCTGGCCGATTGGGTAGACGCGCTTGGTGGTGGCCTGCGGGTAGATCCCCGGGATGCGCAGCGCGGAGACCTTGCCTTCAACCTCGGGGGTGACGTTGCGGGCAATGTAGTTGAAGTCCTTGCTCCCGGTGGCGGCCTTCTTGACGGCGGCAAAGGGCATGGACAGGGCCTTGGCCAGCTGCGCGAGGCCCTCGTCCCGGGTATAGACCACGGGCGTGGCCTGGTTCGCCTCGTAGTGCTTGAAGCTGGTTGCGGCCGTGTTGTTCAGCTGGGACACGGTGATGTCATACCGGACCACGCTCTCGGCCAGCACCCGGCCCTTGGCGTCGACGATCTTGCCGCGGACCGCCGGAAGCACCTGGACCACCGTGCGCTGGTGTTCGGCGGCCTCGGCCATCTTGCCCACGTCCAGGCCCTGGATCATGAACAGTTTGCCCGCGATGACGGCCAGGAAGGCGAGCATGACGACGAAGCCGATGCGCATCCGCTTGCGGCCGATCTTATTCAGTTGCAAGGAGTCGTTGAATCGCTGGTTGGTGTTTGAGTGCTGTGCAGGTGCATCGCGTGCAGCGTTTTTGGAGTCGTGTGCCACTGCGTTTCCTTGCCGTCTAGCCCTTTGGACGGGAATGGCGCGCCGTCCATATTCTTAAAACCTTAGCTGGTCTTCTGCGCCGGCGCCGGGATGGTGCCGCCGTTCAGATCAGGCGAGGGTACTTTGGGTGCCGGCCTCGAGGCGGGCTTTTGTGCCGCCTTCGCGGCATTTTTCTTCGCCTGCGGCACGCCGTCAAGGGCTGCCGGCCCGCCCGCATCGGCGGGGACGTCGGCCGCGACAGCGGGAGCCGGTGCGTCAATGGTGGCCGGCGGGATGGCCACCAGGGCCTTCGCGTCAGCCTTGGCCGGTTGCGGATTGCCGGACACCTTCTTGGTGCGGACGTCAATCTGGCCGGTTGTCCCCCCGGGCACCATGCCCATGGCCGCCGCCCGAGCCACCAGGTTCTGGGGCGCCTCCCTGGCGCCGAGGTCCTGTTCCAGTGACTGGTTGGAGAGTTGGAGCTCGCGCTGCTGGTTTTTCAGCGTCACGAGGTCGTATTGGCCCTGGGACACTGAGACGCTCATGATCAGCACCGCGGCCAGGGCTGCCACGAGCAGCAGGAACAAGGTCACCATCACCGGTGTCCCGCTTCGCCGCGGCGTGTTCACCACCAGCGACAAGGGCGTGCGGGGGCGCGCGGGCGTTTGCTCCGCGCGGTTGGCCGGGGCGCCGCGGAAGTCGAGGCCGGGCAGGTGCCCGGAGAGCGCCCTGGCCGTGTTGCCCACGACTGCGGCTTCGATGCGGGATGCTACCGGGCTCATGCGGCACTCCTGACTTTCACTTTTTCGACGGCTCGCAGCCGCGCGGAGGCGGCCCGCGGGTTTTCGGCTATTTCCTCGTCGGTGGGGCTTTCGGTTCCCTTGGTCAATCGCTTCAGCGTGGCCTTGTGCTCCTCCAGCTCCACGGGGAAGCCGGCCGGCGCGGAGGACCGTGAGCCGGCGGCAAAGACCGATTTGACGATCTTGTCCTCCAGCGAGTGGTAGGACATGACGACGCAGCGCCCGTGCAGGCCCAGGGCGTCCACGGCCGCCGGTATGGCCGCCTCCAGGACGTGGAGCTCCTCGTTGACCTCGATCCGCAGGGCCTGGAAGGTGCGCTTGGCCGGGTGTCCGCCGGTCCGGGCGGCACCGGCTGGAACCACGTTGCGGATGATGTCCACCAACTCGCCGGTGTGGGTCAGCGGCTTGCGGTCGCGGGCGGCCACAATGTGGTTGGCGATCCGCCCGGCGAACTTTTCCTCACCCCATTTGCGGATGATGCGCACCAGTTCCTCTTCCGAGTACGTGTTGAGCACGTCGGCGGCCGTTTGGCCGCGGCTGGTGTCCATGCGCATGTCCAGGGGTGCGTCAAAGGAGTAGGCGAAGCCGCGTTCGCGCTCATCGAGCTGCAGCGAGGAGACGCCCAGGTCCATCAGGATGCCGTCGACGGCCGGGATGCCCAGGTCCGCAAGGATGGCCGGGATCTCATCGTAGACGGCGTGGACCAGATCGATGCGGTCGGCAAACGGGGCCAGCCGCTCCCCGGCCAGTCCCAGGGCCTCGGTGTCCCGGTCGATGCCGATCAGGCGGAGGTCCTCGAAGCGCTGAAGCATCGCCTCGCTGTGCCCGCCCATGCCCAGCGTCGCGTCGATGGCCACGGGCCGGCGCCCCGCCAGCCGGGCCGCCTCGAAGGCGGGGGCCAAAAGGTTGATGCAGCGGTCCTTCAGAACGGGGGTATGGCGGGCGGAGGTTGGTGGCGTGGGATTCTCCGACGTCATCACGCCTCCTGATCTAGTTGGTCTGGCCTTGAATGTTCCTTGAGCGGCGCCCACACGGTGGAGCCGCCAAAAGATCTTAAACCAGATCCCCCTCCGCGCCGGGCAATGTCCCGCCTGGCTCCGGGGAAGGTGAGCCAGGATTGACAGTGCTGGGCGGCTGGAGATCTCATCCAAGATCACCGGTCCGCACACCAATGGTTGAACCGTTGGTGGAAAGTCTCAGGTAATGCCGGGGATGCCGTCCTCGTCGGTTTCCGAGAACGCCTGTTCCCTGGCGGCCAGGTAATCGTGCCAAGCCGTGGCATCCCAGATCTCCGCGCGGCTGCCGGCACCGATAACCACCAGCTCGCGTTCAAGACCTGCATATGCCCGGAGTGTGGCCGGGATGGTCACACGCCCTTGCTTGTCCGGGACTTCGTCGGAAGCTCCCGAGAGAAAGATTCGAATGTAGTCCCGCGCTTGCCGGTTGGAGATTGGCGCCCCCTCCATCTGCGCATGGACCTTTTCAAATTCCCGTGCACTAAAGACGTAGATGCAGTTTTCCTGGCCCTTGGTCAGGACCAATCCGCTGGCCAGTTCCTCCCGGAACTTGGCGGGAAGGATGATCCGGCCCTTCTCATCAAGGCGTGGCGAGTGTGTTCCGAGAAACATCCCCCACCCCCCTCAATGTCGAGTCCCTGGATCACCACGTCACCATTTCCCTCTTCCGGGCTCCACATTACTCCACAATCCTCCACCGTCAACGACGCGGCACGCCGTATCGTCCGCGTGTCGCCGTGCAATTCCGCGTGGATGCAGGGAAGGCGGCGGGGAAGCCGCGGTGGAGGGAAATTTCCAGCCGGACCCGGTTGAGGAATGGGCAGGGCCGCGTCCCGTTCGAGGGCCGCGAGGGCCGCCGGCACCTGCAGTCGTGGGGCCAGGGGGCGTTAAACACAAAAAGGCCCGCATTGCGGGCCCTCCGCGGGCTGGCATTGGGCTGGCCTTGGGCTCAAGGGACTTCCTGACGCGTCGAGCGGCACACGGATACGTCACCGGGCCGCCAGCGGCGGGGAGGGAAGTGGTGTTGGCGGAGTTGCTTCCCCGCGGCGCCTTATGGTTCCCGGCTTATTGTTCCCGGCGTCGCTCTTCCCAACGCTCTTCGAGACTGTTCATGAAGCCGCTCTTTTGCTTGCCGGAGGACTTCGGGCCCGCCGTGCGGCGTGTCCCGAACTTCGGCAGTGAAATCGCAATGTAAACGCCGCCGCCCATGACCAAAAATCCCAGGACCCCGACAACGATCAGGTGCGAGGCGACACCGCCGAGCAGGATCATGATGCCGGCAATCATCACCAACACGCCAATGACAATGTGCCGGGTGGATAGTGATCGAGCCGGATCCGACGCCAGGGTGTTTGCGAACTTGGGATCCTCTGCATGCAGCTGCTGCTCCAGCTGGTCAAGCAGTCTTTGCTCGTGTTCCGAGAGGGGCATGACGACCTCCTTCAGGTCAGGGCCATGGGCGTCTTGACTCGTTAACGTCCACCGCGCCCCATTTAGTTCCCGGGGACCGGGTCCGTTGTGCGGGGACCATTCCACGGGGCAAAACCAAGTGCGGAGCCGTTGGCGAGAGAACTCCTAGTACTAACAATAGGCTTGATTTCACGGAACTGAAACCCACATGAGGGTACCTGTGAGGCAACACTCAAAGCCCCCGAAAATAGCGCCCGCGGCGCAGCCCGACTCCCCGGCCTAGCGGCTTTCCGAGTCGCCGTCCCCGGACCGCGGGGCGACACCGGCCCCGGGCCCGCCCGGGCGCAGCAGCCTGGCCGGGACGATTTTGGCCGCCCCGAACCGGGCCGCGATGGCATCGCCCACCACCTCGGCGCTGCGCTCATTTTCATCCCGCCGGTCCAGGCTCAGCTGCGCCGGCGCCACCGTGATCGACTCCAGCTGTTCCACGCGGATTCCGATGAGCCGCACGCTCAGGGGTCGCGGTCCCAATGCGCGCAGCAGCGCCACCGCGCCGGCATAGATTTGCCCGGCGCTGTCGATTCCGGCCCCCATGGTCTTGGAGCGGTTGATCGTGGTGAAGTCGGCATACTTGATCTTCAGCGCCAGTGTCCGCCCGGCCAGCTGTCCCGCCCTCAGCCTGCCGGCCACGCGGTGGGCAAGGCGCAGCAGCTCGCGGGTGAGCACGTCGTCGTCGAACGTGTCCTGGGCAAAGGTCTCTTCGGCGCCAATGCTCTTCTCCGTCCGCACGGCGGTCACGGGACGCGGGTCGATCCCCCAGGAGAGGTCGTGCAGGGCGCGGCCGCCGGCGCCGAGCGTTTTCGCAAGTACGGCAACGGGCGTGGCGGCCACGTCGGCCACCGTGTGGATGCCCAGTCGCGCCAGCACCTCCAGCGTCTTGGCGCCCACGCCCCACAGCGCCTGCACCGGCAGGGTGTGCAGGTATTCCACGGTCCGGTCCGCTTCGATGAGCAGCATGCCGTTGGGCTTGCACCGGGTGGAGGCGATCTTGGCCACGAACTTGGTCGAGGCAATGCCCACGGACGCGGTGATGCCCAGATCGCGCTCCACGGTGCGGCGCACGAGCGCCCCGATCTCCAGCGGCGTCCCGAGGCGCCGCAGTGCCCCGGCGACGTCCAGGAAGGCCTCGTCCACGCTGAGGGGCTCCACCACGTCGGTGATCGAGTTGAACAGCTGCATGACCGCCCCGGACACCTCATAGTAAAGGTGGTGGCGCGGGGTGATGATGGCGGCGGTGGGGCACATCCGGATGGCCGACACCATGGGCATGGCCGAGCGGACGCCGTAGGCGCGGGCCTCATAGGACGCCGACAACACCACCGAGCGTCCCTCCGGGAAGCCGACGATGACCGGGCGCCCCACCAGTTCCGGGCGCTCGCGCAGTTCAACGGCGACGAAGAACGCGTCCATGTCCACGTGCAGGATGGTGCAGCCGCGCTGGTCCGGCTCCTGACCCGGGGGCGGTTGTCTGGCTTGCTGTTCCACGCCACCAGTCTAGTTTCGTCCGGCGCCCGCCGGCCCCAATGGTGGGGCGGGGGTGCCGACGGCCGGCCATGGGTAAACTGGAGGGGATCCAATGCCCGCAAACGGCAGCTAAGGAACTCGTGATGGCCGGCTCCCGTATTCGAAATGCGCTCTCTTTCCGCTCCCCGCTGACCCGTCTGTCGGGCGTGGCCGCCGTCTCCGCGGTGGTGGCCCTGGCCGGCTGCTCCGGCGCCCCGGCCACTCCGGGCGGCACCGGCCCGGCCGGCTCCGGGACCGGCGCATCGCAGGGCTCCCCATCGGCGCCGCCGTCCTCCGGTTCCGCCGGCGCCACGTCCTCGGCGGAGTCCACGGTCAAGGCGCTCGTGGCCGGCTTCCCGGTCAAGCTCATCCCGCTGATGGGCGGCGCCGTCATCGGCCAATCAACGCTGGAACGCGGAACGCCCATCTCGAAGGCGGGCGTCACCTTTGACGTGTCCGCCAAGACGGCGGACGTCATGGCCTACTATGCCAAGGTCTTCACCGGCCAGTCATTTACGGCGCTGCCCGGCACGGAGGTGGCAGGGGTGCCGACGAAGACCTTTGTGCGCGCCAATGGGCGGGAAAGCGTGGTGGTTTCCGCGGTCCAGTCCGGGCCCACCTCCACCGTGACCGTCGGTGCCACCGTCCTGGCCGCCTCACTGAAGTAACGCCCGCCCACCACACTCGAAAGAATCCCATCTTGGAGCTTCCCCGCATGTCACAGTCCCCCGCGCAGCTTTCGGCCCCCGCAGACTCCGCCGCATCCGAGCGGGAATTCTTCATCGCCGCCGTCGCGGACCGGCTGGCGGACTTCCTGGCCGGCAAGCACGCCATGCTGGCGGAAATCTCCCCGGACACCCTCGTCTTGATTGACTCGATCAAGGCCCTGGTCACCGGCGGCAAGCGGATGCGGGCCCTGCTGTGCTACTGGGGGTGGCGCGGCGCCGGCGGCGCCCCCGATTCCCCCGAGATCATCATGGCCGGTGCCGCCCTTGAACTCTTCCAGGCGGCCGCGCTCATCCACGACGACATCATCGACAGATCCGACACCCGGCGCGGCGGCCCCAGCGTGCACCGCCAATTCGGCACGCTGCACCGGAGCAACGGCTGGGCCCTGGACGAGGAACGCTTTGGTTACGCGGCCGCAATCCTGACCGGCGATCTGTGCTTGTCCTTCAGCGAGGAAATGTTCGCTGCCATCGGTGCGGGCGCCGGCAGCCGGGCCCGGGCCGTTTTCAACATCATGCGCGCGGAGGTGATGGCCGGGCAGTACCTGGACATCCTCGAAGAGGTTTCCGGCCCCACCAAGCCGCACCAAACCGCCGTCGACCGGGCCTCGGCCATCATCCGTTACAAGAGCGCAAAATACTCCTCCGAACATCCGCTGGTGCTGGGGGGCGCCCTGGCCGGTGGTACCACGGAGCTGCTGGCCGGCTACAGTGCCTTTGCGCTGCCGCTGGGCGAGGCGTTTCAATTGCGCGACGACGTCCTGGGCGTGTTTGGGGACCCGGAAGAAACCGGAAAGCCCGCGGGCGACGACCTGAGGGAGGGCAAGCGCACCGTATTGGTTGGGCTGACCATCGACGCCGCCCAGGGCGCCGACCGGGACTTTGTGGACACGCATCTGGGCCGGGCGGATCTGGGCGAGGCGGAAATTGCCCGGCTGTGCGCCATTATGGTTGACTCACGGGCCCTGGCCCGGACCGAGGAAATGATTTCCGACTTGAGCGGCACGGCATTTGCCGCCCTGGCCGATTTGCCCATCCCGGCCTCCGTTTCGGCGGCTTTGCTGGCGCTGGGCCGGGCCGCCGTTTCAAGAACGTCCTAAATCCATTTCCCGCTCCCTGAGGCGGGATTGGACTTTTAAAGCAAGTCCCCGCCGCGGCATGGGCCGGGCGGGGATTTTAGTGTTCCCAGAAAGGGCGTATTACCAGCCCAAGGCCTGGGCGCGGCGGCGGATTTCCGTTTTGCGGCCTTCGCGCAGTGCGTCAATCGGGCGTCCCGGGAGGGACTCGTCCGGGGTAAAGAGCCAAACGATTGCTTCCTCGTCGCTAAACCCGGCGTCATGGAGCACGGAGATGGTCCCCCGCAGGCTCTCCAGGATATGGTCCTCGGCGAAGAATTCGGCGGGGACGGCGCGGATGTCCCGCTCCCCCACCCGGGCGGCCAGCAAGGAACCGTCCTTGACCAGGGCATGGACTTTGGTCACCGAGATCTCCAGCTTTTCCGCGACATCCGGCAGGGGCAACCATTCACTGACTACTTTTTCGACTCTACTCACGGGTTAAAKGTTCCCACATGCCGGGCCCGCGCGCATACCGGCGCCGGCATGGGCATTTGGGAAAAAGGCCGAAGCGAACGCATCCCGCCCCAAAAACACTGCATTAACAGCATTCGCCATGAAAAAGACTTGTTCCGCGCGGAAACTAGTGTAAATTCACAATAGTCACATTGGTAACATCGTCACCAATGGCATCATTCGTTCCGGCAACACAGAGGACAGCTTCATGACTTCCCAACGCCCCGTTCGGTCCGCGTCGGCCGCCAGCAAGCAATTGGCCGTGGTGGCAACGGCCGCCATTCCCGTGGTCATGCTGTCATCGCTGGCCCTGGCGCAACCTGCCGCGGCGGCCCCGGCCGGTCCCACCGTGATGCCCGCCGCCCTCCTTCAGGGCGGGCTCGCCGCCGCCGTGAAGGCCGCGCCCACGACGCCGCGCATCCCGGCAGCGGTGATCGCCGGCTCCGTGCCAACGGGCATCTCCCCGATCCGTGTCGCGCCGGCCACCACGCATGTGGTGGTCCCCGGGGACACCGTCTCCGGCATTTCGGCCCGCTATGGACTGTCCACCGAATCCGTGCTGCGGCTGAATAAGCTGGGCCCGGCCACCATCATTTACCCCGGCCAGCGGCTCAAGCTGTCCGGCGTGGCCTCGGCCCCGTCGCACTCCGCCAAGGCCGCGGCCAAGCCCGCCCCGGCGAAGGCGAGCCAGGGCACGTCGGCGAGCTACGTCGTCGTGGGTGGGGACACCGTCAGCGGCATCGCCGCCCGGCACGGCCTGAGCACCGCCGCCGTCCTGGCCGCCAACGGCCTGAACAACTCCTCCATCATCTACCCCGGCCAAAAGCTCAAGCTGGCCGGCGCCACCGCCGCACCGGCAAAGGCCCCCGCCACGGCCGTGGCCAAGCCCGCCGCGGCAAAGGCGAGCCCGTCGGGGAGCTACGTCGTCGTGGGTGGGGACACCGTCAGCGGCATCGCCGCCCGGCACGGCCTGAGCACCGCCGCCGTCCTGGCCGCCAACGGCCTGAACAACTCCTCCATCATCTACCCCGGCCAGAAGCTCAAGTTGGCCGGCGCCACCGCCGCACCGGCAAAGGCCGCCGCCACGGCCGTGGCCAAGCCCGCCGCGGCGAAGGCGAGCCCGTCGGGGAGCTACGTCATCGTTGCCGGCGACACCCTCTCCGGCATCGCCGCCAAGCACCACGTGGGCTTGTCGGCACTGGCGAAGGCCAACGGCATCGGCGTCAACGGCACCATCTATGCCGGGCGCACGCTGACCATTCCAGGCATCTCGGCGGCCTCCAGCAGCGTGGAGAAGATCACCGCACCGGCCGGCCAGCTCGTGCCCAGCACCTTCCTGCACTACACGTACCCGGCCGCCGTCGTGGCCGACGCCAACAAGAACAAGGCGTTGTTGCTGGCGGCACCGGTCCCCACGCGGGCGCAGATGAAGGAAATGGTGGCCAGGACGGCCGCCAGCATGGGCGTGGACCCTGCCCTGGCCCTGGCGTTCGCGCAGCAGGAATCCGGCTTCGACCAGCGGGCCGTCTCCCCCGCCAACGCGATCGGCACCATGCAGGTCATCCCGGCGGCCGGCGAATGGGCCTCCGACCTGGTCGGCCGCAAGCTCAACCTGCTCCAGCCGCAGGACAACGTCACGGCCGGCGTCGCCATCATCCGGGCGTTGCTGCGCGGCGCCAAGAACGAGGACCTGGCCATCGCCGGGTACTACCAGGGGCAGACCTCCGTGGCCATGTACGGCATGTTTGAGGACACCAAGAACTACGTGGCGGGCATCAAGGCCAACCGGAATTTGTTCCGCTAAACCGCGTCACGGCAAGGAAGAGGGGCCCCGGCGGGTGTTGCTGGCGGCCCCTTTTCGTTTGACCGAATAGGATTGAGGGGTGCAAGACGTGGCTCATGACCCCCTGCTGGGGTCCACAGTAGACGATCGCTACCTGGTCCTTTCCAAGGTGGCGCGCGGCGGCATGTCCACCGTGTACCTGGCCAAGGACCTGCGCCTGAACCGCAATATTGCGCTGAAGATCCTGCACCAGCACTTGTCCACGGACACCGCATTCCTGGAGCGGCTCCAACGCGAGGCGTGGAGCGCGGCAAGCTTGTCGCACCCGCACGTGGTGCAGATCCACGACCACGGGATCGGCCCCGCCCACGCGTACCTGGTCCTGGAATACATCGACGGCCACACGCTGCGGGACGTGATCAACAGCCACGGCCCGCTCAGCCCCCGGCAGGCCCTGGACTATCTGGACCCCATCGTGGAGGGACTGGCCGCGGCCCATGCCGCCGGGCTGGTGCATCGGGACGTCAAGCCGGAAAACGTGCTGATCTCCCGCACCGGCTGGGTGAAGATCGGCGACTTTGGCCTGGCCCGGGCGGTCACGACAACAACCAATACCGGAACGCTGCTGGGCACCGTGGGATACATCGCCCCCGAATTGGTGAACGGCGACGGCGGCGACGCCCGCACCGACATCTACTCCGCCGGCATCATGCTCTACGAGCTCTTGACCGGAGTGCAGCCATTTACGGGCCACGTGCCCATCGCCGTGGCCATGGCCCACGTGCGCGACGACGTCCCGTCGCCGTCTGCCGTCCTGCCCGGCCTGCCGCCGGAGATGGACGAACTGGTGCGGTACATGACCGAGAAGGACCCGGACAACCGGCCCGCGAACGGTGCCGCGCTGCTGGAGGACCTCCGCCACATCCGCAACACGCTCAGCCCGGCGGACCTTGACTACACGTACCAGCCCCCCGGGGCCCTCCCCGACGGCCCCGACGATGATGACGGTGAGGGGGCTGACGGGCCGGACTGGGCCGACGACAACGCCACCAGCGTGATCGCGGCCGACGCCACCTCCGTCATCCCGACACACAGCCACCCCACCAGCGTCATCCCGGCCCGCAGCCGGCTCTACGTTGAGGACCCCGCACCAGCGGGGACGGGCTTCACCGATGAAATCCCCCAGGCGGACTTCGATGCCTCGGGCGCCCGGGCCTCCAAGCGGGAAACCCGGGCGGCGGCCAAGGCCAGGGCCCGGGCAGCGGCCCGGCCCACCAAGTCACTGGGACCCAAGCATCCGCGGCGCCGCGCCTTGGCGTGGGTGGTCCTGGTGCTGATGCTGGCCGTGCTCGGTGCCGTGGCCGGCTGGTTCCTGGTGCTTGGTCCGGGCGCGCTGGCCACCGTGCCGGACGTCCACAACAAGACGGTGGCCCAGGCCCAGGCGTTGTTGCACGAGTTCGGCTTCGATTCAACCCAGACCTCGGATGTTTTTAATGAAAGCGTCCCGCAAGGCCTGGTGGTGATCAGCGACCCCGGCCCGGGCGCCCAACAGCGCCGATTTCTCGGCGTGACGCTGCAAGTCTCCAAGGGCCCCGTGCTCTATCCCGTCCCCACCCTGACCGGCCTGCAACTTGACGCGGCGAAGAAGATGCTGGCGGACGGCCATCTGGCGACCGGCGGCGTCACCGGGACGTACAACGAAAAGGCGGCGGCCGGCGTCGTGCTGGGACAGGATCCCGTGGCCGGCACGCAATTTCGGGGAAACACGAAGGTCAACCTGACCGTTTCCAAGGGCCCCAAGCCCATCCCGGTGCCGGCTCTGGTGGGAAAGACGGCGGCCGACGCCGAGGCCGCACTGAAGAATCTTGGTCTCGTCGCCGTCGTGGCGCCGGAGCAGGTGAACAGCGCCAGGGTCCCGGCGGGGTCGGTCGCCGCGCAATCACCGGACTCCGGGAACCTAACGGCCGGCGGCAAGGTTTCCCTGACCATTTCCAAGGGGCCAAAGCTGGTCATGGTCCCCGACGTGGTCGGCAAGCAGGCCGGTGCGGCGAAGGCCCAGCTTGAGGCCCTGGGGTTCAAGGTCAAGGTGGAAAACCTGCTCGGTGGTTTCTTTGGCACCGTCCGCTTCCAGAGCCCGCAGGGCGTCGAGGCCCCCGAGGGCAGCACGGTCACGCTTCAGGTCATCTAACGGAATTCAGGGCGACTGATGACGGAAGGGGTGCGACGTATTCGTCGCACCCCTTCCGTCATTAGGCTGGGCCCTACTTGGTCTGGCTGAGCGCGCCCGCCACGAGGAACGCCATCTCCAGCGACTGCTTGTGGTTCAAGCGGGGGTCGCACACGGACTCGTACCCGGTCAGGAAGGCATCCTGGTCGATGGGGTCGGCGCCGCCGAGGCATTCGGCCACGTCGTCGCCGGTCATCTCCACGTGCAGGCCGCCGGGGAACGTGCCCAGGGACTGGTGGACCTGGAAGAAGCCGCGGACCTCGTCGATGACGTCGTCAAAGTTGCGGGTCTTGTAGCCGTTCGGGGACGTGACGGTGTTGCCGTGCATGGGGTCGGTCACCCACAGCACCTGCGCACCGGAGGCGGTGACCCGCTCGACCAACGTCGGCAGCTTCTCGCGGATGTTGGAGGCACCCATGCGGGTGATGAACGTCAGGCGACCCGGCTCCCGGTTCGGATCCAGCTTCTCGATCAGGCGCAGCGCGTCATCCGGGGAAGTGGTGGGGCCGAGCTTGACGCCGATCGGGTTGCGGACGCGGGAGAGGAAGTCCACGTGGGCCTGGTCGAGGTCGCGGGTCCGCTCCCCGATCCACAGGAAATGGGCGGACGTGTCATAGGGCAGGCCGGTGCGGGAGTCGATGCGGGTCAGCGCGCGTTCGTAGTCCAGCAGCAGGGCCTCGTGGCTGGCAAAGAACTCCACGGTCTTCAGGGCCTCGAAGTCGGCGCCACAGGACGCCATGAACTTGATGGCCCGGTCGATGTCCTTGGCCAACTTTTCATAGCGACCGTGGGCCGGGTTGGCCGTGAAGCCGCGGTTCCATTCGTGGACCAGGCGCAGGTCGGCGAAGCCGCCCTGCGTAAAGGCGCGGATCAGGTTCAGCGTGGACGCGGAGGTGTGGTACGCCTTGAGCATTCGCGCGGCGTCGTGCCGGCGGGACTCCGGCGTGAAGTCATAGCCGTTGACAATGTCGCCGCGGTACGCCGGCAGGGTGACACCGTCGCGGGTCTCATCGTTGGAGGAACGCGGCTTGGCGAACTGCCCGGCCATGCGCCCCATCTTGATGACCGGCAGCTGGGCGCCATAGGTGAGGACCACGGCCATCTGCAAAATGGTCTTGACGCGGGCGCTGATCTTATCGGCCGTGGCGGCCTCAAAGGTTTCGGCGCAGTCCCCGCCCTGCAGCAGGAAAGCCTTGCCCTGGGCTGCCTGGGCCAGGCGGGAGCGGAGCACGTCCACTTCACCGGCAAACACCAGCGGCGGCAGCGTCGAGAGTTCCTTGACGCTCGAGGCAAAAACATCGGGGTCGACCCAGGAGGGCTGCTGGGCGATCGGCAAGTCGCGCCAGTCGTCAAGTCCGGGGTATACCGCGGCACCGGGAACGGAAATGCCGGCGACGGGGACATCCGTTGAAGGAGAAGTTAGGTCAGTCACGCAATAAGCCTAGCCCCGGAAAGCGCATGGCGCCGAACCAGTCCGGTTCATGAGATGGGCCGTGGCCGTCCAACCCCGCCGCATGCCCGGCAACCGGCGGCAACTAGTGGCAACGGCCGGCCCGACGGCGGGACACGGTCTCCCGGGCGACCCCACCGGCCGTCGCGGCCAAGGGGCGGAAGGGCGGTTCCGGCGGTGTCTACTGTGCGTCCGGGTGGCCGGTGCCCGCCGCACCGTCGTCGGCCGCGTCATCCCTGTCGGCCGCGGACGCGTCACCGGCGGAAGCGTTAGCCGCCTCGCCGGCCGGACCTTTTTCGGCGGCGGCGTCCGGTGCCGGCTCGACCACCGGAGGGCGGGGCTCCGCGGCCGCGCCGATGACGGTGACGGTACCCGGGGCGATCGTGGTGTCCGGGTCGACCCGGACGACCCGGACGACCTGGGCGGCCTTCTTCCCGGCATCCGGGGACTTTGCGGCCGACTTGCCCGCCTTTTCGGCCTTTTCGGCCGCAATCTTGTCCTTGACCGTGGTGGCGTAGGAGTCGACGTATTCCTGGCCGGAGAGGCGCATGAGTTCATACATGATCTCGTCGGTGACCGAGCGCTGGACAAAGCGGTCGTCCTGGAGCCCCTGGTAGCGGCTGAAGTCCATGGGTTCACCAAAAATGATGCCCAGGCGGCGGATGTTCGGGAGGCGGCGGCCGATTGGCTGTACCTTGTCGGTGCCGATCATCGCCACGGGGATCACGGGGACGTTGGCGGTCAGGACCAGTTTTGCCACGCCCACCTTGCCACGGTACAGCCGGCCGTCCGGGCTGCGGGTTCCCTCGGGGTAGATGCCCAGCAGGCCGCCGTCCTTGAGCACGTCAATCCCCGTTTGCAGGGAATTGGCGGAGGCCGCCCCTCCGGCGCGGTCCATGGGCAGCTGGTTTGTCACCTTGAAAAACAGGGCGATCAGCCGGCCCTTGAGGCCGCGGCCGGTGAAGTACTCAATCTTGGCCAGGAAGATCACCGGCCGCGGCACCATCAGCGGCATGAAGATCGAGTCCGAAAAGGACAGGTGATTGCTGGCCAGCACGGCCGGACCCTCCAGGGGGATGTTGTCCAGGCCCTTGGTCCAGGGACGGAACAAGATCTTCAAAACCGGCCCCAGGAAGATTTTTTTGAGCACCCAATAAATCACGGTCAAGTTCCTCTCTGGTGCCACCGGTTGCAGCCAAGCCTGGACGTGCGGATCCCCCGCGGGCGTCGTATCAACAGTAGTCTAGTGAGACACACGTCATGGGGGGACACGACGCCTGCCGCGGCAGTCCGCGGCAGGCTTTCATGGTGGCACGCAGCATCGGCGCAAACATAGGGAGGGCCCATGGCCTTGGCAGAAGCTTTCCGCGCGCCGGGGCATGGCGGCCTGGCGCGGGTTGGCGTGGCGGTCTGCCACGGGTTCACCGGCTCCCCCGTGAGCATGCGCTCCTGGTCGGAGTACCTGGCCGCCGAGGGATACGCCGTGAACATGCCGCTGCTGGCCGGGCACGGCACCACCTGGCAGGACCTCTCACGGACCCCGTGGGAACACTGGTACCGGGATTTCGAGGCCGCGTACCTGGAGCTGAGCGCCCGGTGCGACGCCGTATTCGTCGCCGGCCTGTCCATGGGCGGCGCGCTGGCGCTCCGGGTGGCGGCCCGACACCCGGTGGCGGGCATCGCCGTCGTCAATCCCGGCCTTACCTTCAACGACAACCGGGCGAAGTATGCCGGTCTCCTCAAATACGTGCTCCGGAGCGTGCCGGCCATTGGTGACGACATCAAGTTGCCTGGGGTCTCCGAGGAGGCTTACACGCGCACGCCGGTGGCGGCCGCGCATGAGCTCGCCAAGCTCTTCACCAATACCGTGGCACTGCTCCCCCAGATCACGGCCCCCGTCCTGCTGTTTCGCTCCACGGTGGACCATGTGGTACCGGATTCGAGCGTTGCGGTGATCCGGGCGAATATCGGGTCCGCGGATCTTCAGGTGGTGCCCCTGGAAAACAGCTACCATGTAGCCACCATGGACAATGACGCGGCACTGATTTTTTCCCAATCCAGCAATTTCTTCCGAAGGCATGCAGGTGTCCTCTAACCCCGGCCAGGACCAGCCCGCCACGGGCGGCAACAACGACGACGATGCGGTCTGGCTGGACCTCGTGGCCCGGCTCCAGGAACCGTCGGACGAGTTCCTCGAGTCGTCGCAGGACCCCGACGCATCAGCGCCGGGCAGCGGCTTGACCCCGGAGGGCACGGGTCCGGCGGGCACGTCTCCGGCGGGCAGGACTTCCGATGGCACGCCGACCGGCGACGCCGCTGCCGGGCAGCGTGCGGAATTTATCGACTTTGACCCGCTGGGTGTGTGGCGAAACCAGGCGGAGCCGGCACCCGCGGAGCCCCCATCCGGGCAGGGTTTTGACGATCAGTCCTTCGGCGGCCCCCGCGACTACGCTGGCGACGATGACGAGGACTCGTTTGTCCCGGCGGAGCCGCCCAGCCTCTCCGCCGCGGAGCCGGCCGTGCTGCTGGCGTGGATTGGTGCCGCAGGCGGTCCCATCTTCCTGGTTCTAGCTGCTATCTTTTGGCGCGGAATACCGCTGTTGGGCGTGATTGCCGTGGTGCTCGCCTTCCTGGTGGGGACCGGCTACCTGCTGTACCGGCTGCCCGCCAACCGGGACCACGACGACGGCGACGGCGCCGTCGTCTAGCTATGTTGGCCACGTACAACTAGCCGCGACGCCCGCGGCGTCAGCCGACGGGCGGTCGCCGCTGGGCGGCATGCCGAGTCCCTGGCCCTGTCACGTAGGGGACGTGGAGCCGGGCGCGTATAGAACATATGTTTGTACACAATCCTGAACTATCCATTGACACCGTTTTTGTGTTCTACGATAATGGTGGTATGAGCACCCCGGCCAATGATCCCGGAACCCCGGGCGGGAACGCCACCGAGCACGTGGCGGCGATCCTTACCGCACGGGCCGCCCTKCCCCCCATTGAGCCCTTCACCGCCGACGCCCCGGCCCTGGCGGGACTGCCGGCGTTCACCCCCGTCCCGGCCCCCGTGCCGGAACCGGCCTCCCGGGCCTCCGTGGCCCGGGGCGTCTACGACGCGGCCATCACCGCCCTGGCCGCGCTCAAGCGGCTCGAGGACGCGACCGCCGCCACCAAGGCCGCCCTGGTGGAYCGGCTGCTGGGCGCCGCCGCCGTGGAGGCCGCCGCCCTGGCCCTGGACCCCTGGCAGRCCGGGAAGGCCGAGGCCTCCGCGAAGGCCGAACTGGCCCTGACCCTGGCCATCCCGGCCCGCACCGCCGCCGCCCTGGCCGACCGGGCCCGGGAGCTGATCCAAGACCACCCGGGAGCCCGGGCCGCCCTGGCCGCCGGGGAGCTCTCCTGGCGGCACGCGGTGACGATCCTCGAGGAAACCGCCACCCTCACCGASACRCCCGCCASCACCRCCGCGGACCGCCAGGTCTTCGAGGCCCGGCTGCTGCGCCTGGCCCCGGGCACCACGGCCGCCGTGTTCGCCGCCCAGGCCCGGCGCCTGCGCGAGGGCACCCACCCCGAAACCCTGCCCGCACGCACCCGCCGCGCCTACCTGACACGAGACATGACCCTGGAACCGGGCCACGACGGCATGTCCTGGCTGACCCTGCACCTGCCCGCCCCCGCCGCCGAGGGCATCTGGGTCCACTGCACCCGCACCGCCCGCAGCCTGCAGGGCGCCCACGAAAACCGCACCCTGACCCAACTGCGCCTCGACACCGCCACCACCCTCCTGCTCGGCCACCACCCCCTCAGCACGACCGCGACCACGCCCGCCGGTGACGCGGCCAAGGACCGGTCCGGCACCACCGGTAATGCCGGCGGTGGCAGGACCGCCCCCACGGCCGGAAATGCCGCCGGCACGGTCAGCGTGCTGGCCGGAACCGCCGGCGGGACGGTCACCGTGGTGGACGGGGAGCCGCCGTGGGCCCACACCGGTGCCCGCCGCGCCGGTGACGCCGGCGAGGCTACCCCCGCCACCGTCGCCACGGCCGGTCCCGCCGCTGCCGCCAGTGCCGCCCGTGCTGACCGGTCCGGCGGTGATGACCGGGCGGGGGCGCCGATCGCCGGTGTGCTCTGCGGGGACGGGTCAGGTTATGTTGACGGGCTCGTGGACGGGATCCCGGAAGAGCCCCTGCGCGAGTACCTGGAGCAGCTGGAGAAGGTCCGGGCCGGGATGGCCGTCACCGAGCCGCCGCTGCCGGCCGCCCAGATCCTGGTCACCGTCCCGCTGCTGGCCCTGGTCGGAGCCACGAACCAGCCCGCCGAACTGGCCGGCTACGGGCCCATCCCGGAAACCCTCGCCCGCACGCTCCTGGCCAACGCCGCAACCTTCCTGCGCGTGGCCACCGACCCCCTCACCGACGAACCACTGAACCTGGCCCCCACCCGCTACCGGCTCCGGGCAGCGGACCGGGCCCTGCTGCGGGCAATGGCCGGCAGCTGCTACTGGCCCAACTGCACCAACCCCGTCCTGGATACCGAAACCGACCACCTCACCGCCTGGGAACACGGCGGTCGATCCACCCCCGCCAACCAACGCCCGGCCTGCACCCTCCACCACGCCCTGCGCCACTTCAAGGACGACAAGGACCGCCACGGCCGCCCCCGCCGCCAGAAGGACCCCGCCCGGGCCGGCATCAAGCTCCGCGGCTGGACACCCCGCCTCACCCCCGACGGACGAGTCGGCTGGAAAGCCCCCTCCGGCCGCTACCATCCCCCCGCCCCCCGGGACACCCCGCCACCGGCCTACCCCAAACCGGTCAAAAAATACCTCACCAACGCCCTCAACCACCCCCAAGCCCAAAGCCACCAACGGGCCGCCACGCCGCCGGCACTGACCACCCCGGCACTGACCACCCCGCCCAGCTACCTCGAAGAACTCCTCATCGACTACCAGCCACCCCACACAGCCTGACCCACCCGAAGAGCCAGCGGCCGCCCCTCAAGGCGGCCCGGCAGCCCGGCGGCGCAGCGCAAGTCCTAAGCACAAGTCCTAGTAGCCGCGTTCTGACGTCTTGCGCCCGCGCCGCACGCCGAGCCGTTTGGGTTGCCTGACCCGGGAAAGGTCGGCGGCCCCGATCAGCCCGGCGGAGGGGCCAAGTTCCGCCCCGACGATGCGCGCCTCCGTCCGGAAGCCGCGTCCGGTCAGGTTCTTGGCATAGGCGCGCTTGGCGGGTTCGAGCAGGAGATCGCCGGCCTCGGAGAGCCCTCCGCCGATGACAAACAGGGCGGGATCCAAGGCCGCGGCGAGGTTGGCGATGCCCAGCCCCAGCCAGTCCCCCACCTCCTCCACCAGCTCCCGCGACGTCGGTTCGCCGCGCAGCGCCAGTTCGGTGACGAGAGATCCGGTGATGTCTTTGGCCCGGCCGTGGACGGCAGCAAGCAGCTCGGCGGCCATGGGTGACTTGGCCCGGGCCAGCTCCCGCGCCTCACGGCCCAGGGCATTGCCCGACGCATACTGCTCCCAGCAGCCACGGTTGCCGCATTCGCAGCGGTGCCCGCCGGGCATGATGATCTGGTGGCCAAACTCACCGGCCAGCCCGAAACTACCACGCTCGACGCGGCCGTCCATCACAATGGCCCCGCCGATCCCCGTGCCCAGGGTCAGGCAGACCAGGCGGTCGTGACCGCGACCGGCACCAAACCGCCATTCGGCCCAGCCGGCGGCATCGGCGTCGTTGGCCAGGGTCACCGGACGGCCCAGCAGGCTTTCGAGGTTCTTGCGCAACGGCTCATGCCGCCAGGCCAGGTGCGGGCTGAACATGACCGTGCCGGAGTCCAGGTCCATCCAGCCGGCCGCCCCGATGCCCACGCTGCGGATATCATGCCGGCCGCCAAGTTCCCTCACCAACTCCACGATCACCGCCTCGACGGCGCGCGCGTCGCGCCCGGGGGTCTCGCGCCGCAGTTCCTCCCGCAGAGCGCCCGTCCCGTCCACGACACCGGCGGCAACCTTGGTGCCGCCGATGTCGATGCCCAACGCCAATTCACTGCCCACCGCCGCCCGGCCGGGAAATCTAAGCGTGGGTCTGAAGACGGGGCGTGCTCGCTGCATGGTCCGAGTCTAGCCAGCGGCCGGAGCACCCCGCCCACCGCACGGGGAACCGCATTGAATGCGTGACCCAAACAACATAATGTTACCAACGGGTAACATGCGGTGTGGTTCGGGCGCCCGGGCCGCATGGGACATGCCGAATGCGGCAGCCATGCCGGATAATGACCGGGCCCGATAGAGTAGGGCCAAGCCACAGTGGACACACATATCGAAGGAGCTAGTGTGCGAGAGATTACCGTTCCGGCCGAGGTCATCAGTCCACGGACCATGAATACCACGGACTTCGTGCTGCGGCAGTCCAAGATGGCCTCAAATCCGGCCCTCTTTTCCCGCCGCAACGCCGACAACGTGTGGGTCGACGTCACCGCCAGGGAGTTCCACGCCGATGTGAGTGCCGTGGCCAAGGGGCTGATTGCCGCCGGCATCAATGTCGGTGACCGCGTGGGCATCATGGCCCGCACCCGCTACGAGTGGACCCTCGTGGACTTCGCCATCTGGTTTGCCGGCGCCGTGTCCGTGCCGATCTACGAAACGTCCTCACCGTCGCAGGTGGCATGGAACCTGGGCGACTCGAACGCCGTCGCGGTCATTGCCGAGACCGCCAACCACGAGAACGTTATCCGCCAGGCCGCCCACGCCGAGGATCTCACCGCGCTGGCCAATATCTGGCAGATGGACGGCAGCGGCCTGGATGCCCTCCGCGAGGCCGGCAAGGACATCCCCGACGACGTCCTGGAAGTCCGGCGCACCTCGAACGGGCTGGACGATGTCGCCACGATCATTTACACCTCCGGCACCACGGGCCGGCCCAAGGGCTGCATGCTCACGCACCACAACTTCGTGGAGTTGAGCGAAAACGCGGTGGCCGTCCTGGGTCAGGACGTCATCCCGCCGGGTTCCCAGACCATCATGTTCCTGCCCCTGGCGCACGTCTTCGCCCGTTACATCTCGGTGCTGGCCATCGCCGCCGGCGCCAAGGTGGGCCACACCCCGGACATCAAGCACCTGCTTGCGGACTTGCAAAGCTTTCAGCCGACATTCATCCTGGCCGTGCCGCGCGTGTTTGAAAAGGTCTACAACTCGGCCGCTCTCAAGGCCGAGGGCGAGGGCAAGGGCAAGATCTTTGCGATCGCCGTGCAAACCGCCATTGATTTCTCCCGCGCCAGCCAGGATGGCCGGGTGTCGCTGCTGCTCAAGGCAAAGCACGCGCTGTTCGACAAGCTGGTCTACAGCAAACTCCGCGCGGCCATGGGCGGGCGCGTCCGTCACGCCGTGTCCGGCGGCGGCCCCCTGGGCGAGCGCCTGGGCCACTTCTTCCAGGGCATTGGGCTGCAGATCCTCGAGGGCTACGGCCTGACCGAGACCACGGCCCCCATCACGGTCAACCGGCCCGAGCGCATCAAGATCGGCACCGTCGGCGCCCCGCTGCCGGGCAACGCCGTGAAGATTGCCGACGACGGCGAGATCCTCGCCAAGGGCGTGTGCGTCATGAAGGGCTACTTTGGCCGCGACGACCTCACCGAAGAAACGTTTGTGGACGGCTGGTTCCGCACCGGCGACATCGGTGAGCTCGACGACCAAGGGTTCCTGACGATCACCGGGCGCAAGAAGGAAATCATCGTCACCGCCGGCGGCAAGAACGTGGTGCCCGCGCTGCTCGAAGACCAGATCCGGGCCGACGCCATCGTGTCCCAGTGCCTTGTCATCGGCGAGAACCGGCCATTCATCGGCGCGATCGTCACCATCGACGAGGAGGCGCTGCCGCAGTGGGGCAAGCATCACGGCCTGCCGGCGGGCATCACCGTGGCCCAGGCGGCCGTGCACCCGGCCGTCCTGGCCGCCGTCCAAAGCGTGGTGGACAAGGCCAACTCGAGCGTTTCGCACGCCGAATCCATCAAGGCGTTCCGGATCGTGGACACCGACTTCACGGAGTCCTCCGGCCACCTGACCCCCTCCATGAAGGTCAAGCGGGCGCAGGTCCTGAAGGACTTTGAAGCAGTGGTCGAGGACATCTACCTGTCCAAGAAGCCCTAACCGCGCTGCAACTCCGTCACGACCAGGGCCGCCAGCTCCTTGACGGCGGCCCTGGTTGCCGGCCGCAGCTTGTCCAGGTCCACGCGCGAACCCTCCGCCAGGTGCTTGTCATAAGGGATCCGCAAAACGTTGCTGACCCGCGACTTGAAGTGGCTTTCGATCTGGCCGATGTCCACCTGGGTCGTCCCGCCGGACATGTTGATCACCACGATGGCGTTCGCCACCAGGTCGTGCCGCCCATGCGCCTCGAGCCAGGACAGCGTCTCGGAGGCGAGCCGCGCCTCGTCAACGCTGCCGCCGGAAACCAGCACCACGGCGTCGGCCTTCTCCAGCGTGCCTTTCATGACCGAGTGCACCATGCCGGTGCCGGAATCGGTCAGCACAATTGAGTAGTACTTGCCCAGGATGTCCGTGACCGCCCGGTAGTCGGAGTCGTCAAAGGCCTGGGCGACCGTGGGGTCCGTGTCCGAGGCCAGCACGTCCAGCCGCGACCCGTCCCGGGAGACGTAGTCGGAGAGCTGCGAGAACGTGGTGACGGTGAAGCGGTCCTTGACCAGGTTGCGGGCCGTGTAGTCGGCGCGGCCCGGCGAACGGTCGGACAGGGTTCCGCGGTCCGGGTTGGCGTCCATGGCGATGACCCGGTCCTCGCGGGTCTCCGCCAACACCATGCCCAGCAGCGTGGTGACGGTGGTCTTGCCGACGCCGCCCTTGCGGGAGAGCACCGGCACATAGCGGGTCTGGTTGCCCAGGCGCGAGGCGATGAGATTCTCCTGGGCGCGCTCCAGCCGGACCCTGTCCGAATCACCGACGTTTACGGCGCCCAGCGTCAACGCGTACAGCCATCGGCGCCAGCCGCCAACGGGCGGGGCGGCCACCTTGGAGAGCAGCCGGTCGCTGGTCAGTGCGGCGGCCGGCTCCGGGCCGTCCTCACGCTGGCGGCGGGGGCTGCCGCCCGGCGCGCCCGGGGAATGGGCCGTGGACGGCTCCCACGCGGGCGCTCCCGGTGCCTGCGCCGGGGCCGACGGCATGTACGACGCCGGGGCTGCCGCCGGCTCGGGTGCTGTCTGCTCGAATGCCGTCTGCTCCGGCGCCTGGCCGGCACTGTGTCGGACAGCGCTGTGCTCGCCGGAATGCGGCGCTAAGTCTTGGGGGGCAGGCGCCGGCGGGGCGGCCGGCGGCGGATCCTGAGGGACGGGCGCCGGCGGGGCGGCCGTCGGCGCTAAATCCTGAGGGGCGGGCGCCGGCGGGACATTATGCAGGGCGGCGGCCGGCGATTCGGGGATGGCGGCAGGAGCGGTCGGCTCGATGGCCTGGACCGCGCCGGTGAAGGCGGGATCCGTGGACGGGGTCAACAGGTCCAGGGCGTCCGGGTCTTCGCCGGCGTTAGGCACGGGACCGGAGGTGATGGTCACCTTGGTCGCAACGTCGTCGGACGTGGCAAGATCGCCGGTGCCGGGTTCGGCCGCCTCGGAATCAAGAACGGCTGAATCTGGCTCGGGACCCCCGGGGCGGACGGTATCAACGCCGGCCTCCACACCCGCGTCCACGGCCTCTGTGCCCGCGTCCACGGCCGTCTCGGGGCCCGCAGCGGCATCCGGTGCTATTTCCGTCCCGGCATCGAGCCCGGCATCCGGCCCAGCGGGCGTGCCGGGCATTGTCGACTTGCTCATCTTCTTCGCCATATCTCCACCGTCAAATGCCGCCGCGGCCGGAAACGGTGTTTTCCGGCCGCGGAAGCGGTTATTTGACTTTCAGTGTAACCCAGCCCCGCGACACCGCCGCAGGGTAAATCGTGCCAGGGACGTGATTTATCCCTCGATGACCACCAGCAGGTCCCCGCCTTGGACCTGCTCGATCGCGCCAACGGCGAGCCGGGTCACGGTGCCGGCCACCGGCGTCGTAATGGACGCCTCCATCTTCATGGCCTCGATGGTGGCAATGGTGCTGCCGGCCTCCACGACGTCGCCCACGGCCACCTTCAGGCTGACGGCGCCGGCGAACGGGGACGCAACCTGCCCGGGCACGGCCGAATCGGCCTTTTCGGCCAGCTTCACGGTGCTTTCGATGCTGCGGTCGCGCACGGTGACGGGGCGGGCCTGGCCGTTGAGGGTGCACATGACGGTGCGCATGCCCTTTTCGTCTGGTTCCGACACGGCCTCCAGCGAGGCGATCAGGCGTACGCCCGGGCCCAGGGGCATGTAGTGCTCCTTGCCGCGCTGCAGCCCGTACAGGTAGTCGCGGGTGTCCAGTACGGACACGTCCCCGTACGTTTCGCGGATCTTCTCGAACTCGGCCGTGGGCCCGGCAAACAGGAGCCGGTTCAGCGTGTTCCGTCGCGTGGCGCTGTCCGCGGCCAGCTCGGCACTGTCCGCGGCGGTGAGCTCGCCCATGCGGCGCAGCACGGTCCGGCCCTGGAGCGCCTTGGTGCGGAACGGCTCGGGCCAGCCGCCGGGCGGAGTACCCAGCTCGCCGCCGAGGAAACCGACCACGGAGTCCGGGATGTCGTAGTTTTGCGGGTTGGCCTCGAAGTCGGCGGGGTCGGCCTTGATGCCCACCAGGTGCAGGGCCAAGTCGCCCACCACCTTGGACGACGGCGTGACCTTCACCAGGTGCCCCAGGATCCGGTCCGCGGCCGTGTACATGTCCTCGATCTCCTCGAAGCGCTCCCCCAGGCCCAGCGCAATGGCCTGCTGGCGCAGGTTGGAGAGCTGGCCGCCGGGGATCTCGTGCTGGTAGACGCGGCCCGTGGGCCCGGCCAGGCCGGACTCAAACGGGGCGTACACGCGGCGTACCGCTTCCCAGTAGGGCTCCAGCGAGCTGACGGCGGCCAGGTCGATGCCCGTGTCCCGCTCGGTGTGCGCCAACGCCGCCACGAGCGCGGAGGCCGAGGGCTGGCTCGTGGTGCCGGCCAGCGACGCCGAGGCGACGTCCACGGCGTCGACCCCGGCATTGACGGCCGCCATCAGGGTGGCGAGCTGGCCGCCGGCGGTGTCGTGGGTGTGCAGGTGGACCGGCAGCGCGAAGCGTTCGCGCAGGGCCGTGACCAGCTTGGCCGCGGCGGCCGGGCGCAGCACCCCTGCCATGTCCTTGATGGCCAGGATGTGTGCGCCGGCGGCCACGATGCGCTCGGCCAAGGCCAGGTAGTAGTCCAGCGTGTAGATCTTCTCGGCCGGGTCCAGCAGGTCGCCGGTGTAGCACAGCGCCACCTCGGCGACGGCGGTTCCGGTGGCCCGGACGGCCTTGATGGCCGGCTCCATCTGGTCGACGTCGTTGAGCGCGTCAAAGATGCGGAAGATGTCGATCCCGCTGGCCGCCGCCTCAAGCACAAACGCGTCGGTCACCTCGGCCGGGTACGGCGTGTAGCCCACGGTATTGCGCCCGCGCAGCAGCATCTGCAAACACACGTTGGGGAGGGCCTCGCGAAGCTTGGCCAGGCGCTGCCACGGATCCTCGCCCAGGAAGCGAAGGGCGACGTCGTACGTCGCCCCGCCCCAGGCCTCGACGGAGAGCAGCTGCGGGGTCAGCACCGACACGGCCGGACCGGCCGCCACCAGGTCCTTGGTACGCACGCGCGTGGCCAGCAGTGACTGGTGGGCGTCGCGGAAGGTGGTGTCCGTGACGGCCACGGCCGTCTGGGCGCGCAGCGCGGCGGCGAACCCTTCCGGGCCCAGCTCCTGCAGTTTCTGGCGGGAGCCGGCCGGCGCGGCGGCCGCGTCAACGACGGGCAGCTTGGCGGCCGGGTCATCGTGCACCCGCAGCTCGCCGTTGGGCTTGTTGACCGTGACGTCGGCCAGCCAGGTCAGCAACTTGGTGCCGCGGTCCGCGGACACGCGGGCCTTGAGCAGTTCGGGGCGTTCGTCGATGAAGGAGGTGGCAATGTCGCCGGCGATGAAGGACGGGTCGTCCATCACGGCCTGCAGGAACGCAATGTTGGTGGAGACGCCGCGGATGCGGAACTCGGCCAGGGCGCGGCGCGTCCGCGAGACGGCGGTCGCGTAGTTGCGCCCGCGGCAGGTGAGCTTGACCAGCATGGAGTCAAAGTGCGGGCTGACGTCGGCGCCGGCGTAGATGGTGCCGCCGTCGAGGCGGATACCGGCGCCGCCGGCCGAACGGTAGGTGGTGATTTTTCCGACGTCGGGGCGGAAGCCGTTGGCCGGGTCCTCCGTGGTGATGCGGCACTGCATGGCGGCACCCTTGACGTGGACCGTGTCCTGGCTCAGGCCCAGGTCGGCCAGGGTTTCCCCGGCCGCGATGCGCAGCTGGGCCTGGACCAGGTCGACGTCGGTGATTTCCTCCGTGACGGTGTGCTCCACCTGGATGCGCGGGTTCATTTCGATGAACACATGCTGGCCGGCCCGCTCCCCCACGGTGTCGACCAGGAACTCAACGGTTCCGGCGTTCACGTAGCCCATGGCCTTGGCGAACTTCACGGCGTCGCTGTGCAGGGCCGCTCGGATGTTTTCATCCAGGTTCGGGGCCGGGGCGATTTCCACCACTTTTTGGTGCCGGCGCTGCAGCGAGCAGTCACGCTCGAACAGGTGCATGACGTTGCCCTCGGCGTCGGCCAGGATCTGGACCTCGATGTGGCGCGGACGCAGGACGGCCTGCTCCAGGAACATGGTCGGGTCACCGAACGCGGCGTCGGCCTCGCGCATGGCGGCACTGAGCGCCTCGGGGAGTTCCTCCCGGGTGTCCACGCGGCGCAGCCCGCGACCGCCGCCGCCGGCGACGGCCTTGGCGAAGATCGGGAAGCCGATTTCCTCGGCCGCGGCGATCAGGGTGTCCAGGTCCGAGCTGGGCTCGCTGGACTTCAGGACCGGGATGCCGGCCGCGCGGGCGGCGTTCAGGGCATGGAACTTGTTGCCTGTCAGGGCCAGGACTTCGGCGGGCGGGCCCACGAAGGTGATGCCGGCGTCGCGCGCGGCCGCGGCGAGCTCGGGGTTCTCGGACAGGAATCCGTAGCCGGGGTAGATGGCATCCGCGCCGGCTTCCTTGGCAACGCGGATGATCTCGGCCACGTCCAGGTAGGCGCGGACGGGATGTCCCTCCTCGCCGATCAGGTACGCCTCGTCGGCCTTTTGCCGGTGGAAGGAATTGCGGTCCTCATAGGGGAACACGGCCACCGTCTTGGCACCGAGCTCGTAGCTGGCCCGAAAGGCACGGATGGCGATTTCGCCGCGATTGGCAACCAGAATCTTTGAAAACATCTCACTCCTGTGTGAACGCTGGTTTGGCCGCCGTCCGGCTGAGGTAACAGCCAGCCTGCGGGTCGTGATGTGTGCTGCAAATACCGGCTAAGGTGCCTCCGGCGATCTTGCCATGGTGGTGCCGGCCCGGCCGCCCGCAAGGGACCACTGGCCGGCCGGGTGGATGAATCCCCGGCGCTGCCGAGGGCCCGGCCACCGCGGACCAAAGTGATGCCAGTCTCACCCGTGCACGGCCCGTGCGCCAAATGCTGTGGTGCATCTCACGCGCAATCCGCGTAATAAAGCGGGCTCCCTGAGGGCCCTAGAAGACCTCGGCCAGTTCTTCGATGGAGGGGCACGAGCACACCAGGTGCCGGTCCCCGTACGCCTGGTCGATCCGGCGCACCGGCGGCCAGTACTTGGCCCGCGGGTCCACCCCGGCCGGGTAGACCGCACGCTCGCGGCTGTAGGGGTGCTCCCATTCCTGCGTCAGGCTCCGGGCCGTGTGCGGGGCGTTGACGAGCGGGTTGTCCCCGGCCGGCCACACTCCCTCCGCGACGTCCGCAATTTCCTGGCGGATGGCGATCATGGCATCGATGAAGCGGTCAATCTCGCCGAGGTCCTCGGACTCCGTGGGCTCCACCATGAGCGTACCCGCCACCGGGAAGGACATCGTGGGGGCGTGGAACCCGTAGTCGATCAGCCGCTTGGCCACATCGTCGACGCTGACTCCGGAGTCGGCGGTAATGCCGCGCAGGTCCAGGATGCACTCGTGCGCCACCAGGTCGTGGGCGCCCGTGTACAGCACCGGGTAGTGCTCGCCGAGGCGGCGGGCAATGTAGTTCGCGGACAAGATGGCCGTCTGGGTGGCCAGGCGCAGCCCGTCCGGGCCCATCATGCGGATGTAGGCCCAGGAGATGGGCAGGATCGACGCCGAGCCGTACGGTGCGCTGGAGACCAGCCCCACCGAGGTGTCCAGGCCCAGTTCCCGGGCCGGCAGGTGCTTGGCCAGGTGCGCACCCACACCGACGGGCCCCACGCCCGGTCCGCCGCCGCCGTGCGGAATGCAGAACGTCTTGTGCAGGTTCAGGTGCGAGACGTCGGCACCGAACTTGCCCGGCTGGGCCAGGCCGACGAGGGCGTTGAGGTTGGCGCCGTCGACGTACACCTGCCCGCCGGCGTCGTGAATCATGGCACAGATGGTGCTGATGGAGGTTTCAAAGACGCCGTGAGTGGACGGATACGTGACCATGATGGCGGCCAGGCGTCCCTCATGGACGCTGATCTGGCGCTTGAGGTCGTCCATGTCGATGTTGCCGAGCCCGTCCGTGGCCACCGCCACCACCTTCAGCCCGGCCATCACGGCGGAGGCCGCGTTGGTGCCGTGCGCGGAGGTGGGGATGAGCACGATGTCCCGGTCCGGGTTGCCGTTTTCCAGGTGGTACGCGCGGATGGCCATCAGCCCGGCAAACTCGCCCTGCGAGCCGGCGTTGGGCTGGACGGAGACGGCGTCGTAGCCGGTGATCTCGGCGAGCCAGGCCTCCAGCTGCGTGGCCATCTCCACCATGCCCACGGTGTCCGCCGCCGGCGCATACGGGTGCAGGTTGGCAAATTCGGGCCAGGTCACGGCGGCCATCTCGGCGGTGGCGTTGAGCTTCATGGTGCACGATCCCAACGGAATCATGCCCAGATCCAGCGCGTAGTCGGCATCGGCGAGCCGGCGCAGGTAGCGCAGCATCTGCGTCTCGGAGTTGTGCACGTGGAACACCGGGTTGCCCAGGTACGCGGTGGCCCGGACCGGGGCGGGAAGTGCGACGTCGGCGGCCTCGGCGGGCAGCGACGGCCCCGCCAGTGCCGGGCCGTCGCCGGCGAACAGGCCGGCCAGGGCGGCGATGTCCGCCTCGGTGGTGGTTTCATCGACGGCGACCTGGATGTGGTCGTGGTCCACCTGGCGCAGCAGATAGCCGGCCGCGTGGGCGGCGGCGACCAATTCGGCGGCGGCGTGGCCGCTGCCGGCGGCCACCTGGATCTTGACCGTGTCAAAGAAGTTCTCGTGCACCACGGTGTGGCCGGCGGCCGTCGCGGCCTGCGCCACGGCCAGCGCCAGGGCGTGCACCCGCACGGCGATCGCACGCAGCCCGTCCGGGCCGTGGTAGACGGCGTACATGCCGGCCATGACGGCCAGCAGCACTTGGGCGGTGCAGATGTTGGAGGTGGCCTTCTCGCGGCGGATGTGCTGCTCACGGGTCTGCAGCGCCAGCCGGTAGGCCAGGTTGCCGGCGGCATCCTTGGAGACCCCGACCAGGCGGCCGGGCAGGGCACGCTCCAGGCCCTGGCGGACGGCCATGTAGCCGGCGTGCGGACCGCCGAAGCCCATGGGCACGCCGAAGCGCTGGGAGGTGCCCACCGCCAGGTCGGCGCCGAGCTCCCCGGGGGATTCCAGCAGGGTCAGGGCCAGCAGGTCGGCGGCGACGCCCACCACGGCCTTGGCCTCGTGGGCGGCGGCAATGATCGGGGCGATGTCCCGCACCAGCCCGGAGTCGCCCGGGTATTGCATGAGCAGGCCAAAGAACCCAACGTCCGGCAGCCCGGCGTCGAAGTTGTGGACCAGGACGGGGATGCCCATGGCCTTGGCCCGGGTATTGATCACGGCCAGGGTTTGCGGGAACAGATCGGCGTCGACCAGGAAGACGGCGTCGGCGGGGGCGGTGCGGTTGGTCCGGCGCATCAGGGCCATCGCCTCGGCCGCGGCGGTGCCCTCATCGAGCATGGAGGCGTTGGCCGTGACCATGCCGGTCAGATCCGAGACCACGGTCTGGAAGTTCAGCAGCGCCTCGAGCCGGCCCTGGGAGATTTCCGGCTGGTAGGGGGTGTAGGCGGTGTACCAGGCGGGGCTTTCGAGCACGTTGCGCTGGATGACCCCGGGCGTGTGCGTGCCATAGTAGCCCTGGCCGATGAAGGACTTGTTGACGGTGTTCTTGGCGGCAAGCGCCTTCAGCTCGGCCAGCATGGCCTCCTCCGACACGGCGGCCGCCAGGCCCATCGGTGCGGTGGTGTAGATGGATTCGGGCAGCGCGGCCACCGTAAGCTCCTCCAAAGAGCCAAATCCAAGGGTGCTCAACATATGATGAACGTGGGGCTGTGCACTGACCCCAATGTGTCGCTCACTAAAGGTGGCCGACACAAAGCTGTTTGCGAGCCGATTGCCGGTCAAATTATCTGGGGTGTTTGTCAATGGCTTCTCCAAGTCGCGAACGTTCCACAGCTATTGTATGTGTCACGCGCATTTGGCACGGAACCCGCAAGCAGCGCCAGGACATGATCGAGTACGCAAGGCAAAGGTAATGGACAACTCGTGCAAGTAGTGAGCATCAGCAGCCTCAAAGGTGGCGTCGGCAAGACGTCCGTCACGCTTGGTTTGGCCTCCGCCGCACTGGCCGCAGGCATCCCGACCCTGGTGATCGACCTTGACCCGCATGCCGATGCGACGACCGGGCTGGGCGTGCGCGCCGCCGGCCAGGTGGACATCGGCCGGTTGATCAAGTCACCGCGCCGGGCCAACCTCGCCGCCAATGTTGTCCCCAGCGGCTGGCTGGCCGCCCACCAGCACGACGACGGGACCGCACCGGTGCTCGACGTCGCCATGGGTTCGGCGTTCAGCGGCATTTACGACCGTCCCGATCTGGGCCGGCGCGATCTGCGCCGCCTGGCCGCCGTGCTTTCCAACGCCGACCGCGACGGCACGGCCCCGTACCAGCTGGTGCTGATCGACTGCCCGCCGTCGCTGAACGGGCTCACRCGCATGGCGTGGACGGCCAGCAGCCGGGTGCTGCTGGTGGCCGAACCCGGCCTGTTCTCCGTGGCCGGCACCCAGCGCACGCTGCGCGCGATCGAGCTGTTCCGTTCCGAATTTGCCCCCGCCCTGGTGCCGGCCGGCATTGTGGCCAACCGGGTGCGCAGCGGTTCCAGCGAGCACACGTACCGGCTGGCGGAGATGAAGACCATGTTTGGTGATCTGCTGCTCTCCCCCACCATCCCGGAGCAGGCGAACTGGCAGCAGATCCAGGGCGCCGCGCACCCCATCCACCAGTGGCCATCTATTGCGGGCCACTTGCGCCGCTAGGTGCCGCCTGTGGATAACTCAAGCGAGACGCGGCAGGAATTGCCATGATGGGGACATGTTCCATCCACAGGACTTTCCGCCGGAACTGCGCTCGGGCCCGTTCACGACTCGTCGTGCGCAGGTCCTGAAAATCGGCCCGGGCAAACTCCGGCACCGAGACATCGTCAGCCTCAGCCGCGGCATCAAGAGCCTTGGCGCCGCCGATCTCCCGCTGACCCTGCTCACCCGCCCGTACACCCAGGTCACGGGATACTCGGCGGCCTCCCATGCCACGGCCTTTGCGCTCTGGCAGTTGCCCGGGTTCCTGCCCGTGACGGACGCCTCGCTCATTCACATTTCCCGCCAGGCACCCCACGACGAGCCGCGGCGCCACGGCGTGGCCGGGCACACGACCATGTTCGCCGATGAGGAGGTCGAGTGCCTCGACGGCCTGTGGATCACCACCCGCGCCCGCACGTGGCTGGACTGCGCCCGGCGCATGGGCGTTGACGAGCTGGTGGTCGTGGCGGACCACCTGATCCGCATCCCGCGCCCCGGGCTGGAGGCCCGCACCGAGCCGTATGCCACCATCGAGCAGCTTTCGCTCATGCTGGCGCGACACAAGGGGACCCCGGGCATCCAAAAGGCCCGCGCGGCCCTGGCGTTGGCCCGGGTCGGGTCGGACTCGGCACCGGAAACACGGCTCCGCCTGGCCATCGGATACGCCGGCCTGCCCGAACCGCACATCAATGTTCCGGTGCCGCTGGCCAACGGGATCTCCCGCACGCCGGACGAGTCGTTCCCCGCGTACCGGGTGGCGGTGGAGTACGACGGCGGCACCCACGGTGAGAGCGGGCAGGTGGTCCGGGACATCCAGCGTCAGGAAGACTTCCAGGCGGCCGGCTGGATCGAAGTCCGCATCGGCAAGCAGCACATGCAAGACGACGCCAAGGCCGCGGTCCGCAAGATCCGCAACRCCCTCTACAGTCGCGGCTGGCGCCCCAAACCGAACTAACCCGCACCAGATGTCGAATAACTCGCGGAAATCGCGAATTTACGACATCTAGTGCGGGACCCTTCTATATTTGTCAAGCTGCATTTGGTGCCTCGTTGTGGGTCGTGGTTTGTGCGTTGAGGATCTTGTAGACGCGGCGAGCCAGAAAGCGTTTGATGCAGCGGCGGATTTCCCTGTAGGTGAGGCCTTGAGCCTTTCGCTTTTCCATGTATGCGAGGGTTTCCTCGTCGTGGATCATACGTGTTTTGGCCACTGTGTGGAGTGCCTTGTTCAGGGCCCGGTCGCCGCCGCGGTTGAGTCGGTGCCGGACCGTGTTGCCCGAGGAGGCCGGGATCGGATTTACCCCGGCCAGGGAGGCGAATCCGGCCTCTGAATGGACCCGGCCTTCGTGGGACCAGGCAATCAGGCAGGCCGCGGTGCTGACGGGCCCGAAGCCCTTGATGTCCAGCAGTGGGGCGGCTTCGCTGATCGTGACCAGCTCGGTAAGCCGGTCACGATTTTTTGCCACCTCCTCATCGAGTTCCAGGATGCGTTTGGCCAGCCGGGTCGCTTCTGCCCGGGCGATGGAAAGCGCGAGTTCCTCCTCGCGGGCACGCCAGCGGCAGGCCTGGGCAATCTGCGTCCTGGTCAGGGCCTGGCGGGCGTCCAATCCGAGGCTGTTCACCCGCACCAGCGCGGTCAGCGCGTTGATGTAGCGGGTGCGTTCACCGGTCATGAAATCCCGGGCCGTGACGAGCACCCGCAGGGCTGCACGGACGCCGTCATTGAGGCGTGGTCGGCGCAACCGTGACGGCTCCAGGGGGAGCACGGCACGGGCGATCCGCTGCGCGTCTAGGGCATCGGTCTTGCCCACCCCGTGATGGGCGCGGGCATCCATCCGTGCAGCCTCGGCAACCTCGTAGCCGGCACCGGCGACAGTGCCGGCCAATATCGCCCCGTACGAGGCAGCGCCCTCGATCACCCACAACGTGGCAAGGTCCGCGCCGGTGCGCCGGGCCACCCACTCAAGGGCGCGCTTGATCCCACCCGCTCCGGTGGGGAACTCGCCGGTGTCCTCCAACGCGCCGGTGGCGGCGGTGATGATGGCGTAGACATGATTGCGGGCGTGGGTGTCCACGCCCACGACAAACGGGTGGGAATGCGCGACGATAGACATAGCGGTTCCTCCACCTTTCCYCTAGACGGACWTGTGGTCAGGGCCGTTGTCGGCCGRTACCAGTCCGGRTAGWGGTCACTTCGGAACAASACTGTGACGAGYCACGCCCCMWGGGGCGGACAACCTTCTRATYAAGTCACCGAGGTGGGCCGGGCAGGTACCGGCCGACCACCCCATGAATGGACAGGTCCCGCACAAGGCATCCAAACGGAGCCAGTCAGWTGAWGAGTCACATTCATAAGATGATACGGCCAGTACCCACTCTGCCAGCTAGTCCCAGACCAGCTACCAATAAGACTCACAGTCAGTTGAAGGGGCGGGGCTAGGAGATCTTGCGGACGGCGCGGCGCTTGCTCAGTTCGTCATCCGGGTAGGTGTCGGTCACGGCATGCTCGCTGGGCAACGCGGCCAGGCTGCCTTCAACCTCGCGCCACACGCGGCCCACGGCAATGCCGAAAACGCCCTGGCCGCCCTGGACCAGGTCGATGACCTCGTCGGCGGAGGTGCACTCGTACACGGAGGCGCCGTCGCTCATGAGCGTGATTTGGGCCAGGTCCTCGACCCCTCGCTCGCGCAGGTGTTCGACGGCCGTGCGGATCTGCTGCAGGGACACACCCGTGTCCAGCAGCCGCTTGACGACCTTCAGGACCAGGATGTCACGGAAGCCGTACAGGCGGGCCGAGCCGGAGCCGGCGGCCCCGCGGACTGCCGGTTCCACCAGGCCGGTGCGGGCCCAGTAGTCCAACTGGCGGTACGTGATGCCGGCGGCCTTGCAGGCGATGGGACCCCGATAGCCGGCGTCCTCATCGAGAACCGGCAAGTCCTCCGTGAAAAGCAATCCTTGCGCGCCGGCGTTGATGGCGGCACCGGAGACAGCAGCAGGCTTGAGCTCGCCRGCGTCGCTGATCGGACTCACGTGGATCCTCCTAATCGCAGTCCCCTGAACGGGATATTGCGTACCGCTTGCCGCGGGCATCGTGAGGCACCGCCGCAGGGGCTCTAACCTCAAGTGTGACCGCAGTCGACTCAGCTTGCAATGGGAACTAATTACTCTGACGTTAGAGCCGCGCGGGACCAAGGTCAAAGACGTGCGACCAACTATTTTCCCGTGTCGAAAGTTTAACCTTCAGCTTCAACGTTAGGCTTGAGGGAGGATGCCGCGGGATTCCGGCTTATTTGTCGAAGTCCTCGGGCTCAACCTCATCGAGGAATTCGCGGAATTGGCGCACCTGGCGTTCCTTGGCGTCGTCCTCGGGGTCGGCATCGTCGTCGTGGTCGGCGATGATGACCCCGGCCTCCTCGATGACACTTTCCGCCGCCCAGATGGAGCAGTCGGCCCGCTGCGCCACGGCGATCGCGTCCGAGGCGCGGGAACCGACGGTGGTGCCGTCCTCGAACACGAGCTCGGCGTAGAAGATGCCGTCCTCCACCTTGGTCAGGTTCACCCGAATGACCCGGTGGCCCAGGGCGATCACGACCCCGCACAGGAGGTCGTGCGTGAGCGGGCGGGGCGGGACGACACCCTGCTCGGCGAGGGCGATCGCGGTCGCCTCGGAGGCGCCGATCCAAATGGGGATGTGGCGTTCGCCGAGACTTTCCTTCAGCAACACCAGGGGCTGGTTGGACGGCATTTCAATCCGCACCCCGACAATCTGGACCTGGATCACTGCGATTCCATCTCCGCGATCCGCGTCTGCACCAGGGCGCTGTGCAGGCTCAGGCATAGTTCGGCAATCTCGCGGGCGGCTTCCGCGGCCCGGGCCGAGGAGGCCCCGTCCCGGCGCGAGGACAGCGGGGCGACGGCGCGTTCCACCAGCCCGAATTCGCGGTCGGCGGCGGCCTGGAACGGACGCAGGTGGCGGGGCTCGAGCCCGTGGGCAAAGAGGTCGGTGCACGCCTTGGCAACGCGCAGGGCATGGTCGTCAAAGAATCCGTCGCGTTGTTCGAGCAGGCCGTAGCTGAGCATGGCATCGAGCAGCTCGGCGCTGGCACCGCATTCGGCCCGCAGCTGGTCGGCGGAGAGCCGGCGCGAGCGTCCCTTCAGCTCCAGGGCGAGGTCGTCCGAGACCATGCGCGGCGCGATGGACACCCCCGGCGGGAGATTGTGCGGCGTCTCGCCGCGATCGATGGCATCCAGATACTCCCGGATGACCTTCAGGGGCAGGTAATGGTCGCGCTGGAGGGCCAGCACAAAGCGCAACCGCTCGACATCGGCGTCGCGGAACTGCCGGTAACCGGCGGGGGTGCGCTGCGGGGTGATGAGTCCCTTTTCCTCATAAAACCGGATCTTGGAGGCGGTGACGGACGGGAAGTCATCACCTAGCTGCGCCAGGACATCGCCGATGTTAAAGATCGCGGCGGCACCCAAGCGCCGGTTGGTGGACTGCACGTCCATCAACCGGCGTCCGGCGCTCTGGTTCATCCCCGCCATCGCGTCCTCAGGAATTCGAGGCTGCGGCAGCCGACGGGCTGAAGTAGTACGTCAACCGGAACTTGCCGATCTGCACCTCGTTGCCGGTGCGCAGGCGGATCGAGTCGACCCGGTCGCCGTTGACGTAGGTCCCGTTGAGGCTGCCGGCGTCGGAGACTTCAAAGCCGCCCTCAACCTTCAGGAACTGGGCGTGGCGGCGCGAGACCGTCACGTCGTCCAGGAAGATGTCAGCATCCGGATGCCGCCCGGCGGTGGTGACGTTGCTGTCCAGCAGGAACCGGGCACCGGCGTTGGGGCCGGTGTGGGCAATCAGCAGGGCGGAGCCGGCGGGCAGCGAGTTCACCGCATTTTGCTCGTCCGGGGCCAGCTGGTGCACCACGGTCGGTCCCGACTGGACGGGAGGCAACTGAATCGACGTAGTGTCGGAAGCACCCGGCTGCTGGTGGGATTCCGCCCGACTGTTCACCCCGGCGTCGTTACCCATGTCGGCCATTGGTGCTCCTCCTTGTAAATCGTCTGTAGACGTTTCGTGTTATTAAACCTAGGTCCGCTCGCTGGCAATCCGCTGAGACCAACGCAGATTTTCGACGCCGGACAGCGTTCAGTGCAAACTTCGGCCACTACGGCGGTGAAGCCTGTGAACTAGCCTACCTTTTCCTGGTACGCGGCGGCGCTGAGCAGCGAGCCGTAGCTGGCCGCGTCGGCGAGCGTGATTTCCACGAGCCAGCCCTCGCCGTAGGGATCGGAGTTAATGAGTGCCGGGTTGGCGTCAAGGGCCTCATTGCGGGCCGCGACATTGCCGGTCAGCGGGGCGTAGATGTCACTGACGCTCTTGGTGGACTCCACTTCACCCACCACGGTGTCGGCCGTGACGTCGGTGCCGGCGTCGGGGACCTGGACATAGACCACGTCACCCAGTGCGTCCTGTGCAAAGTCGGTAATGCCGACCCGGACCACACCGTCCGCGTTCGGGGCCGAAACCCACTCGTGCTCGGCAGTGTAGGAGAGGTCTGCGGGAATATTGCTCATGGGGAGGGCCTTTCATGGTTCATCGCTGCTCACGAGTAATGTGAATTTAGAGGACAGCCTGGTCCGCGGGCGTTATTCCCACCGACCAAGTCCAGTCTTTAGTGTGCGGGCCGTCTTGACAAGTCGAAGGTGGTTTCGAGCAGACGTACTAACGCCGGAAACGGCACGGATGACATGATTCACCTATGACCGATTCGCCAGCGCCGTCCCCGGAGACCACACCGCCGCCGCACCCGGTGGGCGCCAGGGCGCCCAGGTCGCGGTGGCAGGCGCGCACCATCGTCGCCGCGGTGGCGGCCCTGGTGTTGATCGGTGGCTACCTGATCGCCTCGGTGACCGTTCCACTTTTCTGGGCCAACGCGATCCGGGACCAGGTGGGTGGGCAGCTGGGCAACAGCATCCCCTTGGGCATGTTCTACGGCTTCATGTTCTCCTTCGTGCCCGTGGTGGTGGCGTGGCCGGCGCATCACAAGAAGCTGAACAACTGGGTGCGGCTGAGCGTGCTGGTGCTGGCCGTGCTGCTCACCGTCCCCAACCTGCTCACCCTGGCCGTGCTGTACGGCACCACCACCTCGGCCGTCAATGCCCGGTCCATCTGGGCCAACGACGCGAACTGGTTCGGCACGTGGAGCCAAATCTTCATGGTCGCGGGCGTGGGCGCCGCCGTGCTGGTCATCGTCCTGGGCCGGGCATGGCTGCGGCGGGGCCGGAAGATTCGCCAAATCAGGGCCGCGGAGCGGCTGGTGCGCGAGAACGAGGACGCCAAGGCGCGCGCCGCGAAGGCCGCCGGGCGCCGTGCGGATCGGCGGGCCCGGGACGATGCCCGGGCGGCGGCGAAGACGGCGCGCGATGCCGGACGGGCCGCCCGGCATCGCCCCTCCGGGCCGCCGGATGGCCCGCCCGCCGGCTCCGCCGCTCCCGCCCCTCCGCAGGCGTAGATGAACCTGCCCCAGCCCGCACCCGCCGTTGTGGTGGCGGGCGTGCACCCCGGCCAGTCCCCCGCCGTGGCCCGGGAGGCCGCCACCCTCGCGGCCGCGCTGGGCCTGGAGCTGGTGTGCGCCTATGCCAACCCGGGCCGCTACGTGGTGGCCGAGGCCGAAGACGGCACCGTCACCTCCGCCTCGGTCGACCCCGATTTTGACGGCACCGACCTTGACGACGCCGGCGAGGCCGTGTTCCCGCCCCGCCTCGCCACCTTCCTGGGAACCGTGCTCGAGCCGCTGGGTGTGCGCTGGCGACCGCTGCTGCTGGCCGGTGACGCCGCCGACGCCCTGGCCCGCTGCGCCGGCACCCTCAATGCGGCGTTGATCGTGGTCGGCACGCATGAGGACACACACGGCGGTTCCATGCGGGAGTTCTTCCGGCATTCCGTCGCCACCAACCTCACCCGCAAGCAGCGCCGTCCGGTGGTGGTGGTCCCCGTCCATCCCGGCCCCGCGGGGACCGGCCGCCCGTGACCGGGCCGTACCTGCGCCCGGCGTCGGTGGGCTGGATGGCGCTCGGGGGCATGCTTGGTTCCGCTGCCCGGGAGGCACTGGTCCTGGTGATGCCCGACGCCGGTCCCCTGCCATGGGCGATCATCGTCGCCAACATGGCGGGCGCGTTCCTTCTCGGCTTTCTGTACGAGGCCCTGAGCCGCCACGGCGTGGGCGCACCGCGGGGCCCGCGGCTGCGGCTGCTGCTGGGCACCGGGTTTTGCGGCGGGTTCACCACCTACAGCACCCTCGCCGTGGGGGTTGTGGCCCTGGCCGGACACGGCACGGGCGCGGCCGGTTGGGCGGTGGCGGCCGGCTACGGGCTGGGCACCGTGCTGGCCGGTGCCGCGGCGACCTGGTCCGGGATTGCCCTGGGCGGCGCCCGGCGTCCCGGGCGTGAGCCGGCGGAGTTCGCGGGCGGGGGCCGGCGATGACGCCGGCGGTGTTTGCGGCGCTGGCGGTTGCCGGCGGACTGGGGGCGGCGGCCCGTTTTGCCATCGACGCCGCCATCCGGGGCAGGCTGCTCACCGTCTTCCCATGGGCCACGTTTCTGATCAACGTCACAGGGTCACTTGCCCTGGGGGTCCTCACGGCCCTGGCGGCCGCGTCCAACCTGCCTGCCGCCTGGAGCCTCATCCTCGGGGCCGGCTTCCTGGGCGGGTACACCACCTTCAGCACGGCCAGCTACGAGACCATCCGGCTGCTGGCCGAGCGCCGCTACCTCGCCTCCCTCGGGAGCGCCCTGGGGTCGCTCCTGGCCTGCGTGGCCGCCGCCGCGGTGGGTCTCTGGCTCGGCTCGTTCGTCTAGGACGCAACGCCGCCAGTCCGGGCCTTAAGTTGGGACGGCCCGCACAGAGACGGCGAATCGCTGTACGGGCCTAGCCGCGGCTGACTTTGAGAAAAGCGCCTTGGCTACCAAGAACTCTACCTCCCGGGCGGCGCAAGGGTCACATCGGGGGCCTCGCCCAGCGCCGCGGGATCGATGTGGACGGGGTATCCGGCGCGGAGCACGGCAATGCTGGAGGGCGGGGTGATGACGTCGGCGTCGCCCGTGCCCGGGCGGGGCCGCCGCGGTCCGTAGCCGGCCGCGGTCCAGTCGACAATGGTGCCGCCCAGGACCAGCGACGGCGTGCCGGCCCGGAGCACGAACGTCCCGTCGGGCAGTTCCGGCCAGGGCAGGGCGTGCAGGCGGCGCGTGTGCGTTCCCGCAATCAACCGTTCGGCATGGAGCCGCCGGTTCATTTCCTGCGCGGTTGGCAGATCCCCGTGGTGGGCGGCCCAGGCCGCCCGGTAGGCGTTGTAGGCGTCGCGGCGGCATTCGGCGCAGGGCCGGTGCCCGGCGGCGAAGGACACGGCCTCGTCGTGGAAGTACAGAAACGTGTAGTGGTTGGGCAGCCATTGGGCACTCCACCGGCCGCGGTACTCCAGCGCGCAGGTGATCCACAAATCGCCCGCGTGGAATTTGGTGATCCCTGTGCCCGAGTGGATCCGGCCGCGGTTTCCCGTCCAGGCGCCCCGCAGCGGTATCGCCACCACGTCACCCAGGGGTGTCACCCGGTTCCGCTGCGTCATCGCCGCCTCCTGTTCCGTCGGGAGCGTCCGTCATCGCCGCAATCTGGATGAGGTTGCCGACGGTGTCGTCCAGGACCGCCGTCGTGACCGGGCCGTTGGTGGTGGGTCGCTGCGTGAAGGCCACCCCCAGGGCACGCAGCCGGTCGTACTCGGCCTGCACGTCGCTGACGGCAAAGGACGTGAACGGAATGCCGTCGGCCGTGATCGCATCCTGGAAGGGCTTGACCGCGGGGTGATCGGAGGGTTCCAGCGAGATCTGCGTGCCGCCCGGCTCCTCCGGGGACACCACGGTGAGCCAGCGGTATTCACCCATCGGAATGTCCGCGGCGGGGATAAAGCCAAGCTTCTCGGTGTAAAACGCCAGGGCGGTGTCCTGGTTGTCCACAAAGATGGACATGAGGTTGATTTTCATGGTGCATCCTTCTTCGGCCAACGCTGGGGGATTTGCGCCAGCGGGGTGGTGTCGAGCATGTGAAATTTGTGGCGGCCGCGGCGTTCGGTGTGGATCAGCCCCGCGTCCTCAAGCACCTGAAGGTGCTGCGATATCGCCTGCCGCGAGGAGCCCAGGCCGTGCCTGACGGCCAATCGGGTGCAGATCTCAAAGAGCGTCTGCTCGTCCCGGTCGGATAGTTCATCGAGGATGGCCCGGCGCGTTTCGTCGGCCAGGGCCTTGAAAACATCGCCCACAACAAAACCATAGGCAAGTTGCCACTTGCTTGTCAAGGGTTGCGATTTCCGGCCCCCGGATCACGGTTCGAACCCCGCACCCGGGAGGATAATGGCCCTTTCGAGGGTGAACGACCAGCACGGATGAGTGGAGGTGTGGATGCAGACGATTGCGCGCATCACGGTGGAGGTGCCGGTGCTGGCCATTGGCTCCAGCCCCTCGGACTACGAGCAACTGGGCGGTTACGTCGATGCGCTGCGCAGGCGGCCGGGACTACACATGACGCTATTGCACATCGGTGTCCTGGCGGAGTTCGCCCGGGACGTCGTCGAGTGGACGCGGGGCGTGACCACGTCCGAGGTCGCCACCGCCAGGACGGTTGCATGGTTGCAGGGCTTGCCGGCGTTGGAAAGCTTTTCCGGGACCGCCGAGACGTTGGTCGCGCTGGGCGGCGGCGGCGTGTTCGGGCTTGTGGTCGACGTGCCCCAGCACGTGCGCACCTACCAGGTCTCCCTCGTCCAGGCGCTGCACGAGCTGCTGGATGGGCTGCTCGTGGACAATGTGGACGACTTCATACTTAGCTCGCCGGCCCTGGGCTTCAGATACCCTCATTGGACGCCGCACGTGGCCGTGGGGCGGCGACGAGCCCATGACCGCGGGAGCCGGGAGATTCAGCCCCTGGCGCTGGAATTCGGTCCGTCACGGATCAGGAACCGCCAGTTCCTCCCGGCCCTCGGGTCCGCCTAAGAGCGCCTGGGCCCCGGACCGGCCGGTCACCCGGGCCGCGACGCGATGGAGGCCTCAGCACCGAGGAAGGGGGGCAGCGCGGCGATCGAAACCGCAATGACCACGCCGGTTCCGAGCCATGCCCATTTCCGGCGCCGGCGCGTGGACCCGACCGTGGACCCGACTGTGGACCCGACCGTGGACCCGACCGTGGGAGGCACGCCGGCGACGGGAACAACGCCCATCCACAGGAGCACCACCAGGGCCCCGAAGGCCACGGCCAGACCGGCAGGGGGCAGGAGGACGGCGCCGAGCAGCAGCGGACTGTAGTGCCCGAACGCCAGTTGCCGGCGCGGCGGCATCCGTTCGCTCCACCAACTTGCCGCCGCGACCGCCACGGCGCCCTGGAGGAGCGCCAGGGAGCCAAACAGCGCGACCGCCAGCCAGCCGGGTCCCACGATGTCGAAATCGATGTTGCCCGCGCGCAGGGGGTCCACCAGCGCGCCCAGCCACACGAGCACAAGAACGCCGAGCAGCGGGCCGGCCAGCCGCCCGGCCGGCAGCCGGCGATGCAGGACCACGTAGAGCAACGCGGTGCAGTAGCCGGCCGGTATTGCGCCAAAGATCAGCAGCGCCAGGGAACCTTCGAGCGTGGGGAGGCCGACGATGAACTGGGCCTCGGTGAGCCGGCCCCGGGCCAAGTCGGGCGACGTGGCGGCCAGCACCCGCATGGCCAGCCGTCCGCCCGGCCAGGCCGCCAGCAGCGCGGAAACCAGCGCGGAGAAGGAGACCAGGTTGGCCCACCAGAAGTATCGGCGCACGGCCCGCAGCGTGGCCGTCCTGCGGGCCTCGGCCCGTTCGGCCGGGGTTGCGGTTGCCGCTGCCGGCTCGAGGGCTGCCGCCATGTCACCCGGTTCGCGGAGATGCCGGTTTCCCCACAGGGCCGCCACGAGGCACCCACCCAACAGAAGCACGGTGCACCCAACCACTACCGTTGTCGCCGTCATGAATCACCGCCCCGGGAAGCCCAGGTGAACCGCCACGGCACGACCGGTGGGCGGGCCGGCCGGATTCATGACATCCGGCCAGGTCGCCGCCAGGATGAACAGGGTGTCGGCGTCGTCACCGCCCACCACGCAGGAGAAGCAGCCCTGCTCCAGCTGCACGGTCCGCAGGATTTCCCCGCCCTCGGCCACCAGCACGCAGTGTTGCTTGGGCACGTCCGCGTACCAGAGACCGCCGTCGCCCACGCAAATGCCGTCGGGGGCGCTGCCTGGCACCTCGGCCCACACCCGCCGGTTGGCCAGGGAGCCGTCCACCCGGATGTCAAAAGCCGTCAGGCACCCCGCATGCGATTCGGCGACCACCAGGGTGCCGCCGTCGTTCACTATGACCATGCCGTTGGGAAAGGCGAGGCCGTCCGCCACGACGCGCGTGCCGCCGTCGGGCGTCAGGAGCGCGATGAGGCCGGCAACCTCCGGCGGGCCGGGGAAGGTGAAGCCAATGCAGTTGACGTAGGCGTTGGCGCCATTGGTCACCACCTCGTTCCACGGCGAGGCGGAAAGAGGCCGCAGGTTCGCGGCCGGCTCCAGCACCCCCTGCGGGGTCAGGCTCAACAGGCGGGCGTCGGAGCCGGAGACGATCAGCAGGTGGCCGTCCGGGAGCCAGTCAAAGGTGATGGGGAAGGACGGGACGGGGATGGTTTGGTGCAAGGTGCCGTCCGCGTCCACGGCGTGGATCTTCCCGTTGATCCAGTCCGCGTACCAGAACCGGCCGCCATGCCAACGCGCCGATTCGCCCATCCCGATGCCCCGGGCAATGACCGTCATGTCCTTCATCGCGACCCCTCCGTCGATGATGATCGCCTGGTTCAGCATCTTAGGTGAGTGCGAGGCCCGGGGAAAGAATAATCTTCGGCCCGCGGGAGCCCGGCGGCGCCGGGAAAGCAAAGGAGGCGGCGCCCTCACGGACACCGCCTCCAGAAAAAAATGTCGGGCTGACAGGATTTGAACCTGCGACCCCCTGACCCCCAGTCAGGTGCGCTACCAAGCTGCGCTACAGCCCGAAAGTTCGACGCCCGGAACGTTCATTCCGTGGCTGAACCACCTGAAAAAGCTTACCCCATATTTTTGGCGCGGCTAACCAGTCCGGGCGTGACGGAAGTCTCTCGATCCCGGCACGCCCGATCCCTTGCCCCGCGCCTACTTCTTGCGGCTGCGCTTCTCCCGCACGCGCATGCTGACCTCGATCGGCGTGCCCTCAAAGCCAAAGGTTTCCCGCAAACGGCGGGTGATGAAGCGTCGGTAGCCGGGGTCCAGGAAGCCGGTGGTGAACAGCACGAACTTCGGCGGACGGCTCGATGCCTGCGTGCCGAACAGGATGCGGGGCTGCTTGCCGCCGCGCACCGGGTGCGGGTGCTCGGAGACCAGCTCGCCCAGGAACGCGTTCAGGCGGCCCGTGGGGATGCGCCGGTCCCAGTTCTCCAGCGCCAAATCCAGCGCGGGCACCAGCTTGTCCTTGTGCCAGCCGGTCTTGGCGGAAATGTTCACCCGCGGAGCCCACTCAACGTGCGCCAGGTCTTGCTCGATCTCGCGTTCGAGGTACTTGCGGCGCTCGTCGTCGAGCAGGTCCCACTTGTTGAACGCCAGGACCAGGGCGCGGCCGGATTCGATGGCCAGCTGGAGGATGCGCACATCCTGCTCGCTGAGCACCTCGTCCACGGCCAGCAGCACCACGGCCACCTCGGCCTTCTCCAACGCGGTCTGCGTGCGCAGGGAGGCATAGAAGTCGGCGCCCTGGGCCATGTGCTGGCGGCGGCGGATGCCGGCCGTGTCCACAAAGCGCCAGGTGCGCTCGCCGAGCTCGATCAGCTCATCCACCGGGTCGCGCGTGGTGCCGGCAACGGTGTCCACCACGACGCGCTCGGTTCCGGCGAGCTTGTTCAGCAGGGACGACTTCCCCACGTTCGGGCGCCCAATCAGGGCCACACGGCGCGGGCCGCCGGTGCGCTCGACGCCGGCCACGGCGGAAAACTCCGGCAAGACGTCCATGACGCGGTCCAGCATGTCGGCGACGCCGCGGCCGTGCACGGCCGAAACCGGGTATGGCTCCCCCAGGCCCAGGCCCCACAGCGAGGCGGCGTCGGCCTCCTGCACAATGTCATCGACCTTGTTCCCGACCAGGATGACCGGCTTCTTGGCCTTGCGCAGCATGCGCACGACGGCCTCGTCGGTGGCGGTGATGCCCACTATCGCGTCCACGACCAGCAGCACGGCGTCCGCCATCTCCACGGCGATCTCGGCCTGTTCGGCCACGCGCAGGTCAATGCCGCGCGCGGCGCGCTCCCAGCCGCCGGTGTCCACCAGCGTAAAGTTGCGACCGTTCCAGTGGGCGGCATACTGTACCCGGTCGCGTGTGACGCCCGGAGTGTCTTCCACCACGGCCTCGCGGCGGCCCAGGATCCGGTTCACCAGCGTGGACTTGCCCACGTTGGGCCGTCCCACAATAGCCAGCACCGGATCCGCCCGGAGCGCGGCCTCGTCCGTGCCGTCGTCGAACTCGCCGGCCAGCAGCGCGGCGTCCTCGGCCTCGAGTTCGTAGTTGGCCAGGCCGGCCAGCAGCGACGCGGCACGCTCGTCGGCGTCGGCGTCGGAGATCCCCGCCAGCCGCTCGGCCACATGGTCTGTCCCCGTGGGCGTGTAGTCCTGGTGACCAATCTCACCCTCATCGGGGCGCGGGCTCGACTGCGTCTCGCTCATGGTTGCTGTCCTTTTTGGTGTGGGGGTGGGTCATCATCCGCAGGCAAATCCTGCCCTGTGGCGGCGGTGGCGGCGCTGATATGGGCCGCCAGCCGCACCCGGATCTGTTCCGTTGCTCTGTCCATTGAAACACGCCCGGAAACTCCGGGTTCACGCACGATTTTCACCGGCTCGCCAAACACCACGTGCAAACGCCGCCGGGGCCGGGGAATCGTGTCCCGGTGTTCGCCGCCCACCCGGGTGCCCAGGATGGCGACGGGGACGACGCCGGCCCCCGAGTTCAGTGCCAGCCACGCCACGCCGGCGTTCATGCTGGCGGCGTCGCCGGTCCCCCGGGTGCCCTCCGGCAGGATCCCCACGCAGTCGCCGTCGCGGTTCACCGGGATCTGGCCGGAGGTGGCCAGCACCCAGCCCAGGAATCCCTTGAACATGTCGTGGCGGACCATCACGTGCATGTATCGGCTGGCGGCGCCGACCATCACCGGCCCGTCAAGGTAGCTGAGGTGGTTGGCGGCGAAGATCACGGGGCCGTCGGCGGGGATGTTGGCCCGGCCGTGCACCGTGGTGTGGTAAATGAGGTGGTCCAGGACCCGGCCCAGCGGCCGGCTCCAACGCGTCTTCCACGGCGGCGGCACAGACGTCAGGGTGCGCAGCACCCGATCCCGCTTGGTCATGCAGGCAAGTCCTCGTGCACGGCCCGGCGCACCACGGTGATCACGGCACCAATGGTCTGCTCAAAGTCCAGGTTCGAGGAATCGACGGTGAACACGCCGTCGGCCGCGCGCCGGAAGTCCACCACGGTGGAGTCCTTCGCGTCGCGGCCGAGCACCTGCTCCTTCAGCTGCGCCTGCGTTTGCGTGCCGCCGAGCTGGAGTCCCCGGCGGCGGAGCCGGGCTTCCTCGCTGGCGGTCAGGATCAGCCGGGCCTCCGCGTTCGGGGCCACCACGGTGGTGATGTCCCGGCCCTCCACCACAATGCGGTGGTGGCACTCGGCGATGATGGCCTTCTGGCGGCGGATCAGCTCGGCGCGGGCGCCCAGGTTGGCGGCGACGGTGCTCACGGCGGCGGAAATTTTCGGCTCGCGGATGGGGCCGGTGACCGTGATCCCGTTGACCTTCACAAACTCCTCGCCGGGGGTCAGGTTTTGTTCCAGCCGGATTTCCCGGGCGGCGCTTTCCACGGCCTGGGCGTTGTCCAGGTCGATCCGGCCGTTGAGGCAGTGCCACGTCACGGCCCGGTACATTGCGCCGGTGTCCAGGTAGGCCAGGCCCAGCCGCTGCGCTACGGCCTTGCTCACGCTCGACTTCCCGGACCCGGACGGCCCGTCAATGGCGACCACCAGCGGCTTCCCCTGGCGCAGCATGATCTTGTGCACGCCGGCCAGGCCCGCGCCGGCGGGGCCTTCCGCGGCAAGGTTTGCGCCCGCGAGGTATGTTCCGGCCACGCCGGCTGTCTCGATGCCTGTCACAAGATGACCTTCCAACCGCGTTCCGTCAGTTCCTCCACCAAGCCCACACGCTTGGACGGCATGACGGAAAGCTCCACCATGCCCACCTGCACGCCGGATGAGTGGTCCAGGCGCAAATCCTCCACATTGACACCGATGTGGCCGATCTCCGTGAGCAGCTTCGCGATCTGCCCCGGCTTGTCGTCCACTAGCACGGTCAGCCACGAATATTGCTGCGCCGGGCCGCCGTGCTTGCCCGGGATGCGGGTCTGCCCGGCGTTGCCCTCGGCCATCAACTGCGCCAGGTCCAGCCGCGCGCCCGGGGCCGTCGGGGCACTGAGCGTGGCGATCAGCCGGTCCAGATCGGCCCGGACCCCCTGCATGATCTCCAGCAGCTTCGGCGCATTGGCGCCCAGGATCTGCACCCACAGGGCGGGGTCGCTGGCGGCGATGCGGGTCACGTCCCGCAGGCCGTTGCCGGCCAGCGACAGCGCGTGCGCCGGGGTTTCCTGCAGCCGGCTGGCCACCAGCGAGGCCATCACCTGCGGGAGGTGGGAGACCAGCGCCACGGCGGCGTCGTGCTCATCGGGGCTGAACCGGAACACCACGGCGTCCAGGTCGATCGCCAGCGAATGCGCCACCTTCACCGCATGCTTGGCGCTGGCCTCCGACGGGCAGAGCACCCACGGCATCGAGTTGAACAGCTCCCCCCGCGCGGCAACCGGTCCGGACTTCTCCCGCCCGGCCATCGGGTGGGTGCCAACGTACCGGTGCAGCAGTTCGCGCTCCGCGCCCACCAGTTGGCGAAGCTCGGCCAGCACGGCCCCCTTGACGCTGGCGATGTCCACCACGACGGCGGACGGATACGTTTTCAGCGCACCGGCCACCACCGCCGCGGTCACGTCGGGCGGGGCGGCAACCACCACAAGCTCCGGGGACAGGTTCTCGGCGGGGTCAAAGGCGCGCCCGGCGCCGATGTCCACGGCCACGGCCTGCGCGGACGGGGACGGGTCGGAGAGCACCACGTCCAGGCCGTGCGCCCGCAGTCCCATGCCAATGCTGGCCCCGAGCAGACCGCTGCCAAGTACCAGCACCGGTCCCACCAGATGCGTTGGATTCATCCGCTGCCTACATCCCCACTTCTGCCAGGAGGTGGCCCACCTCGTGGCGGCCCAGGACGCGGATGCTGCCTTGGCGCTGGTCGCCCAGGGCGATGGGGCCGAACTTCACGCGGACCAGCCGCTCCACCGGGTAGCCGACGGCGTCAAACATGCGGCGCACAATGCGATTCTTTCCCGAGTGCAGGACGACCTCGGCCAGCACGTGGCCCGGGGTGGAGTCGACGAGGCGGAAGGTGTCCACCCGCGCCCAGCCGTCCTCGAGCTCGACGCCGTCCTTCAGCTGCGCGCCAATGCCCTGGGCCATGGGTCCGCGGACCTGGACCAGGTACGTCTTTTGGACCTCGTATTTGGGGTGGCTCAGGCGGTTGGACAGCTCGCCGTCGTTGGTCAACAGCAGCAGGCCCTCGGTGTTGGTGTCCAGGCGGCCCACGTGGAACAGGCGTTCTCGGGTCTGGCGCTTCTTCAGGAAGTCCGCGATGCAGGGCCGGCCCTCGGGGTCGGCCATGGTCGAGACGACGCCCTTGGGCTTGTTGAACACCATGTACACCATGGATTCGTTGGTCTGGATGGTCATGCCGTCCACGGCGATGTCCACGGTTTCCGGGTCCACGCGAAGGCCCAGCTGGGTGATGGTGACCCCGTCAACTTGCACGCGGCCTTCCAGGATCATGTCCTCACACACCCGGCGGGAGGCCACCCCGGCCATGGCCATGACCTTTTGGAGGCGCTGGCCCTCGGGGTTGTGCATGTCCACGTCGTCGCTTGTCGTCTGCGGACGGCGGTTTTGCTCGGTGGGGCGGTTCTTCACCGGACCGAGGTTGCGGCCGTACCGTTCACTGCTGAACGGGCGGGCGCCGGACTGTGAGGGCTTCTTCGCTCCGCCGGCCTTCGGGGCGCCGAACTTGGATTTGGGGGCGCCGGCCTTGGGGGCCCCGAACTTGGATTTGGGGGCGCCGAACTTGCCGCCGCCTGCCTTCGCGCCGCCAAACTTGGCGCCGCCTGACTTGGGCGCTCCGGAGCGCGCCTGGCCGCCTCGCGGCTGATCTTGCCCGGAGGAGCTCCCGGAACGGGGCGACGGTGTCATGGTATGTCCTTAATGCTCAAATAATTCTCAAAAGAATGCTCAAAAGTGGGATGCCGGCAGGTGGTGCGTGGAACTAATACTGGGCGTCGTTGAATTCATGAAGGTTTTCCAGGCCCGGCAGGTGCGGTGCAATTTGCGGCAACTCGTCCACGCTTCCAATCCCCAACCGTTCCAGAAAGTACGCCGTGGTGCGGTACAAGAAAGCGCCGGACACCGGATCGGTCCCGGCCTCCTCAATCAGGCCGCGCTGCGCCAGCGTCCTCACCACCGAGTCCACGTTCACGCCACGGATGGCGGAAACCCGGGCCCGCGAGACGGGTTGGCGGTAGGCAATCACCGCCAGGGTCTCCAAGGCCGCCTGCGTGAGCCGGGCCGTCTGGCCGTCCACAACAAACTGTGACACGATCCCGGAATATGCGGCCCGCGAATAAATCCGCCATCCCCCGGCAAGTTGTCGAAGTTCAAAGCCGCGCACCGGTAGGGTGCCACCCTCCTTAGTATAGCCGTCGTACTCGCGCGCCAGTTCGGCCAGCAAATCCGCAACCTGCGCCGTGGGCAGGCCCACAACGGCGGCCAGCTGCACGTCGGAGACCGGTTCATCGACCACCATGAGCACCGCCTCCAGCGCCGCGCGGACCCCTCCCGGCCCGTTGAGCGTGCCTTCGGGGTCGGGCCCCTCCCCCATCATGGCGTCCGCCGGGGTGTTCCCGGGACCAGTCCCGGTGCTCATACGGCGGCCTCCAGCAAGTCCTTGTGCTCGTCCTGGACGGGATGTTCGTCGTCGAAGTCGCTGTCGGTGACCACGTCGCGGCGGGCACCGGCGGTCCATCGCACCAGCAGCTCCCCCAGGGGGCTGGGTTGGTCGAAGGCAATGACCGTGTCCCGGAACAGCTCCAGAAGGGCCAGGAACCGGGCGATCACGACCATGTGGTTCCCGGCGTCGGCCGTCAACATTCGAAAGGACAACGCCGGTCCCGTCCAGTCCGCGGCGGCGGGGTCGCCGGGGCCGGGCATCCCCGCGGTGAGCATGATCGTCAGCACGGCCGCCTGCTCGCGGACGCTCACCGGCTGCACGTGCAGGTGGGCCAGCCCGACCTCGGTGGCCGCCGGCTCCTTCGGCTCCATGGCCTTGGCAGCGAGTGCGGCGAACTGTTCCGGGGTGTGCCGCCACACCAGCTCCGGCAGCAACGCGGCAAAGTGCGGCTCGAGGCCGACGAGGCGGGGGAAGCGCCGGGCCTCACGCTCCAGCTCCGCGCCCATCAGCCCGGCCACCTCCTTGAACGCCTTGTATTGCAGGAGTCTGGCGAACAAAAGGTCACGGGCCTCCAAAAGGGCCAGGTCGTCGTCGTTCTCGACCTCGCCGGCCGGCAACAGGCGCGCGGCCTTCAGGTCAAGGAGTGTGGCGGCCAGGACGAGGAACTCGCTGGCCTCATCCAGCGCCCATTCCTCCCCGAGCTCCTGGAGGGCGCGCAGGTAGGCGATGAATTCATCGGTGACTGTGGCGATGGCGACGTCCGTGATGTCCAGCTCATGCTTGGAAATCAGGCCCAGGAGCAGGTCGAAGGGGCCCGTGAAGTTCGCCAGCCGCACCTCAAAGCGCTGCTTGGGCGCTGCGGCCGCCGGCTCGGCCGCGGTCCCCGCGACGGTTGGGTTCTCGGCCAGTTTAGGGAGCGCCGCCACGGGCTACCAGCTCTTTGGCCAGGCGCCGGTACGCGTCGGCGCCCGGGTGGTTGGCCGCGTAGGACGTGATGGGTTCGGCGGCCACCGAGGCGTCGGCGAACTTGATGGTGCGCTTAATGACAGTCTCGAACACCTTGTCGCCGAACGCCTCCACCAGGCGGGCCAGGACCTCGCGGCCATGCAGGGTGCGGGCGTCGTACATGGTGGCCAGCACGCCGTCCACCTGCAGGCCCGGATTGAGCCGGTCCTGGACCTTGTCGATGGTCTCCACGAGCAGGGCCACCGCGCGCAGGGCAAAGAATTCGCAGATCAGCGGGATGATCACCCCGTGTGCGGCGGTCAGGGCGTTGACGGTCAGCAGGCCCAGGGAGGGCTGGCAGTCGATGAGCACGACGTCGTAGTCGTCCTCCACCTTGCGCAGCGCACTGGCCAGGACCTGCTCGCGGGCCACCTCGTTGACGAGCTGGACCTCCGCGGCCGAGAGGTCGATGTTGGCCGGCAGGATGTCGATGTTCTCGATGTCCGTGTGCAAGATGGCGTCGCGGATGTCCACCTTGCGGTCCATCAGCACGTTGTAGACGGTGATGTCGAGCTCGTGCGGATTGGTGCCCAGCCCGGCCGACAGGGCGCCCTGCGGGTCAAAGTCCACCAGCAGCACCTTCCGGCCCGCCTCGGCGAGCGCGGCGCCCAGGTTGATGGTCGAGGTGGTCTTGCCCACCCCGCCCTTCTGGTTCACCATGGCGATGATCCGGGCCGGACCGTGCGAGGCAAGTACCGGGGGCTCGGGAAAGTCCGTCACGGGCCGGCCCGTGGGTCCCATGACGGCGTCATCCACGTCTACGCCCGCAAGAGTTGTTGAACCCTGCTCGTTGCTCACCTGTCAGTCCACTCTCTCGCCAAAACTTGCGCCAAAATCGCCGGCCTTCCTCTACCACGCCCTACGTTACCGGGTGCCCACGGCATGCTTTGGACATTTGCGTCGATTCCATTTTGAGCCTTGACCCTCACGTGGAGGATGAACGTTGGGGCGCCGTGCCTATACTTCATCATAATGAGTAAGAACACCAGTTCCGGCCAGCGCTCCACCTCCCCCGTCAACCGCGAGCGCCACAAGGACGTGGTGCGGGCCGAGAAACTTCAGGCCGGGTACGGYACCAAGGGCGTGTGCGGCGTCGTCAGCTTCAGTCTGCACGCCGGCCAAGCCCTGGCCCTGGTGGGCCCCAACGGCGCGGGAAAATCCACCGTCGTCAAGACCGTGGTCGGCCAGCTCGAGCCGGTCAGCGGGCAGACGCTGATCAACGGCGCGACCGTGGATGACCGCACCCTGGGCTTTCGCCGCGAGGTGGCTGTGGTCTTTGACGACGACGCCTTCTTCCCGGCCCTCACCGTCGAGGAGCACCTGGCCATCGTCTCCGCCGGGCACGGCGTGGAAGACGTGGAGGAGGTCATCGGCGCGGAACTTGAGTTCTTCGGCCTGGCCGGGCTCGCCGGCACCCGCCCGTACAACCTCTCCTCCGGGCAACGCCGGCGCATGCTGCTGGCCGCCGCCTTTGTCCGCCCGCGCTCCCTGCTGGTCCTGGACGAGCCCGAACAGCGCCTGGACACCGCCATGCGGCACCGGCTCGCCGCCCGGCTGCGCGAGGAGGTGGACGGCGGGCTGGCGCTGCTGGTGGTCACCCACGATCCGGAGTTCCTCGCCACGGTGGCCACCAAGGCGTTGTTCATCGCGGACACGATCCATCCCATGACGCCGGCCCAGGCGGCTGCGGCGATCTCCACCGAGAACCCGCACGTCGACTAGGCCCTGCGATGACGATGCAAACAAGCGAGCGCTTCAGCGCCAGGGAAATTCGGCAATACACGTTCAAGGTCGGACTCAGCCGCACCGAGGGCGGGGTCATGGAGCTCGTCTCCGAGGCCTACACCTTTATCCTGGGCGGGCTGACGCTGCTCACCATGGCCGGCGCCATCATCGTCGGCCTGCGCAACAGCCTGGGCGTGGGCACCGAATCCGCGCTCACCGCCTCCGTGGTCGCCCCGGGCTTTCACAGCGTGACGCTGCTGCAGGCCAGCGCTACCGTGCTGCTGACGCTGGCCGCGGCCCTCCTGGCGGTGGAGATGACCGTCGGTCCCATCACCATGACCGTCCCGCAAACCGCCTGGTGGCTGGGACTGCCTGTCCGCCGTCGAGGTTTCATCCAGCCGGGATTCTTCAAGTCGCTAATCTGGCCGGCGGTGGCCGGGATCGTGGTGGTGACGCCGTTGGCCCTGGGCATGGCGGACCCGGCGCATCCGGGCAGGATGGCCCTCGCGGTGCTGTGCGGCATAGGGCTGGCGTGGCTGCTGTATGGGGTGGCCGGCTGGTGCCAGGTCTCCAATTCCGGCAAGTGGCTCAAGAACCTCACCGGGGTCATCACGCTGCTGGCGCCGCTGACGGTGGTGGGCACGGCGCTGTACAACAACGGTGCCGGATCGGCGGCCATCACGGGGACGCAGACGGCCTGGCTGGAATACCTGCCCACGAGCTGGCCGCTGCTGGTGGCCGGGGGCGCCGTGTGGCCGCTGGTGGTCGTGCCGTGTGCGCTGTTGTTGTTGGGGGCCGTGTACTGGAACCTGGAGCGCATCACCACCGCGCGACTGAAGGCCAGTGCCGCGGCGGGCGCGTACGTGGCCGGTTCCCTGATGGCCATGGACGCCTCGGAGCTCTCGCGCTCCCTGGGCGGCGGGCCCAGGCAGGGCAGGTCCCGGGTGCGGCTGCCGCTGGTTTTCCGCGGCGGAACACTTGTGTCGCGGAGCGTCAAGACGTCATTGAGCACGCACGCCACCATGGCGCTGCGGGAACCGGTGCAACTGCTGCGCGTGCTGGTGCTGGCCGCCATCCCGGCCAGCCTGGCCGCCATCGAGTTCTTGGGCAATGCGGTCTTGATTGCCGTGGTGCTGTTTTTGTGCGCACACTTTGCGGCCACGTCGCTGGGGAACACGGCGCGGTTCGCGTCGGGGAACCCGGCCGTGGACGCGCTGATGCCGCTGCCCGCCACCACGATCCGGCGCATTCACTTCGTCATCCCCGCCGTGGGCATGACCGTGTGGGCGATTGTGTGCTTCGGTTTGTTGATGGCCCTGGGCGTGGGCTCCTGGCCGCTGTTCCTGCTCGCCGTCGTCGCCGGCCCGGGCCTGGGTGCGGCCACGCTGCGGGCCGCGTTCCGGCCCGCGCCGGATTGGAACATGCCCGCCGTCGCCACCGCCTCCGGGCCCGTGCCCACCGGCGCCGTCCGCGCCTTCCTGGTGGGCCCGGACCTCTCGCTCATTGTCCTGCTGCCCGTGTTGATCTGCCTGATCTCCGGCGGCGTCCCGGCGGCGGCCTTCCCGGCCCAGCTGACGCTGACCTGGATCGCCTATCTGTGGGGCACGCACGTGCGCAAGCCCAAGTCGGCCAAGAACGGCGGACTGTTCGGCATGCCCGCCGTTCCCGTCGCGAAGTAGCCGCCCCCCGTTGCGGGGCCGGCGTTTACTTGCCGGCCAGCAGGCGCTCCACGCGGGGCTTGACCTCGGTGGCCAGCAGTGTGAGGGACTCCAGGAAGTGCTCCTGGGGCAGGGAGCCGATGTCCATTTGCAGGAAATGCCGCATATGCCCCATGTGTCCATGGAGATCCACGATGCGGGCCGCGACCTCGTCCGGGTCGCCGACGTAGTACGCTCCCGGGGCCTCGGCCTGGGCCAGGAACGCCCGCCGGTCCGGGGCCGGCCAGCCGCGCAGCTTGCCCATCCCGATGTTCAGGTTGTACCAACCGGGGTAAAAGCGGTCCAGGGCCTCCTGCTTCGTCGGGGCGATCAGCCCCAGGGCCGCCACGGAGACCTTGATGTTCTCCCCCGCGTGCCCCGCCTGCGCGGCCGAGGCCCGGTAGAGGTTGGCGAGCGGGGCGAACCGGGCGGGGGCCCCGCCGATGATGCCGTAGGAAATGGGCAGGCCCAGTTTGCCGGCGCGGGCCGAGGACGGGGCGCTGCCTCCGGTGGCCAGCCAGATCGGCAGCTTGCCGTGGACCGGCCGGGGCACGACGGCCAGGTCGTGAATGGGCGCCCGGACGGTCCCGGACCAGGAAACGTTCGCGGTAGGGCTGTCATTGATGGCCATCAGCAGCTCGAGCTTCTCGGCGTAGAGCCGGTCATAGTCGTCCAGATCAAAGCCGAAGAGCGGAAAGGTCTCCACCGAGGAGCCGCGGCCGGCGGTGATTTCCACCCGGCCGCCGGAGATCGCATCGGCGGTGGAAAACTGTTGGAACACCCGCACGGGGTCATCGGTGCTGATGATGCTCGCGCCGCTGCCGAGCTTGATCCGCCGTGTGGCGGCCGCCGCGGCCGCGATCACCGTCCCCGGGGAGGACGCGGGCATGTCCAGGGTGTGGTGTTCGCCCACACCGAAATAGTCGAGCCCAGCCTGATCGGCCAGGACGATCGCCGCAAAGAGGTTTCCGATGGCCTCGGCCGTGGGCCGCAGGCTTCCGTCCGGATTGCGTTGGGTGTCACCAAAGCTGTAGGCGCCAAGTTCCATCATATTCTCCTAAGGGCAGTGCTGCGGGGTGTGGCAGGCGGGGTCAGGCGAGTGCGGATTCCCGGTCAGTGGCCAGGATTTCCTGGAGTTCCGGCAGGGTGTGGGCGCCGTTGAAAATTTCGGTGCCCGGCTGGAAGGCGCGGCCCGCCCGGAGCGGGCCGGCGTCGAGCGGGTCGTAGCCGAGACGGTCGATGAAGGCGGCCACCACGGCTTTCGCGCCGTCGTGGTCGCCGGCCAGGGCCAGGGCGCGCCGGCCCGCCGCTGCGGCATCCCGGCCCTCCGCCTCCAGGTCGTGGTAGCCGATGTGGTTCAGGGTCTTGACCAGCAGGGCGCCGGCCAGGAAGGACTGGATGACTTCGCTGCTCGTGCGGGGACTGCCCTCGAAATCGTCAATTTCACCGTCGATGGGCGCCCAGTAGTTCATCGCGTCGATGACCGTTGCGCCGGCCAGCAGCCCCGGCTGAAGCGTCCGGTATTTGTGCAGCGGCACGGCCAGGACCACGATGTCGGCCGCGGCCGCCTCGGCCGCCCCCACGGCCGCCGCGCCGGGGGTGATGATCTCCACCAGCAGCGCGATTTCCTCGGCCGGGCGGGAGGTGGCAATCCGCACGCCGTAGCCGGCCTTCAGGGCCTGGCGGGCGACGGCGGTCCCCACCCTGCCGGCGCCGAGGATCCCGATGGTCCGGGCTGCTGCGGGCTGGTTCGCGGGAGCGCTCATGCTGCGGTCCCTCCGTTTCTCCATATAGTCTGTCCAACAGACTATATTTCAAACAGATTATCTGTGCAACTTCATGACTGGAGTTATGATGGGGTCATGACCCAAAGCACCCAACCCCTCCCCGGGGCCGCGCCGGCGGCCGTTCCGGGCGATCTTGGCTGGCACCTGGGCATGGTGCTGCGCGGTTACCAGACCCGTTTCGAGGCGGCCGTTGAGGCCATGCCGGCCGGCATCCGCGGCTTCCAGGTGCTTTCGGCGGTGGTGCACCGGGATCCGCCCAACCAGCAGGCCCTCGGCGCCCACCTGGCGATCGACAGGACCGTGCTGACCTACCTCATCGACGCCCTGGTCGATGCCGGCGTCGTCGAACGCGTCCCCGACCCGGCGGACCGAAGGGCGCGCAAGGTCATTGCCACGGCGGCCGGCCGGCGGATGCTCACGCGGTACGAGGACCGCGTGGCGGCCGCCGAAGCCGACCTCCTGGCCGGGCTCGAGGAGGACGACGCCCGGGCCCTGGGCCGCTTGATCGGACGGCTCGCGCGGGAGGTCCACCGCACCCAACCGGGAACCAGCCCCTGCGAAGCGATGGACAACCTCTAGGGCCCTTCGGGCCTCCGCGCACACGGGCGCCGCCCGCCCAAACCACAAACGAGGGGTCACCCGGCCACCTCGCCCGGGGGGCGAGTGCGTGGTCGGATGACCCCTCGAGGTGGATGCCTCAGCCGGCTACACCCGGGCCGGAACCCGGCCCTCGCCCGAGGGATCCGTCGACCCGGCGGACACCCCGAGCGCAAGGGGCGTGCCGGCGTCGTCCGAGTCCGCGGCGCCGAGGAGGGCGTCCTCATGGGAGAGCATGGAGGATTCGTCGAACGGATCCTGCTTGTCGAGCACCCGGGCGACCTGGGCGGCGTCGATCTCCTTCACCCAGGTGCCCATGAGCACCGTGGCGACGGCGTTGCCGGTGAAGTTCGTGAGCGCGCGGGCCTCGGACATGAAGCGGTCGATGCCGACGATGAAGGCGACGCCGCCCACCAGGTCGGGGCGGTGCGCCTGGAGCCCGGCGGCCAGCGTGGCCAGCCCGGCACCGGTGACCCCGGCTGCGCCCTTGGAGGCGATGACCATGAAGACCAGCAGGCCGATCTGCTGGCCCAGGTCCATCGGCACGCCCATCGCGTTGGAGATGAACAAGGAGGCCATGGTCAGGTAGATCGCGGTGCCGTCGAGGTTGAACGAGTAGCCCGTCGGGACCGTGATGCCAACGACCGGCTTGGACACGCCCAGGTGCTCCATCTTGGCGATCAGCCGCGGCAGGGCGACGTCGGAGGAGGACGTGGAGACGATCAGCAGGTATTCGCGGCCCAGGTAGCGCATGAGCTTGAAGATGTTGAAGCCGGTGGCCAGCTTCAAGATGCTGCCCAGGATCACCACCACGAACAGGGCGCAGGTGAGGTAGAACGCCGCCATCAGCAGGCCGAGGGCGCCGATGGCGGCCCAGCCGGTGACGCCGACGACGGCGGCGATGGCACCGAAGGCGCCGATGGGGGCGGTCCACATGATCATGATCAGGATGCGGAACACGAGGGTCTGGATGTGCCCGATCCCGGTCAGCACGGCCTGCCCGGCCCGGCCCATCTTTTGCAGGGCGAACCCGGTCAGCAGCGCAATGAGCAGGGTCTGCAGGATGTTCCCGGAGGTCAGGGCGGAGAACATGGACTCCGGGATGATGCCCAGGATGAAGTCCTGCGTGGTGCTGGCCTCGGCGGTGGTCTTGTAGACGGCATCCTGGAGGTGCAGTCCGGAGCCGATGGGGATGATGTTGCCGACCACCATGCCGATGCCCAGGGCAAACGTGGTCATCACCATGAAGTACAGCAGGGCCAGGCCGCCCACCTTGCCCACGGTGGCCGCCTTCTTGATGGAGCCGACGCCGATGACGATGGTGCAGAAGATGATGGGCGTGATCATCATCTTGATCAGGCCGATGAACGCATCGCCCATGGGCTTCAGGGATGCGGCAAAGCCGTGCTTGCCGGGGAACACCAGTCCCACCAGCACCCCCAGGACGACGCCGACCACCACGGCCAGGTACAGCCAGTGTGTCTTGTCCAGGCGGCGGGCCTTTGTGGCGGACTCTCGTCGTTGAGAGCTCATTTTCACTCCTTGTGATTAGCATTGGTTAGTGCGGCGTGCGATCCGCCTCACACAACAGTGCCCGTTTGCGTGATACAACTCACCGTTGCGTTCATATTGGTCGCAGGAAAGGTTCCCCATGTTCTGGCGCCGGTGGAGTATTGCGCGGCGGTTGTTCACCGCCAACCTGCTCTTTGTGCTGCTGCTGACCGGCAGCCTGGCCGCCGTCATGGTCTACGACGCCGGCTCCCGCACCTATGAGCAGACCCGCCAGCGCATGCTCTCGATTGCCACGGCCCTGGCGGACAGCCCCGTGGTCCTGGCCGCGGCCGACTCCGCGAACCCCGCCGCCGTGCTGGAACCCTATGCGCTCAACGTCATGCGGGACGCCAACGTCGACTTCATCACCATCATGGATCCCCACGGCACCCGCTGGACCCACCCCAACCCGGACCAGATCGGGAAAACCTATGCCGGGTCCATCACGCAGGCCCAGGCCGGACACACCTATTTCGAGACGACCGTGGGCACCCTGGGCCCGTCCGTGCGCGTGATCGTGCCGATCAAGAATTCGGCCAAGGTGGTCAAGGGCATGGTGGCCGCCGGCATCACCGTCAGCAACGTCCAGGTGCTGGTGGCCGCCCGGCTGCCGGCCGTGCTGGGGCTGGCCGCGGCGCTGCTGCTGGCCGGTTCGCTGGCCGCCTGGCTGCTGGGACGCTACCTCAAGCGGGTCACGCTGGGCTGGGGTCCGGAGGAGCTGGCCCAGCTGTTCGCGTACTACGAATCGGTCCTCCACTCCGTCCGGGAGGGGCTGGTGCTGGTGGACACCGGCGGCACCATGGTGTTGTACAACGACCATGCCGCGCTGCTGCTGGGCATCGATCCGCAACCCGGCACCGCCGGTGTCCGGGCGACGCCGCCGACCCTGGACACCCTGCCGCTGCCGGACAGCCTCAAGGAGCTGCTGCGCAGCGGGCGCCCCGCCACGGACGAGGTCCACCTGACCGGGTCCCGGCTGCTGGTGGTCAGCCAACGCCCCGCCGTGCAGCCCGGCTCCGACGCCCCGGCCGGAGCCGTCGCCACCCTGCGCGACCACACGGAGCTGACCCGGCTGGCCGAAAACCTCAGCAGCACCCAGACCCTGGTGGAAGCGTTGCGCTCCCAGACGCACGAACACGCGAACCGGCTGCACGCGATCATCTCCTTGCTGGAACTGGACCGCCTGCCCGAGGCCCTGGACTTCGCCACCCGCGACCTGGATGACTCCCACCGGTTCGGGGACCAGTTTGTGGGCACGCTGGATGAGCCCTTCCTCTCCGCGCTGCTGCTGGGCAAGGTCTCCCAGGCCTATGAGCGCGGGGTGACCCTTGAACTGAGCGGCTCCGGCACCCTGGCGCACGGCATCCTGGACGCCCGCGAGCTGGTGACGGTGCTGGGCAACCTGGTCGACAATGCCATCGACGCGGCGGCCGGAGCCGCCGGCACGGAGGGCGGGGGCGTGGCCGGCCGGCCGCACGTGTGGGCGGACCTGCTGGTCGCCGACGGCGCGCTCACCATCACCGTGGCGGACAACGGCCCCGGCCTGCCCAACACCAACCTCGACGTGCTGGGCCGCCTGGGCATGAGCGGCAAGACCGGCGCGGCCCCGGGCGGGCGGGGCTTCGGCCTGGCGCTCGTGCGGCGTGCCGTGGCCGCCCTGGGCGGTACCCTCCGGGCCGAGAACGACGGCGGCGCCGTGCTGACCGTCGTCGTCCCCCTGGCCGAAATGGAGCCCGCATGACCAACGCCGCCCCCATCCGCGTGCTGGTGGTCGACGACGAACCCGTCGCCCTGGCCGCGCACGCGGACTACGTGCGCCGGCTGGACGGGTTTTCGGTGGTCGCCACGGCCGACGGCATGGGCTCGGCGCTGGCCGTCCTCAACGATCCGGACACCGCGCCCATCCACCTGATCCTGCTGGACATGAACCTCACCGACGGGCACGGCCTGGACCTGCTGCGGCGCATCCACGGGCTGGGACTGGTGCCGGACGTTGTGGCCATCACCGCGGTGCGGGAGATTCACGTGGTGCGTTCGGCGATCGCGCTGGGCATCACGGCCTACCTGATTAAGCCGTTCACGTTTGCGGCGTTCTCGGAAAAGCTGGAAAGCTACCAGCGGTACAGCGCCGTGCTGGCGGACCGGTCCGTCACCAGCCAGGACGCCATCGACAGGGCGCTGGCCACGCTGCGGCCCAGCGGCAAGCTTCGCCTGCCCAAGGGCATGCTGCCGGAAACGCTCGGCGCCGTGGTGGACTGGCTGCGCGCGGCCGGGGCGCCGGCGTCGGCCAYGGAGGCGGCGGAGGCGTTGCGGATCTCCCGTGTCACCGCCCGGCGCTACCTGGACTACCTGTCCGAGACCGGGTCCGCCGCCAAGGCCCCCCGCTACGGCTCCCCCGGCCGGCCGGAACTCGAATACCGCTGGCTGCGCCCCACGGAGCCGCCACACCCTTAGCCAAAAGGGGCCGATTCCCGCCGTTGTCGCCTCACCAGTGAGCGCCCCCGGCCGCGGACTTCCGCCGGGCGCACGACTCACGATCAGTTCGGCGCAGGGTGGCCACTGGCGCGGAACCCGGGCCGGGTTCCGCGCCGAAGGGAAGTATTTCGGCCGGCAGGATACCCCTGGATCGGGTTACCGCCCCGCGGTGAGGACGGGAATAAGGTCCTCGATGACGGACATGTCCTCGATGGTCGACGGGACGGTGTAGTCGGCCCCGTCCGCGATCTGGCGCATGGTCTTGCGCAGGATCTTTCCGGAACGCGTCTTGGGCAGGGCGTCCACGATGGTGGCGTTCTTGAAGTCGGCCACGGGACCGATCTCCCGGCGCACGAGGGCCACCAGCTCGCTCTCCAGCACCGCCGGGTCGATCGACACGCCGCTCTTGAGCACCACATAGCCGACCGCCCGCTGGCCCTTGAGCTCATCGGCCACGCCGATGACGGCGCATTCGGCCACTGCCGGGTGCTGCCCCACCACCTGCTCGATGGCGCCCGTGGAGAGGCGGTGCCCGGCCACGTTGATGACGTCATCGGCGCGCCCCATGACAAACACGTACCCGTCGTCGTCCACGTAGCCGGAATCCCCCGTGGCGTAACAGCCGGCAAACGCCCCCAGATAGGAGTCCACGTACCGCTGGTCGTCGCCCCACAAGGTGGGCAGCGTGCCCGGCGGCAGCGGCAGCCGCAAGACGATGTTGCCCTCGGTCCCGGCGGGCACCTCCTGGCCGCCGCCGTCCACAATGCGCAGGTCGTAGCCGGGCATGGGCACCGTGGGCGAGCCAGCCTTGATGGGGAGCGGCTCCATGCCGCGCGGATTGCCGACAATCGCCCAGCCGGTTTCCGTCTGCCACCAGTGGTCCACGACCGGCACGCCGAGCACCTTGCCGGCCCAGTGGTAKGTATCGGTGTCCAGGCGCTCCCCGGCGGTGAACAGGGTTTCCAGCGAGCCGAGGTCGTACGTGGCCAGCAGCGCGGCGGCCGGGTCCATCTTGCGGATGGCGCGCATGGCCGTGGGGGCGGTGAACAAGGCCTTGACCCCGTGTTCGGCGATGACGCGCCAAAAGGCGCCCGCGTCCGGGGTGCCCACGGGCTTGCCCTCGTACATGACCGTGGCGGCTCCGGCCAGCAGCGGCCCGTACACGATGTACGAATGCCCCACCACCCAGCCCACGTCCGACGCCGTCCACCACACGTCTCCGGGGTGGATGTCGTACAGGTTCCTCATGCTCCACAGCAGGGCGACGGCGTGTCCCCCGTTGTCGCGGACCACGCCCTTCGGCGTGCCGGTGGTCCCGGAGGTGTACAGGATGTACAGCGGATCGGTCGCCTTGACGGTTACCGGCGCGGCCGGCTGCGCATCGGCGAGCGCGGCGTCCCAGTCCGTCCAGGTCCACTCCAGTGCCGCCGGGTCCGTGGCAAAGCCCGGGCGTTGCTTGATGATCACGGGCGTGTCTTCCCGGCCGGCCTTGGCCAGCGCCTCCCGGACGGTGGGCAGGTATTCGATGTGCCGGTTGGGCTCCAGCCCGCCGGTGGCGGTCACGATGGCGGCCGGCGCGGCGTCCTTGATGCGCACCGACAATTCGGTCGCGGCAAACCCGCCAAAGACCACCGAGTGGATGGCACCGAGGCGGGCGGTGGCGAGCATGGCGATGGCCGCCTCCGGGATCATGGGCAGGTAGATGACCACACGGTCGCCCTTGCCCACGCCATGGGCCCGCAGCACTCCGGCAAACCGGGCCACCTCGTCGGTCAATTCCTTGTAGCTGTAGCGGCGGATGGTGCCCAGCATCGCCGAATCGTGGATCAGCGCCGTCTGGTCGCCGCGGCCGGCGGCCACGTGCCGGTCCAGGGCGTTGAAGCACGTGTTGAGTTCACCGTCGGGAAACCAGCGGCTGATGGGCGCCTCGGCGTCGCTGTGCGCGCGGCGGGGTTCAACCACCCAATCCACGGCCCGTGCCGCGTCCAGCCAGAACCGCTCCGGATCGTTGAGGCTGCGCTGGTATTCGGACATGTAGCCGGTGCCGTGTGGTGCCATGGGGGTTCTCCATCCGCGTTGATGTGACGTGCACCATGTTAGGCAGATTTCGGGCCGGCGCACAAGCATTTCTGTATACACAAATCGCTTTGCCGGGAACTATTTCCAAGGAAACTGCAATTTCCTGCAATCTTTGTATACACTCGTTGTATGCACTGATGCCGTGCCGTGGAACGGCGTGAAACGGCGCGAGTAGCCAAAGGAGGCGCGGATGCGAGCCAGCGACAAGGCCTATGCCACGCTGCGCAGCGACATTGTGGAGTGGCGCCTGCCCCCCGGCACCGTCCTGGCCGAGGTCGAGCTCTCCGCCCGCCTGGGAGTCTCCCGCACCCCGGTCCGGGAGGCCCTGGCCAAGCTCAGCGCGGAGGGGCTGGCCGAGCCGCAGAGCGGGCGCGGCGTCGTCGTCAGCGCCATCTCCCTGGACCACCTGGGCGAACTGTTCGAGCTCCGGTCGGCCCTGGAATGCCGGGCCGCGGAGCTCGCCTCCCGGCGGTGCGACCCCAAGGTCTTCCGGGACCTGCACCGGCAGCTGGTCAACGCCGGCGAGCTGCTCAGCGACAACGACCCGGCCCGCCGGGAGTACTACCAGCTGGTGGGCGAATTGGATGCCGCCATCGACGCCGCAATCGAGAACCCCTACCTGACCCAGGCGTTGAAGAGCCTGCGCGTGCACCTGGTGCGCGTGCGCCGGTTCTCCAAGGACAATCCGGCCCGGCTCCGGGACGCGGCCAAGGAACACGCGGCCATCGCCCTGGCCATCGCCAACGGCAACGCCGTCGTGGCCAACGCCGCCACCACCGTCCACCTGGACAACAGCCTGCGGCACCTGCTCTCCGCCGCACCCGAACAGCCGACCCCCCAGCCGGCCGGGACCCCGCAGCGAACACCCGAGCCGGCCGCCTCCTAGCCGGGCAGCGTCCCGCCCGGGGCAGCGCCCCACCGGCCCCAAGAACTCAAGCCCCACCAACCGCCCTTTGAAAGGACCACCATGGTTACCCAGCACGCCGTTCGTGTCTACAAAAGCGAAGAGAACCTCGCCCGCGAAGACCAGCTCGCCTACAAGATCGCCAAGGTTGCCGCCGACCAGGTCGCCGTCACGCCCGAGGTGACGGAGATGATCATCAACCGCGTGATCGACAACGCCTCGGTGGCCATCGCGTCACTGAACCGCGGCCCCATCGTCGCGGCCCGCGCCCAGGCCCTGGCCCACGCCCCCTCCTCGGGCGGGGCCGGCGCCTCCGTCTTCGGCATCCGCGAGTTGGTCTCCCCCGAGTGGGCGGCCTGGGCCAACGGCGTGGCCGTGCGCGAACTCGACTACCATGACACGTTCCTCGCCGCCGAGTACTCGCACCCGGGCGACAACATCCCGCCGATTCTCGCCGTCGCCCAGCACACCGGCGCCAGCGGCGCGGACCTGATCCGCGGCATCGCCACCGGCTACGAGATCCAGGTGGACCTGGTCAAGGCCATCTGCCTGCACAAGCACAAGATCGACCATGTTGCCCACCTCGGCCCGTCCGCGGCCGCCGGCATCGGCACCCTGCTGGGCCTGGAGGTCGAGACCATTTTCCAGGCCGTGGGACAGGGCCTGCACACCACCACGGCCACCCGCCAGTCCCGCAAGGGCGAGATCTCCACCTGGAAGGCGCACGCCCCGGCGTTTGCCGGCAAGATGGCCGTCGAGGCGGCGGATCGCGCCATGCGCGGCCAGACCTCCCCGGTGCCGATCTATGAGGGTGAAGACGGCGTCATCGCGTGGCTGCTGGACGGCCCGGAGGCCCGGTACACGGTGCCGCTGCCGGCCGACGGCGAGGCCAAGCGTGCCATCCTGGACACCTACACCAAGGAACACTCGGCCGAGTACCAGGCCCAGGCGTGGATCGACCTGGCCCGCAAGCTGCACGGCGAACACCCCGAAGCCGCGGACCCCGCCAACGTTGCCGGCGTGCTGATCAAGACCAGCCACCACACGCATTACGTCATCGGCTCCGGCGCCAACGACCCCCAGAAGTACGACCCCACCGCCTCCCGGGAGACCCTGGACCACTCCATCCCCTACATCTTCACGGTGGCCCTGCAGGACGGCTCGTGGCACCACGTGGACTCCTATTCGCCCGAACGCGCCGGCCGCCCCGACACCGTGGCGCTGTGGCAGAAGGTCACCACGGCGGAGGACGCCGAATGGACCCGCCGCTACCACTCGCTGGACATCGCCGAGAAGGCGTTTGGCGGCTCCGTGGAGATCACGCTCACCGACGGCACGGTCATCACGGACTCGATCGCCGTCGCCGACGCCCACCCGCTCGGCGCCCGGCCGTTTGCGCGCGAGCAGTACATCAACAAGTTCCGCACCCTGGCCGCCGGCCTCGTCGAGCCGGCCGAGATCGACCGCTTCATCGCGGCGGCCGAAAACCTGCCCCAGCTGGCCGCGGGCGAACTGGGCCAGCTGAACATCACCGCGGCCCCGGGCGTCATTGACCTCGCCGCCGCCCCGAAGGGATTGTTCTAAATGCTGTATTCCAAGAAGTCCCCGGAGCAGAAGCGCCGCGATCTGCGCGCCATGCTCGTCCCGGGTGCGGCCCGCCAGTTCCCCGGCGCTTTCAACCCGTTGTCGGCCCGCCTCATCGCGGAAAAGAAGTTCGACGGCGTCTACATCTCCGGCGCGGTCCTGGCCAACGAGCTGGGCCTGCCGGACATCGGCATGACCACGCTGAGCGAGGTGGCGGCCCGCGGCGGGCAGATCGCCCGCATGACGGACCTGCCGTGCCTCATCGACGCCGACACCGGCTTCGGGGAACCGATGAACGTGGCCCGCACCATCGCGGAACTTGAAAACGCCGGCCTGGCCGGCTGCCACATCGAGGACCAGTTCAACCCCAAGCGCTGCGGCCACCTGGATGGGAAGAACATGGTGGACCTGGACACGGCCGTCAAGCGCATCGCCGCCGCGGCCGACGCCCGCCGCGACCCGAACTTCCTGATCATGGCCCGCACCGACCTGCGCGCCGTAGAGGGCCTCGACGCGGCCATCAACCGGGCCAAGGCCCTGGTCGACGCCGGCGCGGACGCCATCTTCCCGGAAGCCATGAAGAACGTCGCCGAATTTGAAGCGGTCTGCCAGGCCGTCTCCGTGCCGGTGCTGGCGAACATGACCGAATTTGGCAAGAGCGAACTGTTCTCGCGGAAGGACCTGGCCAACGCCGGCGTCGCCATGATCATCTACCCGGTGACCCTGCTGCGCAGCGCCATGGGGGCCGCGGAAAGGGTCCTGGACGCGATTTCCGCCGACGGCACCCAGGAGGCCGCCGTGCCGGAGATGCTCACTCGCGCCCGCCTCTATGAACTGGTTGACTACGAAGCGTATAACCAGTTTGATACAGGCATCTTCAATTTCCAGGTTCCAGGCCTGGACATCACCACCAACAACGCCAATCTCTAGGCCCCAAGGAGCACCCACTGTGAGTGACGAAGTCGTACGTAAGGGTCTTGCCGGCGTCGTGGCCGACTACACGGCCATCTCCAAAGTCAATCCCGAGTCCAATTCGCTGCTGTACCGCGGCTACCCGGTCCAGGAACTTGCCGCCCGGAAGTCCTTTGAGGAGGTGGCCCTGCTGCTGTGGACCGGCGAGCTGCCCACCGAGGAGGAGCTGACCCGGTTCGAGGCCTTCGAGCGGGCCAACCGGGCGCTGGATGCCAACGTGCGGGCCGCCATCGACCTGCTGCCGCTGGACTGCCACCCGATGGATGTGGCACGCACCGCCGTCTCGGTCCTGGGCGCCAACCACGCCCTGGTCGAGGACTCCTCGCCCGCGGCCGAACTGGAGAAGGCAAAATCCCTGTTTGCGCACTTCCCGGCCGTCGTCGCCTACGACCAGCGCCGTCGTCGTTCCCTGGGCGTGGTGGAGCCGCGGGAGGACCTGGACTACTCGCAGAACTTCCTGTGGATGACCTTTGGCGAGGAGGCGGCGCCCGAGGTGGTGGACGCGTTCCGCGTGTCCATGGTGTTGTATGCCGAGCACTCCTTCAACGCTTCCACGTTCACCGCCCGGGTCATCACCTCCACGCTGTCGGATCTGCATTCGGCGGTGACGGGGGCGATCGGGGCGTTGAAGGGGCCGCTGCACGGCGGCGCCAACGAGGCCGTCATGCACACCTTTGACGAGATCGGCATCCGCAAGGAGGAATCCCGCGAGGACGCCGCCGCCCGCGCGAAGGCGTGGATGGAGGACGCCCTGGCCAAGAAGAGGAAGGTCATGGGCTTCGGCCACCGCGTCTACAAGCACGGGGACTCCCGCGTGCCCACCATGAAGGGCGCGCTGGATGCCATGATTGCCCACTTCGACCGGCCGGAGATCCTGGGCCTGTACGACGGCCTGCAGCAGGCCATGGACGAGGCCAAGGCGATCAAGCCCAACCTCGACTACCCGGCCGGGCCGACTTACCACCTGATGGGCTTCGACACGGACATGTTCACGCCCATCTTCATTGCCTCCCGCATCACGGGCTGGACGGCCCACATCATGGAGCAGCGCGCCTCCAACGCCCTGATCCGCCCGTTGAGCGCGTACAACGGCGTGGACGAACGCCACCTGGGCTAGAACTTGCCCGCCACACCGCCGCCCCGGGGCGGCGGTGTCTTTTGCCGTGGCGGGGTCTTTTGCCCTGGCGGGGCCGGGCAGCGGTAAAGTGGCGTACAAGACTGGTAGGCACGGCAGGTAGAAGGAGCATCGTGGAAAAATCTTCGCTGAAGGCGTTGGCCCGGGAATTGTTGGCGGCCGCGCAGTCCACCAAGAACGGGCGCAGCGCCCGCACCGTGCACGGCGGGCATGAGAAGGTGCTGCGCCAGACGGTCATCGCGCTCACCGCCGGTTCCATGCTCGATGCCCACGACAACCCGGGCGAGGCCACCTTGCAAGTGCTGGGCGGGCGGCTGGTGCTCGCCTCCGGCGACGTGTCCTGGGAGGGCTCGACCGGTGACCTGCTGGTGATCCCGATGGCCCGGCACTCCGTGGAGGCCTTGGAGGATTCGACGTTCCTGCTGACCGTCGTCAAGCCCTGACTCCAACCAGAAAACTGGCCCGCACTAGATGTCGAGAATCCGCGTCGCCGGGGAGTTTTTCGACGTTTGGTGCGGGTCAGATCCTCTCCGGGACGGGCACGGACGTGCTGGAGGCGACCGTCTCGTTGTCCGGGTTGAGCTCGATCCGCCAGGCCGCCCGCTCCCCGGACAGGAACGCCGGAAGCCAGTGGACGGCGTCGGCCCACATGCGCGCCTCCGGCAACTGGTCCACCGGGTACCAGGCGGGGGCGATCTCGTCGCTTTCTTGCACCTGGCCGGCAAAGGTCCGGCACAGGTAGACGGTGGTAAACATATCCCACTCCGGCCGGGCCGGGAACACGAAGTCAACGGTGCCGGCCGGGATCAGGTCCCTCTCGGCCACCACCAGGGCGGACTCCTCGGCCACCTCGCGGCAGATGGCCTGTGCCGGGGTTTCGCCCGGTTCCACGTGGCCGCCGATCCCCACGACCTTGCCCGTGCCGAACCCCGTCTTCTTCAGCCCCAACAACACCTGCTCCGCCCCGTCGAAGTCGCGGATCACAAAGCACAAGGTCACATGGGCTGCTCTCATGCCCTCAGCGTAGGCCATCCGTTTAGCCCAGCGCGCGCGGGTGGGCGGCCGCGTACACCTCGCGCAGCGTCTCGGCCGTGACCAGCGTGTACACCTGCGTGGTGGTCACCGATGCGTGGCCGAGCAGCTCCTGCACCACCCGCACGTCCGCGCCGCCCTCGAGCAGGTGGGTGGCAAAGGAATGCCGGAGCGTGTGCGGCGACACGTCCAGGTCCAGCCCGGCCCTGTCGGCGGCGGACTTGAGGATGGCCCATGCGCTCTGCCGGCTGATCCGCCCACCGCGGGTGTTCAGGAACAATGCGGGGGTCCCCCTGCCCTTGGCGGCCAGCGATCCGCGCCCACGCACCAGGTACGCCTCCAGCGCCCGTTGCGCGTAGGAGCCCACCGGCACCAGCCGCTCCTTGGACCCCTTGCCGAACAGCCGCACCAGGGACGGGCCGGTGTCGCCGGACCCGGCCAGGACCAGGTCATCCACGTCCAGCCCCACGGCCTCGCTGATGCGCGCCCCGGTCGAGTACAGGAACTCCAGCATGGCCCGGTCGCGCAGGCCGGCCGCGGTGTCGGAGCCGGCGGCGTCCAGGATCCGGGTCACGTTGGCCACGCTGATGGCCTTGGGCAGGCGGCGCCCGGCCATGGGCGGGTGCACGTCGGCGGCCGGGTCGGCGGCGGTCAGCCCCTCCAGGGCCCAAAATTTGTGCAGGCCGCGGACGGCCACGACCGTGCGGGCGGCCGAGCGCAACCCGAGCACCGCTCCCCCGTCCGCACCGTCGGCCAGTGCCTGGGCAAAGGCGCTCACGTGGTGGCGGGTGACGTCCCCGGGTGCAGCCACCCCGGCGGACCGCAGGAACCGCCCGTAGCGCACAAGATCGCGCCGGTAGGCCTGCAGCGTGTTGGCGGCAAGGCCGCGTTCCACCCCCACATGCTGGAGGTAGTCCTCGACGGCCCGGTCCACAACCGAGGGCGGGCCGGGCGCCTCGGTCACGGCCGGCGCTGGCTGGGGTGGGCCGGCCAGGGCGCGTGTGCCTCACGCAGGGTGGAGAATCCGTTGCGCCGGGCCCGTGCGGCCGTGAGGATGCCCACGACGGCGGACGGGTTGTGGATGTGCCCGGCCGCGACCGCGTCGGCGGCCTCGTCCAGGTCCACCCAGCGGAACTGGATTTCGGCCTCCTCCTCGGTGCGCACGTGGCGGCCGGCCTCGGGCACGAAGGAAATGCCGCGCGCCAGGTAGATCCGGATGGCCTCGCTGGAGGAGCCCGGCGACGTGAAGAAGTCGGTCAGCACCTGCCACCGGGCCGCGACGAGGTCGGCCTCTTCGGCCAGCTCCCGGGCGGCGCCCGCCACAAAATCCTCGCCCTCGACGTCCAGCAGCCCGGCGGGAATCTCCCACAGGTTCATCCGGACGGGATGGCGGTATTGGCGCAGCAACAGCACCTGGTCGTGCTCATTGAGGACGACGACGGCCACGGCCCCCGGGTGGGCGATGTAGTCGCGGGTCAGTGGCGCAGACCCGGGTTCCAGCGTGAACGTGTCCGAGACGACGTCCCAGATGCGCCCCTGGTACACCGTTGAGGAGGACTGGACGGCGCGGGCGCTGATCTGGTCGGCCACCGGGCCGCCGCCGACGCCGGGCAGACCGGCCGGAGCCGGCGCACCGGCCGGGAGCCGCTCCGTGGTCTCCGCCGTCAACGGTGTCTCGGGACTGGTCACCGCCGCCTAGACCTCCAGCAGCCGGGTGGCGTTTTGGCGCTCCAGGGCGGCGGCCACCAGGCCGGCAAAGAGCGGGTGCGGGCGGGTGGGCCGTGAGCTCAGTTCCGGGTGGGCCTGCGTGGAGACGTAGTACGGGTGGACCTCGCGCGGCAGTTCCACATACTCCACCAGCTTGCCGTCCGGGGACGTGCCGGAAAAGACCAGGCCCGCGGCCGCGAGTTGGTCGCGGTACTTGTTGTTGACCTCATAGCGGTGCCGGTGGCGTTCGGAAACGTCGGTGGTGCCGTAGGTTTCGGCGATGACCGAACCCTCGGCCAGGACGGCCGGGTACAGGCCCAGGCGCATCGTGCCGCCCAGGTCGCCCTTGCCGTCCACAATGTCCAGCTGCTCCTCCATCGTGGCGATGACCGGGTAGGTGGGGTCGTCGTCGAACTCGGAGGACGATGCCCCTTCCAGGCCGACCACATTGCGCGCGTACTCGATGACCATGCACTGCAGGCCAAGGCACAGCCCAAGGGTGGGGACCTGGTTTTCCCGGGCGTACTTGAGGGCGCCGAGCTTGCCCTCCAGGCCGCGGATGCCGAAGCCGCCGGGCACGCAAATCGCGTCGACGTCGGCCAACGCCTTCAGCGCCCCGGCTTCCGTGGCACAGTCGTCGGAGGGGACCCAGCGGATGGCGACCTTCGTGCTGTTGGCAAACCCGCCGGCACGCAGGGCCTCGGTCACGGACAGGTAGGCGTCGGGCAGGTCGATGTACTTGCCCACCAAGGCAATCTCGATGTTGTGCAGCGGATTGTGGACCGCTTCCAGGAGCTTGTCCCACTTGGTCCAGTTGACGTCCTTGAACGGCAGGTCCAGGGCCCGGACAATGTACGAGTCCAGGCCCTGCGCGTGCAGCGTCTTGGGGATGTCGTAGATGCTCGGGGCGTCGGGGCAGCCGATCACGGCGTCGAGGTCCACGTCGCAGGCGCGGCCGATCTTGGCGCGCATGGCGTCCGGCAGGTTCCGGTCCGAGCGCAGGATGATGGCGTCCGGGGCGATGCCCAGGGACCGCAGCGCGGCGACGGAGTGCTGCGTGGGCTTGGTCTTGAGTTCGTGCGACGGGCCAATGTAGGGCACCAGGGAGACATGCACGAAGAACACGTTGGTCCGGCCCACGTCCTGGCGCACCTGGCGGGCGGATTCCAGGAACGGCTGGGACTCGATGTCCCCGACGGTGCCGCCAATTTCGGTGATGATGACGTCGGGGGCGTTCTTGGCCTCCGAGGGCAGGCGCATCCGGCGCTTGATCTCGTCGGTGATGTGCGGGATGACCTGGACGGTGTCCCCGAGGTATTCGCCGCGGCGTTCCTTGGCGATGACGGTGGAGTACACCTGGCCGGTGGTGACGTTGGCGGAGCCTTCAAGGTTTTCGTCGAGGAAGCGCTCGTAGTGGCCAATGTCGAGGTCGGTTTCGGCGCCGTCATCAGTGACGAAGACTTCACCGTGCTGGAAGGGATTCATTGTGCCAGGATCCACATTGAGATAGGGATCGAGCTTTTGCATGGTCACCGAGAGGCCGCGTGCACGAAGCAGGTGACCGAGGCTGGACGCCGTCAACCCCTTACCGAGCGAGGACGCGACACCACCGGTGACGAAGATGTGTTTGGTCGTCTTGGACTGACCACTGAACCGGGAATTTGATCGTTGCACCACGGAATTCGAGCCTATCATCTAATGAGCCAATATTCGTCAGCGGACCGCCGCCGCGTAGCCGGCCGGTCACGGGATATGCGGAGTCGCTACGGTGAAGTTCGCCGGGCGCCGGCCAACAGTTCCTTGGCGTGGGCCTGCGCGGTCGCGGATTCCTCCTGTCCTGCCAGCATGCGGGCCAGTTCCCTGACACGCTCTTCATCATTGAGCAGCCGGACGTTGCTGGTGGTGATGCCGCCCCCTGAGCGGTTGTTCACGGAGCTCTTGGTGACCAGGATGTGCTGGTCGGCAAACGCGGCCACCTGTGGCAGGTGCGTGACGACCAGGACCTGCACGTGGCGGGCCAGCATGGCCAGGCGCCGCCCGATCTCGACGGCGGCCTTGCCTCCCACGCCCGAGTCGACCTCGTCGAAGACGAAGGTCGGCACGGGGTCGACGGCGGCCAGCACCACTTCCAGCGCCAACATGACGCGGGAGAGCTCACCACCGGAGGCGCCCTTCCCCAGCGGGCGGGGCTGGGAGCCGGCGTGCGGCTGCAGCAGGAAGGAAATATCGTCCGCCCCGTGGATGCCGCGCTCCGCGGCGGCCAGTTCGATGACCAGCCTGGCGTCGGGCATGGCCAGCGCCTTCAGTTCGGCGCTGACTTGGCGGGAGAGCTTGTCCGCGGCGGAGCGGCGCAGCCTGGTGACGTCGGCGGCCAGCGCCGCCAGTTCCGCCAGGGCGTCGGCCACCTCGGCTTCGAGGAGCTCGATGCGGCCGGAATCATCCGCCAGTTCATCCAGCCGGAGCTGCGACGCCGCGGCCCATTGCAAGACCTCGTCAATGCTGGGTGCGTACTTGCGCACCAAGACCGCCAGTTCGCCGCGACGGTCCTCCACCTCAGCCAGCCGGCCGGGCCCCTCGGAGTCGAGCGAGGTCGCGTAACCGACCAGGTCCCGGGCGATGTCGGCGAGCAGGTAGCCCACCTCGGAGATGCGCTTGGAGGTCTCGGCGAGCTCGTCGTCGGAGTCGGCCACGGCCTCCAGCAGCCGCCTGGCCGCATCGACGAGGGTCACGGCGTCCGGGCCCTCCCCGTAGTCCTCGGCGATGAGTGCCTCGTGCGCGCCAAGGGAGGCCTTGCGCAGTTCCTCGACATTGCCCAGCTTGATGGCCTCGGCCTTGAGTGCCTCGTCCTCGCCCGGCTGCGGGTCCACGGCCTGGATCTCCGCCAGGGCGGTGGCCAGCGACTCGGCCTCGCGCAACCGTTCCCGGCTGGAGGTGCGCAACAGTTCCAGCTCCGCCCGGGCCTCGCGCCACCGCTCAAAAACGGCCCGGTAGGCGGCCAGGCGGGTCGAAAAGGACTTTTCCGCCTCCGCGGCAAACTTGTCCAGCGCCTCCCGCTGCGCCGAGGCGCCCTTGAGCCGGATCTGATCCGACTGCCCGTGCACCGCCACGAGGGTCTCCCCCAGCTCGGTCAGCACCCCCACGGGCGCACTGCGCCCGCCCACATGGGCCCGGCTGCGCCCGTCGGCACCCACCGTGCGGGCCAGGATCAGCTCCGCGCCGCCGTCGAACTCGTCAATGTCCGCGCCGGCCTCCAGGGCCCGGCTCAGGGCGGCGTGGCCGGCCGGCAGGGTCAGCGTTGCCTCGGCGGACGCCGATTTCGCCCCGGTACGCACGGCCCCGGCGTCGGCCCGGTTGCCCAGGAGCAGTCCGACGGCGGTCACCACCATGGTCTTTCCGGCGCCGGTCTCGCCGCTGACGACGCTCAGGCCCGGGCCGAGGGGCAAGGTGGCCTCGGAAATGACGCCAAGGTCGCGAATGCGGATTTCCTCAATCATGGTTTGGCCACCCCCCGTCCGCGGCGCCGTCCGGGGCGGCCATGAGGTCGGGCACGAGCGGGACCGGGCCGGCGTGCGGGCCGTCCGGCTGCGTTTTTGGCCGCGGCGGGGCGATGATGGGCAGCTGGGTGGTGGGTGCCACGGACTCGTCCCCGGAGGGCCCGCGCCAGCCCTGTACCGGCAGCTCAAACTTGCGCACCAGGCGCTCGGAGAACGGCGACGCCTGGGTGCGGGCGAGCTTGACCGGCTGGTTGGAGCGCGTGACCTCGATGCGGGCGCCGGGCAGCAGGTCCACGGTGCGCCGCCCGTCACACCAGATCACCCCGTAGGCGCCGTTGCGGGTGAGGACCTCCACCGCGAGCGTGGAGGTGGGCGCCACGACCAGCGGCTTGGCAAAAAGGGCGTGGGCACTGATCGGGACCATCAGCAGTGCCTCCACCTCGGGCCACACGACCGGGCCGCCGGCGGAGAACGCGTAGGCGGTGGAGCCTGTGGGGGTGGCCATCACGACACCGTCGCAGCCAAAGGAGCTCAGCGGACGCCCGTCGACTTCGGTGACCACCTCAATCATGCGTTCGCGGTTGCCCTTTTCCAGGGCCACCTCGTTCAGCGCCCAGGTGTGCGCCACGACCTTGCCCTTGACCCGGACCGTGACGTCCAGGGTCATGCGCTCCTCCACGGAGTATTCGCGCCGGACCACCCAGTCAACGGTTTGGATGAGGTCGGCGCGTTCACTTTCGGCCAGGAAGCCCACGTGGCCCAGGTTCACGCCCAACAGCGGGACGTCGTAGTCGCGGACCAGCTCGGCGGCGCGCAAGATGGTCCCGTCGCCGCCGAGCACCATGACCAGCTCGACGTCGGCCAAGGTGACGTCGCGGTCCAAGATCTCCATGCTGACGTCCGAGACCCCCAGGTACCCGGTCATGTCCGCCAGCTCCTCGGCATACATGACCGGCACGATGTTGTTGGCGTGGAGTTGCACGCAGGCCTCGAGCGCAGCAATCATCGATTCCTCGCGCCCGGTGTGGGCAAGAATCAAGACGCGCCGTGTCATGTGTTCCGCTTCCTCGTCAATCCGGCCGGGTGCCAATGGTGGGCTGGGTCAAGTTCATCAGGGCCAGAGCTGCGCCAGCAACCCTTCCACGGCCCTTGCCTGTTCTTCGATCTTAGGTGCCTGCGCCGACAGTTCCCGGCTGGCCCACAGAAAATACTCAACATTACCGTCCTGGCCGGGCAGTTGGCTGACCCCCAGCCCCCGCAACGACAGTCCCGCCGCGACCGCCGCCTGCGCCACCTGGGCGACGGCGCGCCGTCGTTCATTCTCGGAACTGACGACGCCGGTGCGCGCCAGCCGCTCCCGGCCCACCTCGAACTGGGGTTTCACCATGAGCAAAAGATTCCCGCCCGGGCGTGTTGCCTGCGTCAGCGGCACCATCACCATGGTCAGGGAGATGAAGGAAAGGTCACAGACGGTCAGGTCGGCCGGCCCGCCGATATCCTCCGGTTGCTGGTAACGGATGTTGACGCCCTCATACACGTCCACGCGGGGGTCCTGCCGCAATGCCTGGACCATTTGGCCGTGGCCGACGTCGACGGCGGCCACCCGGGCGGCGCCGTGGCGCAGCAGCACGTCGGTGAACCCGCCGGTGGACGCGCCGGCGTCAAAGCAGCGTTGGCCGGCCACCCTCACCTGGGGGAAGTGGGCCAGCGCCCCCGCCAACTTGTGCCCGGCGCGGGAGACGTACTCGGGCTCACCTGCCGCACCCACCTCGATGACCATGTCTGCGTCCGCCCGCTGTGAGGCCTTGGCCGCGGGCTTGCCGTCCACCGTCACACGGCCGGCCTTGATCAGGGTGGCGGCCAGTGTCCGGGAGCGGGCCAGTCCCCGGGTGACAAGTTCCGCATCCAGGCGGTTCATGCGGTGCCGTCCGGCAGGCCGGCGTCGGGGTCGGCGTCGGGGTCGGCGTCGAGCTCTTCCTGGAGGGCATCGGCGAGCCCGGCGTACAGGGGGTTGTGCTCTTGGGTCGGGCGCGTGGCGGCCTGTGCCGCGCGGGCGACGATGGCGTCCACGGCAGGGTCCCCCGTGGGCGACGCGTTGGTCGGCGGCACGGCCGCGTGATCACTCACCGGTCTCCGCCCCCCCGATCAACGTCACGGCGCGCTGCCACTCCAGCCGGGGGTCGGTCGCCGTGTCCGACTCCGGCACCGCCGCCCACCAGGCGGCGCAGATGGCGCGCCAGGCATTGATCCCACCGGGTTGCGGCGTGGTCACGGTGACGGTTCCGTGCTCGACCGTGGCCGACACGTCACCGCACGTGAAAACGCCGTCCGCGACCGTGATCGCAGGATAGGGCTGGTACAAGTCGGCGAGGGTCTCGAGGATGAAGTCCGGGCGTTCGGCGGTGCGCGCCCTCAGCGCGGTCTCGCCGGAGTCCACGCCCGTGAGCACGAGCGCGGTGGCCATGCCGGCGTTGTTGCCGCCGAGGATATCCGTATCCAGGCGGTCGCCCACCACCAGAGGGGCGCTCGCGCCCAAGCGGCCAGCGGCGGTGTGGAACAGCGGCGCCGCCGGCTTGCCGGCCACCAGCGGGTCCTGCCCGACGGCGGTGCGCACCGCCGCGACCAGCGCCCCGTTGCCCGGGGCGATCCCCCGGTCGCGTGGAATGGTCAGGTCCGTGTTGGTGGCGATCCAGGCGGCGCCGGCGTTGACGGCGTACGCGGCCTCGGCCAGGTCCGCCCAGCCCAGGTCGGGGTCAAAACCCTGGATGACGACGTCGGGCCGGTCCTGGGCGCCGTTGACAACCGTCATACCCACCAGCTCGATCTCGCGGGCCAGCGCGCCGCTGCCGATCACCAGAACGGTGCTGCCGGCCGGGAATTTCTCCGCCAGCAGGGCGGCTCCGGCCTGGGCCGAGCTGACCACCTGGTCGTCCGCGGCGGGGGCGCCCAGCTCCCGCAGGTGCGCCGCCACATGGGCCGGGGTGCGCGACGCGTTGTTCGTCACGTACCCCAGTTTTACGCCATGGTCCGCCAGTGCGGTCAGGGCCTCGACCGCACCCGGGATGGCGTGCTGGCCGGCGTATACGACGCCGTCCAGATCGGCCAGGACGGCGTCGAACCGGCTGAGCAGTGTTTCCGACACCAATTCGCTAGTTCCCCTGGTGATCGCTGGACTCGAGCGGGCCGTCGTGCTGGACGGCGTCGTCGTCGCGCTGAGCGTCGGTATCCGGTTCCCCGACCGCCTGATCGAGATCGTCCTCGGCACTGTCAATGTCCGACTCGGCGTCGTCGGATTCGAAGTAGTCGGACTCGGCGTCGTCCACTTCCGGCACGTCATGCCCCTTGCCCGGCTCTGCGTCGAGGGCCGCAACGCTTTCAGCGGCGGCCGGCGCTCCGGCGTCGGAGGCGTCCATGACGTCCGAGACGCGGGTCCGGGGCCGAACCTCCACGCCGTCCTCGTCGTCGTCAGCGCCAAGGTCGATGATCAAGGAATCGGTGTCGTCCTCGATGCCCAGCGCCTCCTCGGCCACACCGGCCCGGTGCTCCCAGGTCTTGGCCTCGGCCTTGCGTCCGGCGGCGCGCAGGGCGATGCCGTAGGCGCGGAACAGGCGGGGGCTGAAGGAGAACGCGCGGTTGATGTCCAGTTGCGGGATCTCCAGGGCCGAGAGGGCTGCGTCATAGTCGCCCAGGTCGCCGCGGGCGCCGGACTCCACGATGGCCAACTCAACCTTGCCCGCGAGGTCCAGCGACGACGCGTCCTCGGATTTGATCAGGTCCAGGGCGCGGTCGGGCCGGCCCAGTCCGCGCTCACAGTCCGCCATGAGCGGAAGGTGGACGTTGGAGCCGCTGATGCGACGGTACGTGCGCAATTCACGCAACGCCTCGGCGTAATTCCCGGCGGCGTAGGCGGTCATGGCGACGGCTTCGCGGACGCAGGCCAGGCGTCCGCCGCGGCGGCTCGCCGCCAAGGCGTGCTCGAAGGCAAGCTCCGGCTCGAAGTCGATGAGTCGCCCGGCCATCACCAGGTGCTTGGAAACCCATTCATTGTTGCGCGAATCCAGGATGCGCAGCTGGGCACGGGTTACCTTGTCCAGTTCTTCCCCCGTAACGTCCCGGTCGATCTCCGGCGAACGGTCGCGGTCCGGGCGGTTGGAGCTGCGCAGGTCCCCGGCATTGCGCGGCGGTGCCACGCGGGGTCCGGTATGCCCATGGTCGCCGCCGCGGTTGTCGCGGTCGCCATAGGGGCGTGCCGGACGGTCGCCGTAAGGCTTGCGCTCGTCACGGGCCGGACGGTCACCGTACGGGCGGTCTCCGCCGCTGCGGGCCGGACGGTCACCGTACGGCTTGCGCTCGTCGCGGTCGCCATAGGGGCGTGCCGGGCGATCACCGTAAGGCTTGCGCTCGTCGCGGGCCGGACGGTCACCGTACGGCTTGCGCTCGTCGCGGTCACCATAGGGGCGTGCCGGGCGATCACCGTAAGGCTTGCGCTCGTCACGGGCCGGACGGTCACCGTACGGGCGGTCCCCGCCGCTGCGGGACGGTCGGTCACCGAAAGGGCGGGCCGGGCGATCACCGTAAGGCTTGCGCTCGTCACGGGCGGGACGGTCACCATACGGGCGTGCCGGGCGATCACCATAAGGCTTGCGCTCGTCACGGGCCGGACGGTCACCATAGGGGCGTGCCGGGCGATCACCGTAAGGCTTGCGCTCGTCACGGGCCGGACGGTCACCATAGGGGCGTGCCGGGCGATCACCGTAAGGCTTGCGCTCGTCACGGGCCGGACGGTCACCATACGGGCGTGCCGGACGATCACCGTAAGGCTTGCGCTCGTCACGGGCCGGACGGTCACCATACGGGCGTGCCGGACGGTCACCGTAAGGCTTGCGCTCATCACGAGCCGGACGGTCACCATACGGGCGTGCCGGACGATCACCGTAAGGCTTGCGCTCATCACGAGCCGGACGGTCACCATACGGGCGGTCGCCGCCGCCGCGGGCCGGACGGTCGTCACCGTAGGGGCGGGCCGGACGGTCACCATAGGGCTTGCGGTCTTCACGACGGCCGTTGACCAGCGGACGGTCTGCCGCCCTGAACGGACGGTCATCTCGATTCCCGACTGGCCTGTCGCCGCCGCTGCGGCCGGGTCGGCCGCCATAGGGCTTACGGTTCTCACGGTTGTCCCGTTCAGCCGACGGACGGTCGTCACCGAAGCGGGCAGAGCCGGCCCCGGTGGGACGACTCCCCTGGCCGTCCCGGTCTCGTCCTCCGTTGAATCCCCCATTGCGTCCTTGGGAATTGCCCCCGTGGTTGTTACCGTGATACTCAGCCATGCCGACTCCTAAACCTTTGAGCGCACCAACTGGCACAGTAACAGCCGCTCTTCACTATTGATCTTCCACTGCAAGAATTCCCTGGGCACTCCAGCCCATCCTCAAGTCTAGTCGAGCCCGACGCTCCCACCCATGTATCTGGCGTATCTGGACAAGATAAGTGACCAATCCCAAACAAAGCCGCCACGACCAGGATTGGTAGAGGATCTTTGCTGCCGAACGGAAACCGTAGAGCGCTCCGCCCCGCCAGCTGAAAAAGACACCCGAACGCTGCTTTGCGCCCGGGGATCCGGATCGAGCACCCACCGCATGGCAATCGACTCCGGCCTGACCCACTCATCAACCTCTGCCCACGGCCGCACATCCCCGGCGTCCGATTCCTCCAGCAATAGCTGATCGCTGAATACCACGTACGACTCCCCGCCGAAAATGCTCTGCGACTCTACCGGCCACCAAAGATGAATGCCTTCGGTAAACCCGTCGAAGGCATCCTCAATCGAAGCAGCAATGGTTACCGTTGCTGAGACATCAATTGACGTGTGGGAACGGTCATCCATTGAATCTGAGGCGTGCGAAAAGAGGCTGGGCATCGTCCAAGCTTACCCGGCGCATCCTGCCCATCGCCTCGACATTTGGTGGAGCGAACTCGGCCGGCCCCGGGCCTCGCGGCTTGGGGTGTGTTTGGGGGGTTAAAGGTGGGGAGGCCCCCACGGTGGTGGGGGCCTCGACCCTGGGGTGTTGTCCGGCGGTGTCCTACTCTCCCACATCCTCACGAATGCAGTACCATCGGCGC
>NZ_JBFREA010000023.1:0-80980 GCF_052114065.1 Specibacter sp. RAF43 | reverse complement strand
CACGCACCTGGACCGGCTCCGGGCCGGCTACCGGCGGCGGGACCGCGCCGGCGTGGCCGCGGCGCGCCGGGCGGCCGTCCTCGAGCACCTGCAAACGGCCGGACCCGCGCCCGAGTTCCTCGGGCTGCCCGAGGAGCTGCGCTCCGGCGACGCCCGCCTCGACGCGACGCTGGCGGACCTGGTTGCCCGCGCGGCGACGCCCCGGGCGGCCGCGCCGGCCCAACGCCTCTTCGACGAGCTGGCCGCCGCCTCGCGCGTCCTCGCCGCGTCGGGCGAGACGCTGCGCGCCCGGCCCCAGCTGGGCGTCGACGCCGGCGACTTGGCAACCCTCGCCCGCAACGACGACCTGCAGCTGCCCGACGCCCTGCGCCTGGCCACCCGGGGGATCGTCACCGCCCCGCGGCCGTACCTGCGCTGGGAGCCGATCCCCTCGCCCGCGTTCGTGGCCCGGCAGGAGTTCGGCACGGGGGAGCAGCCCGCCCACCTGGTCGTGCGCAGCGGTGCCCCTGCGGACGACGCAGAAGGGGAGGACGGGCCGGACGCCCGGCCCACATCCGAACGGCACATTGCCCCGCCCAAGGCGACCCAGCTGGAGGCCGAGGCCGCCGGGATGTTCGACGCCGCCATCGGCACCGGCGACGCCGCCGAGATCCGCCGGCTGTACGCCGTCGCGCTGGCGGAGCGGGGCACGCTGCTGGATAGGTTCGCGCCCAGCCTCACCGACCCCCGCGGCACGGACGAGCAGCCCGGGATCGCCCTCAAGGACCGGCCCGGCGCGGACACCGGCTCGACGCACCGGGCCACCCTGGACCAGATCACCGCCGATCGCGGCCGGCCCATCGGTGAGGGCCAGTACGTCGTGCACGACACCGACGCGCTGCGCCTGCCGTACCTGCCCGACCCCCACGCGAGCGGCGTCTCGCTGGTGTTCTACGAGGCGGGCGCACCGCACATGCTGGCGGAGCCGCGCGCCCTGCAGGCCGTCACGGTGCCCTACCCGGGGACGTGGCCGTCACTGCAGCCGCTGCGGCTCATCCTGGAGCGCGGGGACGTGCTGGACGCCCGGGTGGCCGGCCACGAAATCCACGTGGCGCTCCCGCCGGGCGAGCAGGTGCGCGTCGCGGTCTCGAGCACCCTGGAGACGCCGGCGTTGGAGCAGTTCGGGCTGTGGCGCTCGCACCTGGCCAGCGTCGCCGACCCCGCGGACGGGTACACCGTCGACGAGGTCGTGGCCGCGGCCGCGCTCATGCGCGCGGCGTCCTCCGGCTGGACCTGGTGGCTGACCCCGTCGACGGAGCTGCGGCTGGTCCATGCCGTGCCCGCACCGGTTCGGGCGCCGCAGTTGCGGGCGCTGGAGGTGTTCCTGCGCCCGCCCGGGCGCCCGGTTGTGGCGCTCACCGGACTCGTCGACGTGCACGGCTCCAGCACGGACACGCTGCTGGTGCGCGCGGAGTGGACCGAGACGGTCGACGACGTCTCGGCCCCCGGTCCGCAGGAGGTGACCAGGTCCGACGTCGTGGTGCGCTCCGCCGTCGCCGAACGGGAGCGGACCGGGGTGCTGTTCCTGTACGACTTCCAGCCCACCGGCGCGTTGGCGCAGGCGCTCGGCCCCCTGGGCTTCCACCGCATGCTCCAGACGTTCAAGGACACGCACCACCGGCGCGTCACGTATGTGCCGTCCGGGACGACGCGGTACGCGGAGTATTTCGCGCACGTGCCCGAACCGGGGGACCCGGCGCTCGCCGGTGAGCCGGTGGTGCTCGAGATTCCCTCTTCGGCCCGGCCGGCCGCGCCGCTGGTGCTGGATGCGGTGCCGCTGCTGCGCTGGGAGGAGGAGACCGAGCCGGAGGAGCCGTTCGCGTGGCGGCAGGTGCGGCGCTCCGGGGTGCGCCTGTGGCTGGCGCGCCCGTGGTTCTCCTCCGGTGACGGCGAGCTGCTGGGGGTGCTCGTGTTCGACCCCGACGAGTGGGTGGAACAGCCGGACGGCTCGTGGACCCGCCAGCCGAAGGCCGAGCAGGCGCCGGACGGGGCGACGAGCCTGTGGGGAGCCGACCCGATCGTCCAGCACGGCGGCGGCACGACGTCCCCGACCGTGCCCCCGCTGCTCACGGTCGACCAGTTGGTGCTGGACGTGATGGAGACGGCGGCGGCCGGGAGTGTGGGCATCTCGCCGCCGCTCGGCGGCGAAGTGCAGGGCGGGCGCGACCGCGGGTGGCCGGACGCGCCGGGCAACCCGGTCGCCGTCGCCGCGTCCCTTCCCTTGCGGGACGTCCGCAACCACCCCGCCGTGCGGGTGCTGGGGTACCGGCCGGAGTACGACGAGCAGTCGGGCCGCTGGTTCGTGGACGTGGCCGTGGCCGAGACGCCGGCGCTGTGGCCGTTCGTGCGCCTCGCGGTGGCCCGGTACCAGCCGCACTCGATCCCCGGGAGCGAGCTTTCGCCGGTCGCGCTGTCCGGCTGGGTGCAGCCGCTGCCCACCCGGACGCTGACGGTGAGCCGGCCGGACGCGCGGCACGTGCAGGTGACGCTGACGGGCGTGGTCAGCTGGCTGCGCTGGGATCCGCACGGCGCACCGGAGCTTCCGGGGGAGCAGCTCAGCGCGGACAGCCCGACCGGCGATGCCGCCACGCGGGCCTCGCGGCTGCAGCAGTCGCGCACGGTGCGCGCCACCGTGCAAAGCCGGGCCCCGGGGGCGGGCGACCTGGAATGGGAGACGGTCTCCAGCGCGCTTTTGTTGGCCGTAAGCGTCCAGGAGACCGGGGGTTGCCGGGCCACCTGGACCGGGTCGGTGGTGCTGCCCGCGAACGCCGGGACCCCGGCGGGGGATGCGGCCGGCTACCCGGGGCTGCGCCGGCCCGGAGGCACGGAGTCGCTATGGCGGGTGCTGGTCGAGGAACACGAGCTGCTCGACGCCGATCCGACGACGCCCGGGGCGAGCTCGTCGCCGGTGCCGCGGCTCGTCTATGCCGACGGGGTCACATTGTAGTTCCGCTGGTGTCTGCTGCGGCAACAGCCGGTCGCAGATGGGCCTCGTGGAATTTGTGGAGCCGTATGGTCGCACCGGACTGAAGGATTTCTTCCATCATCCGGGCGGCCTCCCGTCCAAACTCGAACGGGGTGAGATCCAACGCGGTAATCTTCTCGTTCATCAATTCCGTCGCCGGGTCACCGACAAGCGCCGCCAAATGAAACTCTTTTCCTATCTTGTAGCCCAGCGATTCAAGAATGGGCTGGGAGCGTCCTGCCAAACCCTGTGGTGCGCAGACCAGGGCGTCAATGCTGGAATCGGTGATCAGGCGTCGGACCGCCGAGTCCAGGTCCTGGGAGGTGGGAGAGACCGCAATCGTGGCCAATTTCGGTTCAATTCGATGGTCCTCACACCACGCCAAATAGGTATCCCGGACATCGCCTGCCCAGGGGGAGTCGAACATGGCGTCCGGTGCCATCAGGGCCGGCAGCCGGGCACCCAGGCGCACCAGTTGATCGAGAACCTGCCTTCCCATCTTGTAGTTGTCCACCTCAATGACCCCGTCCGCCAGCCGACTGTTGGACCCGCGCATCGGTCCGCCCGTGACCAGGGGAACACCGGTCCGGGCAAGGCGTTCAATGACGGGGTCGTCGGGGAGCGGGTCCGCAACAATGGCCCCGTCGATCTGCGGACCCATCTTTTGGGTCGGCTCTGACGTCCGGCCAAAGAGCGTCACGTCATACCCCAGGGCTGCCGCCTCATCAACCACACCAAAGGTGAACTGCATGTAGAACGACTGCATGCGCACCTGCGCCGGAATATAGAGTCCCCAGGCACCCGTACTCTGTACCCGCAGCTGCCTGGCCGCACGATTTGTCACATAGCCCATGCGGGCCGCGGCTTCGACGACGCGCCGTCGGGTGGCCTCGGACGATCTGCCCTGGCCCGTCAGGGCACTCGAAACAGTGCTCTTGGACAGGTCCAAGGCGCGCGCAATGTCAACGATCGTCACTGCTCTGGTCATGGCTGGGACCCCTTCGGCATCATACTTCCCTAAGTCAGATGCTCTCACACGCGACGGCCCTTCCCGTGGACGTCCAAAACCGGCTCCGGACACCCTGCCGTCATAAATCTCTATCCCTTGACATGAGACGTGCATCACACCAATACTAGAGCGAGCTGGAACGTTCCAGCAATCGATTTGGGCGGCGACGCCCACAGTCCGGAGGACCGAATATGGTTGAAAATCAACATGCGAAGCGGGTGATCGGTGTTCTGATCGTCTTGGACATCATCGTCGTCTTGTTTCCCACACTTCACTGGTCCTTGACCAGTGGATCCCCGACAATGTCGGTCGCCTACGTCCTGGGATCAGCCGTGTGGGTTGTGCTTTCCCTGTTCGTCATGGCCGCCCTGGACAAAAAGCAAAAGGAGTCCTGACATGGACATGCTGATCGGGTATGGCGGAATAGCACTATTCTTCGGACTCATCGTCTTTGTGCTGGAAAGAACCAAGCGTAAGGAGGTTTCCTTCAGCGACTACGCCACGGGCGGACGCTCCTTCGGGTCCATCTTCAGCACCATGGCATTTGTGAATACCTGGTTTCCCGGGACGATATTCATTTCCTTTGCTGGCCTCGCCGCCGGTGCCGGCGTCATCGGATTCTACGTCCTTCACTACTCGCTCCTGGCGGTCGTGGTGATGTTCTTCCTGGCCAAGCCGGTGCATGTTTGGGGTAAGAAGTTTGACATCAGGACCCAAGCGGACCTCTTGGGCCTGCGATACAACTCCAAGCCCGTCAGGGTCATTGCCGCCCTGATCGGCATTGTCGCCACGGTCCCCTGGATCATCCTTGGCATGCAATCCCTCGGACTGGTCTTTAGGTACCTGTCCTTCGGCTCCGTCGGGGCGGCCGCCGCGATCGTGATCGGCGTCATCGTCATTTCCGCCCGCCAGATCTGGACCATCAAGTTCGGCATGCGCGGCATTGTCATCAGCGACATGGTGCAGGGGATCTTCGCCTACATTCTGGGCACCTTCGCCATCCTCGGACTGCTCGTCTGGCTTGTGACGAACGGCCACGGATTCGCCCAGGTCGACCCCGCCCACTTCCACCTCCCGGGCCCCACCAGCGAACTTGGCGGGCTGTACTTCTTCGCCATCGTCCTGACCGGCGCCCTGGGCGGTTGGTGCTGGCCCGATATCTTCGTTCGACTTTTCAGCGCCAAAAACACGAAGACCATCAAACAATCGGCGGTCCAGGCAGCGCCCCTGCTGCTGATCTTCGGCAGCTCCCTGTTGCTTCTTTCGCTGCTTGCCTCCAGCTATCCCGGGGTCAAGGACGCCCCCGATGATGTGTGGTTCATCGTCTCCGGCGTTGGCGGTGTCCTCATGGTGACATTCGCCGGCATCTGCGTCCTCGCCGCGACGATGGGGAATATCGGGGCAAACCTGCAGGCCCTGGGAACCCAGGCGGCCAACGATGTGATCGGGGTCGGCCGGGCAAAGCGGCTCGACGATCCCAAGAGCGCGAAGATCGTCGTGGGAGCCCTGACCGTCATCTCCGCCCTCGGGGCGCTGGCCCTCAAGAACGTCTCCGGCGGCCTCGTGGTGCTCGCCCTCGTTTCCTACCAGGGAATCGTGCAGCTGGCTCCCACGCTTTTCTTTGGCATCTTCTGGCGGCGCGGCAACGCGGTTTCCGCAACCGCCTCGATGCTCACCGGCTTCGCGACCGCCTGCGTTCTGCAGTGGTTCTATCCTGTGTCCATCCCATGGCTCGGGGGACTCACCTCGGGAGTCGCCGCCCTCGTCGTCAATGCCCTGGTCTATGTTATTTGTGCCTTTGCCATCCGCCAGCCATTGGCCGAACAAGACAGGGTCAAGCAGTTGTTCGATCATCTTCGAGAATCACCCGCCGCGGACGAGTCTGCGCACCGACCCCTGGCGGAATCCTCCGTCGGATCTGAAAGGAATTAGCAGAATGCGACGCACCGGCTACATTTGGCACGAACTCTATGCATGGCACGACACCGGGACTCATGCGGGCGTGATCCCGGCCGGCGGCCCGGTCCAGCCCTATCTCAACTTTGAAAGTCCCGAATCAAAGACCAGGATGGCATCCCTCGTGGAGGTCTCCGGGCTGATTGATGATCTCGTCAAAATCCCGGCGCGACCCGCCACGGAAGAGGACGTGCTGCGGATCCACACGCCCGATTACGTTGCGCGCATCAAGTCCGACAGCGAAAAGCACGGCGGCGACGGAGGAGATGGCTGGACACCGTTCGGGAAAGGATCCTTTGAGATCGCGCTCCTCGCCGCCGGGGGCACCATTGCGGCGACCGAGGCGGTACTCAATGGCACGGTTGACAACGCGTATGCGCTGGTGCGGCCTCCCGGGCATCATGCCGTCCGGGACTCCGGCAAGGGATACTGCATCTTCAGCAACGTATCCGTCGCCATTGAATATGCCCGCGCCGTGCACAACATCGAACGGATCGCCATCGTCGACTACGACGTGCACCACGGCAACGGCGCCCAGGACATCTATTACAGCGATCCCAACGTGCTGACGATTTCGATTCACCAGGAATTTCTCTTCCCGGCGGATTCGGGCACCCTGGCGGAGCGTGGGGACGGCGCGGCACACGGAACATGTATCAATGTGCCGCTGCCCGCCGGGTGCGGAAACGGCGCCTACACCGACGCCATCCAACGCGTCGCCGGCCCGGCCATCCGGGCCTTCCAGCCCCAGCTCATCATGGTATCGAGCGGATTTGATGCAAGCGCGGCGGATCCGCTGGGCAGAATGGCCGTCACGGCCTCCGGCTACCGGGACATGGCCACCGAGCTGGTCTCCATTGCCGAGGAGGTGTGCGAGGGACGGGTGGTGTTCTCCCACGAAGGCGGATATTCACCGGTCTACGTGCCTTTCTGTGGCCTGGCCGTCCTGGAGGCACTCTCCGGGAGCCAGACGGGAGTTCAGGACGCGTTCAGCGACCTCTTTGAGGGCTCGCCGGCCCACAGCCTCAAGCCCTGGCAGGATGACGTGATTTCCGCTGCCGAGGAGCTGGCGCAACAGCTTCAGCTCAAAGTCTAGGACCCGGCTCCCGCACGAGCAGACAGGACAAGAAATGAACAGTGAAGAACTTAGCTGGCTTCCGGCGACAAGCCTGGCGGCTGCCGTGAAGGACGGTGAACTCGCTTCAACCGACGTTGCCGCGGTCATGGCCGACCGCATCGAAAACGTCAATCCGGTGCTCAATGCCTTCGTTAGCTACGAGCGAGACCAGATCCTGGCCGACGCGGCGGACCTCGACGCGAAGCAGGCGGCAGGGGAGGAGTTGGGCCCACTCCACGGCGTTCCGTTTTCCATCAAGGTGCTCACGCCGATGAAGGACCTGCCGTTGACCGCCGGCCTGCTGCCCCTGCGGGACAAGGTGGGCAGCCGCGACGCCGCCCTCGTCCGACGCATGAAGGCCGCAGGGGGGTTGTTTCTCGGTAAGACCAACTCGCCGGAGAGCGGCTATTACGGTGGCACGGACGGACACCTGTATGGTCCCACGCACAACCCATGGAAGCACGGCTACACGCCCGGCGGATCCAGCGGCGGTGCCGCCGCCGCCGTTGCCGCCGGGCTGGGCCCCCTCGCCGAGGGAGGCGACGGGGCAGGATCCGTTCGCATTCCGGCATCCCTGTGCGGCGTCGTCGGGCTTAAGCCCTCGCTGGGGCGAATTCCGCAGTCCATCTTGGAAGGCCGGCATCACACCTGGGTGTTCCACGGCCCCATTACCAGGACAATCGGCGACGCGGCCCTGATGATGAATGTCATCTCCGGACCGGACCCCGAGGATCCGCTGAGCCTGCCCAGGGACGGCATTGATTACACCGAAGAAATCAAGAAGGACATCACGGGCTGGAATATCGCCTATTCCGACGATCTGGGTCTGGGCTACGTTGACCCCGAGGTCGCCCGGATCTGCCGGGAAGCCGTCATGGCCTTTGAATCACTCGGTGCACGGGTCACGGAGGCCACCCCTGGCTGGGCGCATCCGGAAAAGGCGATGTGGGAGGGAATCTGGGTGCCCGCCTATGCCGGTGGCTACGACCTCCTTGACTGGAACTCGATGCAGGGGCAGGTCGATGAGAATCTCATCAACATCATGCGGGAGGCGGAGAGTCTTACCGCGGTTGACATTGGCCGTGCCGATGCGTTCCGTGGCCGCATGTATGACACCTTTACCTCGTTCATGTCCGACTATGACCTGCTCATCTCCCCGACGCTGAGCACGGCAGCCTTTCCCCTCGAGCAGTTCGCGCCCCCGTGGTTGGCGGGTGAATCACTTCGGCGCCAACTGCTTGGCTGGCTCCTGACGTATCCGTACAACATGCTGACGACGCCGGCGATCACCGTGCCGGCGGGATTTACCGCCGATGGCCGTCCCGTGGGTCTTCAAATCGCTGGCCGGCACCACGCGGATGCCGCCGTCTTGCGGGCGGCGGCCAACTTTGAATCGGCCCGTCCTTGGGCCGATTTGAAGCCGAACATGTTGCTGGCGCCACACTAATTCGACCTTGAATCCACGGCGGAGTCGCCGTGCGGTCCCAACGGACCGCGCGGCGACGGACAACGCGAACAAGTGGCATCCGGCGTCCGGCAACTCCTCCATGACGGTCGATTCGTCGGCGCCGCAGATTATCAAAGAAGGCAATGTTGAACTCTAGAATCCTCGGGACACTCCCGAGCCGCCAATCCCCGCCTGGGCGGGCGGGTCTGGTTCGGGACAAGAAGACCTGGATACGGTATGGCCAGTTGGGGGTCTTCGCCTTCCTCATTGACGGCTATGCGCCAACGGTGTCACTTTTGGCCGATGATTTGGGGCTTTCCCTTTCCCAGGCTGCCATGCACGGCCCGGCCGTCGGGTTGGGCGTTCTCTTGGCGGGAGCCGTATCCGCCCGGTTGACGGCAATATGGGGGCGGGAAGCGCTCACCTGGATGGGCCTCTTTGGAATGTGCGCAGGAGTCTTTTCATACTGTTTTAGCGGACAACTTGCTTTTACCCTCGCGGGAATAGGTGTCGCCGGGTTCTCGGGTGCATTGTTGATGGCTGCGGGAAATGCTGATCTAGCCGCCCGGCACGGCAGTAGGGGACCGCAGGCACTGAATGAGGGAGCGGCAGTGTCCCAGGGAGTCGGACTGGTTGCTCCCTTGTTTTTGGGACTGGGCGCTGCCGGCGCGTTGGGTTGGCGGGCGGGCCTCATGGTGCTCGTCGTCCTGTCCGTGGCGCTTGCATCCGTCGGCCTGGCACGTGGCACCAGGCGCCGCGCCCCATCGTTTCCCCAGGGGAAAATTCGATCCCTGGCTCCCCAGCGCATGTCTCCCCGGTTTTGGGCCATGTGGCTCTGCTTTGTCTGCCTTCTTGGCATCGAGTTCTCCATGACAATGTGGACCCCCATGTTTCTGAGCGAACGAACCGGCTTGAGCGCGCCGCTTGCCACGGCGGCCATTACCGTGACGCTTTCGGGCATGATGATTGGCCGCTTCGTTTTCGCCCGGCTGGTCGCCTCCAGGGGACTGGATGCGCTCCTCCTGGCTGCCATCGCACTTTCTCTCCTCGGATTCACGGTCTTCTGGCTGACCACGACGGCGGTGATTTCCTTGGCGGCCCTGTTCATCGTGGGGCTGGGGATCTCCGGGCAGTATCCTTTGGCCTTGGCCAGGATGATTCAATCCTCGGATGGCCTGACAGACCGCGCCACGGCGTTGGCCTCCGTGGGCATGGGGCTGGCGCTGGCATCGGCGCCGGCGGCACTGGGCGTGCTGGGGGATCGAATGGGGATCTCCACCGGAATTCTTTTGGTGCCGGTTCTCGGAATCTTGTCAGTTTCCCTTATTGTTCTGGTCCCGGTTCGCGGGAATTGCGCAAGTCGCTGGGAGTGACTCCTCCCGGGAAGGGGGTATTGACGCCCGCCTCCCCAGCGGCGCAAGCTCATGGTAGGCCCTCCGGCGATGCCGGGCCCAGCCGGGCCTTTCTGCCGCCGGTCCTCAGCCGTGAACGCAACTCGAGGAGCGCCCCATGAACGCCACAAAATTCAACGATCTGCTCGCCAAGCAGGTAGGCATTGAGTTTGCCGCGTCCCAGCAATACATTGCCGTTGCCGCCTGGTTCGACGGGCAGGACCTGCCCCGGCTGGCCAAGCACTTCTACCGGCAGTCCCTGGAGGAGCGGAACCACGCGATGATGATGGTCCGGTATGCCCTGGACCGCGGCATTAAGATTTCCATCCCCGGGATCGATCCGGTCCGGAACGACTTCTCCTCGGCCGAGGAACCCCTGCTCCTGGCCCTTGCCCAAGAGGTCGAGGTCACCGACCACATCAAGGAACTCTTCGCCGCGGCGCGGGAGGAAAACGACCCCCTGGGTGAACAGTTCATGCTTTGGTTTCTCAAGGAGCAGGTGGAGGAGGTTGCGTCCATGTCCACGCTCCTGAACGTCGCGCGCCGCGCGGACAACCTCTTCGACGTCGAGATGTTCCTGGTCCGCGAGGAGGTGGGCGACGCCGGACAGCGCGGCGGCGGCCACAGCCACGGCGGCCATCATGGTCACGCCAGCGGCCTCGGCGGACCCGTCCACGGCTCGGGTGCCCCGAAGGCGGCCGGCGGAGAACTCTAGGTGCCCTCCCGGACGGACCCGCTGGCCCGGGCCGCGTCGGCCGTCCGCCCCGGCCGGCGGCCCGCGGATCTGCCGCCCTGCTGATCATCGTCTACAGCGTGGCGGCGTCGATGACGAAGCGGTAGCGAACGTCGGAGGCCAGGACGCGTTCGTAGGCGTCGTTGATCTTCCCGGCCGGGATGACTTCAATCTCGGCGCCGATTCCGTGCTCGGCGCAGAAGTCGAGCATCTCCTGGGTCTCGCGGATGCCGCCGATCGCGGAGCCGGCGAAGGACCGGCGTCCCTGGATGAGAGAGGACGCCTGGACAGGCAGCGGTTCGGCCGGGGCACCCACGTTGACCAGGGCGCCGTCGAGCGTGAGGAGTTGCAGGTAGGCGTTGATGTCAAGGGCGGCACTGACGGTGTTGATCATCAGGTCGAAGCTGCCGGCGAGCTCGGTGAAGGTATTCGGCTCGCTCGTGGCGTAGTAGTGGTCGGCGCCGAGGCGCAGGCCGTCCTCCTGCTTCTTGAGCGACTGGGACAACACGGTGACATCGGCGCCCATGGCGTGGGCGATCTTCACGGCCATGTGGCCGAGCCCGCCCAGACCGACGACGGCCACATTCTTGCCCGGGCCTGCGCCCCAGTGACGCAGCGGTGAGTAAGTGGTGATGCCCGCGCAGAGCAGCGGGGCGGCAACGTCCAGGCCCAGGCCGTCGGGAATGTGGACTACAAAGTTTTCCGTGACGACGACGTGGGTGGAGTAGCCGCCCTGGGTGATGCGCCCGTCCCGGTCCACGGCGCCGTAGGTGCCGGTGTTGCCGGCCAGGCAGTACTGTTCTTCGCCGGCCTGGCAGTGGGCGCATGCGCCGCAGGAGTTCACCATGCAGCCCACCCCGACTCTGTCGCCGACGGCGTGCCGGGTGACGGCGGAGCCGACCTCGGTGACGATGCCGGCAATTTCGTGGCCCGGCACCAGCGGGTAGCGTTGCGGACCCCAGTCGCCACGGACGGTGTGGATGTCCGAATGGCAGATCCCGGCGTACTTGATCTCGATGAGGACATCGTGCGGGCCGACGTCGCGGCGCTCGATGGTGGTGGGGATGAGCTCGCCGGCGGCGGACGGGGCGGCGTAGGCGTTGACGGTCAGCATGTGTGGTCTCCTGTGGTTGGTTTTTCGAAGGCGGGGAGCGGCGGCGTGGCTGCCCTCCCTCCATCCATTCAACGGCAGGTGCAGGTCGGCAAACAGGCCCTCTTGTGAGGGGTACTAGCAGGGACCCCAACGTTGCAGACCGCTACCGCGTTCGGCTTCGGTCAGCGGTGCATGGGTGGTGGCCGTCCAGCTGGCCAGCAGCCGCAGGCCGTCCTCCGAGGAGGATCCCGGCTCGGCGCTGTAGGTGAACATGGTCAGGCCCGGTGAGGCGGGCAGTTCCAGGGCGTCGAAGTGAACCTCGAGCAGGCCCACCACCGGGTGCCGGAGAGTCTTGACGCCGCTGCGGTGGAGGCGGACGTCGTGCTGGGCCCAGCGCCGGCGGAAGTCCTCGCTGCGGGTGGACAGTTCCCCAACCAGCTCCGTCAGGGACTTGTCGAACGGGTTGCGCCCGGCCTCGGCGTGCAGCATGGCCACGGAGGTGTCGGCAGCCTGGTTCCAGTCCGGATATAGCGACTTGGAGCGGGGGTTGAAGAAGGCGAACCTTGCGAAATTCGCGGGCCGCATCGGATCTTCGAAGACGTCGGCGTACAACGCGCGGCCCAGGTCATTGGCGGCGAGAACGTCCAGGCGGCCGTTTTGCACGAAAGCCGGGATGCCGACCATGCCGTCCAGGATGCGCTGCACGCTGGCGTGGATGCCCTGGGCGGGCGGTCGCCGCACCCGGGCGGCGGGCCCCGCCGCCCGGGCAAGATTGAACAAGTGGTCGTGCTCGGCCTCGTTCAGCTGGAGGGCCCGGGCGATGGCCTCCAGGACGGAGTCGGAGACGCCCGCCAGGCTGCCGCGCTCGACGCGCGTGTAGTACTCCACGCTCATGCCGGCCAGCAGGGACACCTCTTCGCGGCGCAGCCCAGGGACGCGCCGGATGCCGCCAAAAGTGGGCAGCCCGGCCTGCTCGGGCGTGAGCCTTGCCCTTCGGGAGGCAAGGAATTCCCGGATTTCGCTGCGGTTGTCCATGGACACAACGTTACGTCGCCCGACGTGTGCCGTGGGAGGTACTGACAGGGCCTGTGAGGTGAAGCAACCGACACCCTTCTCCTCTTCAATACCCCGGCCGCTAAACTAAACCTTGTTAATACCCAGATACTCCCGAACGGCAATGTCATCGTGAACCACACCGTGCCCAACGGCGATTAGCCGATGACGTGGCAGACGCTGCTTGGAATCTTGGCCGGACTGGTGGCCGTTTACGTGGCCCTGTTGGTGGCATTGTGGGTTTATGCCCGGCGCCATCCGGACACCGTGGGCATGAAGGACGCCCTGCGGTTGCTTCCGGATTTGCTGCGTGTGCTCCACCGCCTGGCCGGGGACAGGACCCTGCCGCGGAGCGTGCGGATCAAGCTGGCCCTGCTGCTGGCCTATCTGCTCTCGCCGTTGGACCTTGTCCCGGACTTCCTGCCCGTGATCGGGTACGCGGACGACGTGATCGTCGTCGCCGTCATCCTGCGGTCGGTGATCCGCTCCGCCGGCCCCGGGCCACTGCGCCGGCACTGGCCCGGGACGCCGGCCGGGCTGCGCACCATTGAACGGCTCGCCGGGCTCCCGGGCGGCACCCTTCCATCGACGACGGCGGAGCACCCTTGAGCTCCTTCGCGCCGACCGGGCCTCATGCTGGAAGGGTTCACCCGGGGCCGGCACGGTGGTGATCTGGGAACTGTCCGGCAGCGGCAAACAGCACCAACAGTTCGCCATGAAACTCATCGCGGGGCCGTGCCAAAAGAGGGCCATTTGACCCTCCCCCTAAGGGCAAGGTTTAGGGTGATCTCGGGAGGTAAGAATGCGCATAGGCGAGTTGGCTGAACGGGCCGAGGCATCCATCAAGGCGGTCCGCTATTACGAGCGGCTGGGCCTGGTTCAGCCAGGCCGTCTGGCCAATGGCTACCGCGACTACTCCGGACATGACCTGCGCGTGATCCGGGAAATACGTGCCTTGGCAGGGTTCGGGATCAACCCCGCCCGCGCCGCGCCGTTCATTGAGTGCCTCGACGCCGGCCACCAGCACAGCGACGAGTGCCCGGCGTCGCTGGCCGCCTACCGGGACAGCATCGCGGAGCTGGACCGGACCATTGCATCCCTTGCCTCCCGGCGCGAGCTCCTGGCCGAAAGGCTTCAGCGGGGCGCGTCCCGAACGTTTGGAACGGAAGTCACAACCGTGATCGACTACTCGAAAGTACTGCCGGAGAATCTGCCCATCCCCGAGGACGACGGCGCCGCCGACCACTTGGTGGGCCTCGCCATGCCGGCGCTAACCCTGAAGGCCACCGACGGCAGCCCCGTGAACCTCGCCGGGCTCGGCGCCGGCCGGACCGTCATCTACCTCTACCCCCTGACCGGCCTCCCCGGGACCGACCTGCCGGCCGGGTGGGATGCGATTCCCGGCGCCCGCGGATGCTCCACGGAGGCCTGTGATTTCCGTGACCACTTCACCGTGCTGCGGGACGCCGGTGTTGCCAACGTCTACGGGTTCTCGAGCCAGGATCCGGACTATCAGCGCGAGGTGGCCAGCCGGCTGAGCCTGCCGTTCCCCATGCTGTCCGATCCCGGTTTTTCCCTTGCCGCGGCGCTGAAGCTCCCCACCTTCGCGGCGCCGGGCCATGACCGGCTTTACACGCGTCTGACCCTGGTGGTGAAGGACGGGGGCATCGAGCACGTCTTCTACCCGATTTTCCCGCCCAATACGCACGCGCAACAGGTGCTGGACTGGCTGCGGGAGTGAGCCTGCCCGGCTCGGGAGCCGCCACCGTCCCACCCTGGATGCTCGCCGTGGCAGCCATGGTGTCCGTGCAACTATGCTCGGCGCTGTCGGTATCCCTGTTTTCGTTGGTGGGCACATCCGGGGCCGCGTGGCTGAGGCTGACGGCGGGGGCCGTGTTCTTTATCCTGATCTGCCGCCCGGACGTGCGCGCCATCCGCCGCGCCGACGTGCCGCTCATCCTTGCGCTGGGCGCCACCACCGGCATGATGACGATCCTGTTCCTGGCCGCCATCTCGCGGATCCCTCTCGGCACGGCCGTCGCCATTGAATTCCTCGGCCCACTTGCCGTCGCGGCCTTCCGCAGCCACCGCCTGGGCGCCATGGCGTGGCCGGCCCTGGCTTTGGCCGGCGTCGTGCTGCTTACGGAACCATGGCGGGGCAGGGTTGACCTCGCCGGTGTCGGCCTGGCTGTCCTTGCGGCAGGATGCTGGGCCGTCTATATCCTGTTGACGCAGAAATTGGGCGATCGCTTCTCCGGGATCCAGGGCCTCGCCCTGACCGCACCCGTTGCGGCGGTCGTGTCCGCGTTTTTTGGCCTGCCCCAGGCGGCGGGCAACCTCGGATGGGGCGTCATCCTGGCCTCCGTGGGGCTGGCGCTCCTCATGCCCGTCATTCCATTCACCTTCGAACTCCTTGCCCTGCGAAGGATGACGCACACGGCCTTCGGCACCCTCATGGCGCTTGAGCCCGCCTTCGGTGTACTTCTCGGCCTGGCACTTCTCCACCAGGCGCCGTCGGCTGTTCAGGTGCTCGGCATCCTGCTGGTTGTCACGGCCGGGGCCGCCGCGCAACCCAATGGCCGCCGCCTTGAGTACGCCCATGGTGGGATTACGATAAATAGTTGAAGCTACAAGTAATCGGTGTATCCTTGAACCTGGGGAACTGCCCGCCACCGTGCCCGTGGCCCGTGATGGCGGTTGCCTGCCACCCACCGATCCGCGGGGCACCGAGCCGCACCCGGCTCCCGGATACCCCTTGCCAAGGAGCTGATTCTTCGAATGAACACCACACTGCGCGACGTACGCTCGCCCGGCTGGACCACCACTGCGGATGCCGAGGCCGTGGCCCTGTTCCTGCACGGCTTCGGCTCCAACGAGCACGACCTGGCCTCCCTGGCGCCGGCCCTGGGGCTCAACCTGCCCTGGGCATCCCTGCGGGCACCGCTGGAGCTCGGCAACGGCGGGGCTGCCTGGTTCACCATCACCACGCCCGGCGCCCCCGAGGCTCGGCCGGTGGAGGAAGCAACCGACGCCATCTGGGCCTGGGTCGAGGACAATGTGGACCCCGGCACCCGAATCGTCCCCCTGGGATTCTCGCAGGGAGGGCTCATGGCCAGCCAGCTGCTGCGCACGCGACCCGAACGGGTGCTGGCCCCCGTGGTGTTGGGCGGATTCGTGCTGGGTGCCCCGCAGCCGGGCGACGAGGAACTGCAGGACAGCCGCCCCACCTTGTTCTGGGGCCGCGGCGCCGAGGACAGGATGATCGCCCCCGTGGCGATCACCCGCAGCAGCGAGTACCTACCCCGGCACACCACGCTGATTGAGCGGGTGTATCCCGGACTGGCCCACGGCATCAACGCACACGAGCTCGACGACGTACGCGACTTCCTCGCCGTCGAGGTCGGCGCCCAGGCGGTGGCCCGCGCATGAGTGAGCCCACGCCGTTCGAGATCGGCATCTTCACCTTCGGCGAGCTCACCCGCAACGCCGAGGGGAAGCCGATGGACGCCACGACGCGCACCCGCGACATCCTGGAATGGGCGCGCGTCGCCGACGACGCCGGGCTGGACGTCTTCGGCGTCGGCGAGCACCACCGGGAGGACTTCGCGGTGTCCTCGCCGGCGGTCCTGCTGGCCGCGGCGGCTGCGCAGACCAAGCGCATCCGCCTGACCAGCACCGTCACCGTGCTCTCGAGCGCCGATCCGGTCCGCGTCTTTGAGGACTTTTCCACGCTCGATCTCATCAGCGCCGGACGCGCCGAAATCACCGCCGGTCGGGGCGCCTACCTGGAGTCCTTCCCGCTCTTCGGCCAGCAGCTGGAGCGCTACGACGAATACTTCGAGGACCGGCTCGAGCTCCTGCTGCGCATCCGCGACGAAAACCCCGTCACCTGGGCCGGGTCCACCCGGCCGGCGCTCAGCGATGCCGGAGTCTGGCCTCGCCCGGCCCAGGCCAGCCTGCCGATCTGGCTTGCGGTCGGCGGGACGCCGGCCTCTGCGGCGCGCGCCGGGAAGCTGGGGCTGCCGCTGTACCTGGCGATCCTCGGCGGCCCGGAACGGTTTGCGCCGCTGGCCGAACTGTACCGACGCTCCGCGGCCGCCGCCGGCCGGGAGCCCGGGAGGATCGGGGTGACCTCGCACTTCTACGTCGAGGAGACGTCGCAGGGAGCCAAGGACACGTTTTTCCCGCACTACTCCTCCTACATCGGCCAGAACATGCCGCGCGCCGGCCGGCTGGACCGCCCCGGCTTCGAGGCCTGGGCGGGCCCGCGCGGCGCCCTCTTCGCCGGCAGCCCGGCCGAAATCGTGGACAAGATCCTCTGGGAACACGAGATTCTGGGCCACACCCGCTTCCTGGCACAGGTGGGCCTGGGCGGCTTGTCGCAGGCGGCGACCCTGCGCTCCATCGAACTGTTGGCCACCGAGGTGCTGCCCGCCGTCCGGGCGGCGCTGCAGCGCTAGGGATTCCTCGGCGGCAAGGTGGCGCCGGGCCGCGAGCTCCACTGCCACATGCCGGTTTGTGCGCTCAGCACGGTTGCGAATAGGGGAGACTGGAAGCTCCCCACGACAAGGCGGCATCCGCATGCTCAACATCCAACAGGACCGCGACGGTTTCATCCACATGAGCCGACACTTCCCGAAGACGATCCCCGTCTCCATCACGTTCACCGATGGCAGCCGGGGCGAATTCTCCGGCGCCCGGCTCAACGAGCTTTACGACCAGGCCCTGGCCGCCTACCGCCTGGGGAACAACCTCGATGCCAAGGGCTTCGACCGGGCACCAGTGAAGTTCCACCGACGCAATGCCGTCAGCCTGGTGCCCGTGCGCCCCGACATGGCCCGCTAGCGTCCGTGCGCCCCTGGAGGGAATCAGCGGCGCCCCAATCGTGTTGCCGCTTACAAGCGATCAACTCCTGAGAGGCCCCCTTCCCCATGACATCTGCACTTTTCGAACCGATCACCCTGCGCGGGTTGAGGGTCCGCAACCGGCTCTGGGTCACGCCCATGTGCCAGTATTCCGCCGAACAGCAGGACGGGATGCCCACCGACTGGCACCTGGTCCACCTCGGATCGTTTTCCCGCGGCGGTGCGGGCGCCGTGTTTACCGAGGCCACCGCCGTGGTTCCCGAGGGCCGCATCACGCCGCAGGACCTTGGGCTGTGGAATGACGCCCAGCGTGACGAGTTCGCCCGGATCGTGCGCTTCATCCACTCGCAGGGCGCCGCGGCCGGCATCCAACTGGCCCACGCGGGTCGCAAGGCGTCTACGTTCCGGACGTGGGACGAACGGCGCGGCAGCGTCCCTGCGGCCGATGGCGGCTGGCCCACGGTCGCCCCCAGCGCCGTCGCTTTCCCGGGCTACGACGAGCCCGCCGCGCTCACCGTCGAGGGCATCCACGAGATCATCAGCGCCTTCGCCGACGCCGCCCGCCGGGCGATCGTCGCCGGCTTCGACCTCATCGAAATCCACGCCGCCCACGGCTACCTCCTCCACCAGTTCCTCTCCCCGCTGAGCAACACCCGCACCGACGACTACGGCGGGAGTCTCGCCAACCGGGCCCGCGCCCTGCTGGAGACCATCGACGCCATCCGCGCAGTTGTGAACGACGACGTCCCGGTGTCCGTGCGCTTCTCGGCCACCGACTGGACCGACGGCGGCTGGACCCTTGAAGAAACCCGGACCGTTGCGCGCTGGGCCGCGGAGCACGGGGCGGACCTTGCCGACGTCTCCACCGGCGGCAACGTCCCCGCGGCGAACATCCCGGTGGGCCCCGGTTACCAGGTCCCGTTCGCCACCGCGGTCCGCACCTCGGCAGGGGTGCCAACCATCGCCGTCGGCCTGATCGACGAGCCCGAGCAGGCCGAAGAGATCATCGCCACAGGGCTGGCCGACGTCGTCATGGTGGGGCGGGAACTCCTTCGCGACCCCAACTTCCCGCTGCGGGCCGCGGCGGCCCTCGGAGTCTCGATTCCCTATGCCCCAAACCAGTACCACCGTGCGCCGATTGGGCGGCCGACGGCGTAGCTGGCGCAGATTCCGGCCTCGACTTTGGTGGGTGGCCGGACATCGAGACTAGTATGCCGACGCGTCCGTTGCAGGAGGGCCCCACCACGACGGCGGGGTCGGCGAAAAGGCGCCAGTGTCGGCGTGGCCCTGCGGCAGTGCCCGCCGGGGCCGTGTTCGGCCGCGCACACACGGCACGGCGGATCTCCGTTGGGGGAGCGTGTGCAGGGCCGCGGCTGCGTCACCGCCCCGGCGGTGTGTCCCCCGCAATCGCCGCGTGTCGGGTGGCGGTCAGATACAGCCGGTGTGCGGTGATGACCAGGGCCAGCCACACGGCGCCCAGCGTCCAGGCGCCCAGGACATCGGTGAACCAGTGGTGGCCGAGGAAGATGCGGCTCAGCCCCACCGTGAACGCGAAAAGGCCGGCCACCAGGGCCGTGAGGACCCGCCCCCGAACGGTGCGCCGGCGCAGGATGAGCAGGTAGGCCACAATGCCGGCGATGACGATCGCGTTCAGGGTGTGGCCGCTGGGAAACGACGGCGAGTATTCATAGGGCGGGACGGCGTCCGTCAGCGGGGGGCGGGCCCGCCCGAAGAGCCGCTTGCCGGCGATGGTCATCAGGAGCGACCCCACCGCCGCCGTGACGATAAGGATCACCGGGGTCCAGGACCGGCGCTTGAGGGCCAGGACGAGCATGATCGTCGCGGCGATGATGGGCATCCAAACAGTCCCGGCAACGTCGGTGTAAACCGTTACGGCCGCATCCAGCCAGGGGGAGCGGAGGCGCATGGCCGTCTCGAGCAGCGGATGGTCCAGGGCGGCGACCCCGTCGGCGTCGGCCACGGACTCGTAGACCTCCGCGGAAATGAACGTCAGCGCGGCAGCGATCGCGGCACCCACCGCCAGGGTGAGGATCAGGGCGGCATGCGGTCCCAGCCGTGCGCTGAGCCAGAGTACGGTGCCGGCCAGGTGACGGCCCAGCGGGGTACGCCACCGGGTGAGGTCCCTGCCTCCGACGAAACGGTCGTTGGAGAGTTCGCCCTCTTGGCCGCCCTGGGGGTCCGTTGCAGTCATGCCCACGTCCTGCCTGTTGCCGAAAGGTTGTTGCGCCGCAAGTCCAACCTACCCAGCGTAATGGCACCGGCTGGAAACTCGCCGGGGCGGAAGGGTCAGGGCGAGGATGAGACAAAGTGGCCCGCATGGGGCATGCGGCTGGCCCTATGGGCATTAGACGGAGGCCATCGCCGTCATGATGGAGCGTCCATGGGAAGTGTCGTTGCCATCATGCCCCTGCGCGATGCGTTCGGCGATCTGGTCGCCGAGTTCCTCCGTGCTGGCACCCATACCGGGACCGGCCAATTCTGGAAGCTCCGCGAGGATAGATGCGACAGCGCGCTCCAGGGACAGCGCGGCCTCTCCTTGTCCGAGGGCGGCGAGGCAGAGTGCGGCGGAGAGAACGGCAGCGGCGGGGTTCGCCCATCCGCGTCCGGCGATGTCAGGGGCAGAACCGTGGACCGGTTCGAACATGCTGGGTGCTTGGCCGTCGAGGTTCAGGTTGGCACTGGCGGCAACCCCCAGCCCGCCTTGGATCGTCGCTCCGAGGTCGGAAATGATGTCTCCGAAGAGATTGTCGGTGACGATGACATCAAACCTCTCTGGGGACATGGGCATGTGCTGGCACATTGCATCGACGTGGATGTAGTCGACTTCGACGTCGGGATACTTGGCAGAATATTCGTCAACGACCGTCTGCCACAGTTCGCCAGCATGCACCAGGATGTTCTTTTTGTGGCACAGGGTGAGCTTTCTGCGGCGTTGTTGCGCAAGCCGGAAGGAGTAGTCAACGACGTCGGCAATCGCTGGGAGCGTATTGACTGACTCCTGCAAGGCTACCGCATTCTTGGTTCCCTTATGGACGGTGGACCCCTCACCCACATACAAGCCTTCCGTGTTCTCCCGCACCACAACGAAGTCACATCGGCCGGGACTTAGATCCCTGATGGGCGTGGGAACGCCGGGGTAGAGCCTCACGGGGCGCAGGTTGACCTGCTGGTGAAACTCGCGTCTCATGCGCAGGATCAATCCACGTTCCAGGATCCCGGGCGAGACTCGGGGGTCGCCCATTGCGCCAAAGAGAATGGCGTCGTGACGGCGGATTCGCTCAAGTGTTTCCGCATCGACAAGGACGCCCGTGTCTAGATAGTTCTGCGCACCCAGGGGGTATTTGGTTGTTTCCAAGCCGAAGTCGAATCGCTCTGCCGCCGCGTGCAGGGCCTTGAGGGCTTGCTCGTTGACTTCGGGGCCGATGCCGTCGCCGTGGATGATGGCGAGGTTGTATGTTCTCACTGTTGATCAAGTCCTCTGGGAGGTAATGGTCCGTCGGTGAGGGCCGGGTGCCCTCACCGTTTCGGCGTGATGGATCAGTTGGCTATCTCCGACTGCCAGCGCGTGGTCCAGGCGGAAAGGTGGGTGGCGATGGCTTCAGGGTCGACGGTGGCCAGGGATTTGATCTGGTCCTCCCCGTAGGGGACGTAGTTCTCCGCCAGGAACGACGGCGACAGTTTGACGGTCCTGTTAGTCGGGCCCTCCCCGACGACCTGGACGAATTTGGAATTGACCGAGGAGGAGATCTGGAAGTCGATGTACTCGTGGGCTGCATCGAGTTTCGTCGTGCCTTTGGGAATTACCATCGCGCTAAGGACGGCGATCGCACCCTCCTTTGGTTGGACGAAAGCGACCGGCGCGCCGCTCTTCCTGAGGGCGCTGGTGCGGTCGGCGTACCAGACGCCGATGACTGCCTCTCCGCTGGTTAGAAGCTTGCTCATCTCGTCGGGAGTGCTCCAGATCGCCGCAAGGTTGGGCTTGAGTGATTTGAGCTTCTCAAATCCGGGATCAATATTGCTCTCACTGCCACCGTTGAGCTTTGCCATGGTGGCGAGGAACTGATAACCCGCCGTACCGCTGACGTTGCAGATGGCGACCTTGCCGGCGTACTGCGGGTCCCAGAGGTCATCCCACGACGTAGGCGGTGATTTAACCTTTTCCGTGTTGTAGGCGATGCCGGTCATCGATGCGAGTTCGGCGATCCAATAGCCCTTGTCATCGACGGCCAGCGGGTAGAGTTCGGCAACGGATTTGAGCTTACTGTGGTCGATGGCTTGCAGCAGGCCMGCGGCTTTCGCCTGGTAAATAATTGCCAGGTCCATATAGGCGACGTCAAAGGCGGAATCCGAGGCTTTCAGCTGGGTCAATGCCTCACTCGAGATGGCTGTGGTCACATTGACCTTGGTCCCGGTGGCCGCGGTAAACGGGTCAACGACGGTTGCCTGGATGGTCTTTTGGAACGTGCCGCCGAAGCTGTTGATGTTGATGCTGTTTCCACTGGCACCCTTCGATGAGCCGGGACTGCCCGCCGCATTGGGCCCGCAAGCTGTCAATGCGAGTCCGGCGGCAGTGGAACTGATTGCGAGGCCGGAGATGGTCAAGAATCGGCGTCGGTTGAGGTTGGCGTCCATGGTTGTTCTCCTGGGTTTGGGTGGGGCATGCGGATGGAAGGGCGGTCATGAGTGGCAAGAAGATCCGGTTAGTGAAGCGTTCGGCCGCCATCAACGGCGAGCGTTGAGCCGGTCAGATATCGGTTGGTTCCAAGGAATACGACGGCTTCGGCTATCTCATCCGGCTCAGCAGTGCGCTTGATGAGGTAGTTGTCGAAATTTTGGACGGCGGACCTTGTCTCGTCGCGGCGGAGCTCCTGTGCGCGTCGGGCCATGGGCGTGTCCACGAGGCCCGGACACACACAATTGACCCGGATATTGCGGGGGGCCAGATCGATGGCCATCGAGGCGGTCAGCCCGACCACGGCCGATTTCGACGCAACATAGGCTGACATGTCTGCAATGGCGCGCAGGCCGGCGGCGGAGGCGATGTTCACCACCGAACCACCGTCAATCATCAAGGGGATGAAGGCCCGCGCCGTACGCCAAATTCCGGTCACGTTCATGTCCAGGACCCGGGTCCAATCGGACTCGTTCACCGCCAGGATGTCCCCGGCGACGACGGCTGCCGCGCCGTTGACAAGCACATCGCAGCGTCCGTGCTTCGCTGTGACCCATCGGGCTAGCGCATCGACGCTCTCGGTGGAGGTGAGATCCGTTGCCGGAGCCTCACCGACTCGGGTGAGGTCGGCAATCACCACGCCGTAGCCCAGCGCGCGGAACCGGTCCGCCGTCGCGGCTCCGATTCCGCTGGCACCACCCGTCACCACGGCCACCGGGGATGCCGGATCGGGTGTTGGCACGGTGTTCACAGGAGGAGATCGTCGGCAAGGAGCGCAGGAAGCACCCGGTCGGCATAGGCGGCGCACGTCGTGAATTCACCGGTACCCGACTCCAGGATGTGTGCGATGGTTTGCTCGAGTGCCCAAAGCCGAGAGTGGCGGCCAATGACCTGCGGGTGCATTCCGAGCATGAAGTGGGTACCTTCTTCACGGGAGATCCCGTCGTACTCGAGGATCCAAGATTCTGAGACGGCGGATGGTGCCGACATGGTCCTGCCGGGGAGGCGATTGCTGTAGAGGAAGAAGGGTGCATCATCGAGGACCCACGCGAAGGGTAGTTCGACAATGCGGGTTCGCCGTCCCTGGTCCGTTAGCAGGTGCGCCGTATCGGAATCGAACAAGTTCGAAGAAAATGTCATCCCGAACTGCTCCATGTAGCGGACGGAGTGCCGCGTGAGTTCACCGGCCGGCGAGCGCCAGCCGCGAGGCTTCCGGCCCGTTGCGGCGACGATCGCGTCCCAGCCCTTTTGAAATTCCTCCAGCTCGGCCTCGGGGCCCAAGCTGTCCGACCACTGGTGTGTATGGCTGTGGTGTTCTATCTCGATGCCCGCCTCAAGGATGGCTTCGATCTCCCTTGGGTAGTTTTCCACGACGAGACCGGGGATGAAAAAAGTAGCGGCGACATCGTACTTTTTCAAGAGCGAGAGGATGCGCGGAAGGCCGACCTTCGGGCCATACTGGCCCTGCGAAATCCACACAGGCTTCGTGGCGCTGTCGGGATCACGGGCGATCCAGAGCTGCTCGGCGTCCATGTCGAAGGTGAGAAGGACGGGTGTGGTCATCGCGTGGTTCCTAACGTGAGAGGGGCTGCAAAATCTGGGCGGCCAGGTGCGGTGGGGAGTCGGTAAACCCTGTCCTGAAACCTCGCGGCGTAGCCCAACAACAGTTCCTCCGAACCTGGGCGTCCGATCAGCTGCATGCCGACCGGCAGGCCCCGTACGACGCCACAGGGAACCGTGACCGCGGGCAGGCCGGTGTAGTTCATGAGGTAGGTGAAGGCGACGAAGCCGCGCCGGGCGTCCTCGGGGAGTGCCATATCGCCGCTGGGGATTTCGGGTGCCACAAAGGCGACGGTAGGCGTCACCAGCAGGTCAACGCCGTCGAGGAGTCCCTCCATGTACTCCAGGGCTGCCAGTTGCATCTCGACGCCGGCCGAGTAGGCGAGACCGGTAACGGTCGACGCTTTCTGGAATTGGTGGCGGCTGTAGTCGGTCAGAAGCGCGTTGGTTTCGGGGTCCTCGTACAAGTCCCTGCCGCCGGTTGAGAGGCGATCTGCCTGCATCATGTCGTAGAATGCGCCGCTGAACCGGCTCGCGTCCATGATCCCGTCCGCCTCTTCGAGGTTTCCGCCGTGGGACCGGGCGAATGCGAGGGCCGCGACGTGAACCGAGGAGACGACGTCGGCCTCCGCGCCGGGGATTCCGCTGTCACCGATCCAGCGCATCCGGGGGCTGGCCGGGAAACCTGAGCCGTGGCGGAGACCGGTGGGTGAGAGTCCGCGGCTGAGACCGTCTGGCGCGAACGGGCCCGCCATTACTTGGTACAACAGCTGGGCGTCGAGTGCGTCGAGGGCCATGGGGCCGGCGGAGGAGAAGCGTCGGGTGCCAATGCGGCCACCTGTGCGTGGCAGGGCACCGCGTGAGGGCATGAGCCCAACGCAGCCACATAAGGCGGCTGGGATCCGGATGGAGCCGCCACCGTCACTTCCGACGGCGATCGTTGTCAGGCCGGCACCGATCGACGCCGCAGCACCACCGCTGGAGCCGCCGCACGTGCGGCTGGGGTCCCACGGGTTCACGGTCTCCGGCTGCAAGTCGTTGGTCGATCGAATGTAGATTGCGAATTCCGGGGTGTTGGTCTTGCCAACGAGAATGCCGCCCGCATGACGGATGCGCCGTACGAATTCCGCGTCCTTCGTGGGGACGTGGTCTGCAAAGACCCTCGAGCCGTAGGTAGTGCGCACGCCCGCGGTGTCGTAGGTGTCCTTGACCGAGAACGGAACGCCCCACAGCGGTCCCGGCGATTCCCCGGCTCGTCGACGGCGTTCGAGGGCTGCAACCTGTTCGCGGGCGTGTGGCTCGTCGACGGTGAGGAATGAGTGGAGCCGGTCATCGTTTGCGGTGATCGCTGCGAGTGTCTCATCCAGGACCTCCGTGGCCGTCCGCTGGCCGGTGACGACGTCGTTACGGATTTCAATTGCTGTTCTCCGGTTCATGACCAGCCGCCCCAGATGGACCATCCGCCGTCGACGCGGAGGGTTTGGCCGGTGATGTAGGACGAGTCAGGGGTGAGCAGGAAGCGTGCCACGCTGGCGATTTCCGCCGGCGTGCCCAAGCGGCCGAGCGGGGTGCGTTGGAGCACCTGTCCTTCATCGAGCAGGCCCCGTTGAAAGTTCCGGGTGACGAGCGGAGTGAGAATCGTCCCCGGGGCGATCGCGTTGACGCGTACGCCGTCCGGAGCCCACTCAGCAGCGAGCTGCATGGTCAAACCATCGAGGCCGGCTTTCACTGCTCCATACGCCGTGCGGCCAGGAATGGCGGTATTGCTCGCCAGGCTGGACATGTTCACGGCGGCCCCGCCGGTAGCCACGAGGTGGGGGTGGGCGAGGCGCAGCAGGCGTGCCGCCGACAGGAGGTGCATTTGCAGGAGGCTGGACCAATCGTCGTCGGCTATGTCAATGAAGCTCTTGGTCAGACCCGTTCCGGCGTTGTTTACCACCCCGTCAATGCGACCGAAGTTCTCGATCGCCACATCGACCAGCTCTTGGGCGGCGTTGGTTTCGCGGACGTCCACGTGCACTGCGACCGCCCGGGCCCCGCAGGCCCGAGTGAGCGCAAGCGTTTCTGCCAGGTCCTCGCCATCCGTGCGGCCGTGGACGATGAGGTCCCATCCAGTACGGGCGAGCTCAAGAGCGCATGCGCGGCCGATGCCGGACGATGACCCGGTGACGATGGCAGCGGGACGAGAGGGGGCGTTGGGTTCAGCGGTCATGTCGTCCTTTGGGGTTGCGGGTAACCAATCCAACGAGAATGACGCAGAATACGACAATGACGGTGGAGACGGCGGCAATGGTGGGGTCGTTGGAATATTGCACATAGGTGAAGATCGTGACAGGGAGGGTGGAAAAGTTGGGTCCGGTCAGGAAGAGCGTCACGACCGCTTCGTCGAAGGAGATGACGAATGCGAAGACAGCACCTCCGATGATCGCGCCGCGTACCGATGGGACGACAATGCGAAGGAAGGTGTGGACCGGGCCGGCTCCGAGGGATCGGGAGGCTTCCTCCAGGCTCGGATCCAGCTGCCGCAGTCCTGCCAGCACGGCCCTCGTCACGAAGGGGCACGCAACGATCACGTGGGCCAGGACACCACCTTCGAATGTGCCGCGCCAGCCCGACGCTGACAGCACGAACAGGATGCCCAGCCCCAGCACGACTCCTGGAAGCATGATGGGCGAGAGGAACACCTGTTCAAAAAATGCCCCAAGACGGCCGTTGTTTTTGGTAATTCCATAGGCTGCGAGCACTCCGGCAACGACACTGATGATCGTCGTTAGTGTTCCGAGGCGGAGGGAGACCCACAGTGCGTCGGTAAAGGTCRCGTCTTGGGCCGCTTTGCCATACCACTCGAGCGAAATGCCCTTCGGTGGGAAGGTGATGTAGCCGGTCGACGTGATGGAAGAAGCGGCGACCACCACCAGCGGTGCCACGATGAAGGCGACGATCACGAGTATTGCGAGCCAAAACACCGTGGAGCCGATCCTGAATTGCCGCCGACGTGAAGTCTTAACGAGTTGCACGTCGCACCGCCCAAGCCTGGAGGATAAGGATCACCAGGGTGATTGCGAGAAGGACCACGCCGAGTGCGGAGGCCAGCGGCCAGTTTTGGGCGCTCGTTGCTTGCTGGTAAATCACYGTCACGATCGTGGAAACCTTTCCGCCGCCAAGGATTTGCGGGGTGACGAGTGCGCTCATGCTTGTGACGAATGTCAGCGCTGACCCTGCGGCGAGTCCGTTGAGTGATTGTGGAAGGGTGATGCGGAAAAAGATGCGAGTGCGTGTTGATCCCAGCGACTCGGCGGCTTCTTCCGTACGCCGATCAATCGCCCCGACGGCGGTGACGAGGCTGAGCACCATAAATGGGAAATATGTGTGCACCAGCCCGATCACGATGCCTATTGGCGTAAACAGCAGTTTCACCGACGACAGGCCGATGGCATCGAGGGAGGATTGGAGAAAACCGTCGCTCGAGAGGAGCACCGACCAGCCGAAGGTCTTCACGACCACGCTCGTCAGCATCGGCACCATGACGATTGCCATCAAGCCGCCGCGGAGGAACCCCGGCCCGCGCGTGATGGCGAGGGCGAGGGGATAACCGATGAGAGCGGAGATGACAGTAGTGGCCAAGGCCAGTCCCAAGGTTCGAACGATCAATTCACCGTAGAGCGGCGTGGTGAAGACTGCGATGAATTGTTCGGCCGTGAACATGCGGCTCTGAGACGCATCACCGTTGAAATGCTCAAAAGAGAAACGGAGAACGAAGAATAGGGGTGCAACGAAGCCGACCAGGAAGAGAAGCATCATGGGCGCCATCAGCAATAGCGACTGCTTGGTTCGTTGGCCGGGGGCACGGCGAAGCGGGCGCGGCACAGGGGACCGCGACGTCGTCTTTGGCTCTGCAGCGAGCATTGGCGTCGTCACGACGCCGTGCTCGGGTCATCGGCAACTACGACAGCATCGGCAGCCGTGATCTTGAGCGCCACGCGATCCCCGGCCCGGACTCGATTTGCCAGGGCGCCGGTTACCAGTGCCTGTAGGGAGTGGCCGTGGGCAGTTAACTGCACGACCGTCGAGCTGCCGTAGTAGAAAGTTTCATCCACCGTTGCGGGGAGCGCGCCAACTTCATTCTCGAGGCGTGAGATTTGAATGTCCTCGGGCCGGATTAGCAGCGTTACTTGCGCGCCAACCGCGGCAATGTCATTCGTCCTGATCGGGCCGGGGCCGGTCGCGACATCTGATCCGTTGGCGTCGGCGGCCACAACTTTTCCGGAGATCAGGTTGGCATCGCCAACAAAACGAGCCATGAAAGTTGTGGCAGGACGGCGGTAGATGGCATCCGGCGTATCCAATTGCTCGATGCGGCCATTGCGCAGCACGGCGATCCGGTCCGCCATGCCGAATGCTTCCTGACGGTCATGCGTTACCATTATCGCCGTCGTGCCCGTCCGCTGTTGGAGACGGCGGATCTCTTCGCCGACCTGACGGCGCAGATTGGCGTCGAGGTTTGAAAGCGGCTCATCCAGCAGCAACAGCTCCGGATCCATGGCCAGGGCCCGGGCCAGGGCCACTCGCTGCTGTTGTCCACCGGAGAGGCCTGAAGGGCGTTTGTGTGCGTGTCCGCCGAGCTGAACGAGTTCGACGAGCTCATCGACGCGGCTGCGGATCTGATTCCGGCTCTTTCTTTGCACCCGCAGCGGATAGGCGATGTTTTCGGCAACACTCATATGGGGGAACAAGGCGTAGCTTTGAAAAACCATTCCGATATTGCGTCGATTGATCGCCATGGCAGTGAGATCGTTTCCTCGCAAGACGATTTCACCACCGGAGGGTTGGATGAAGCCGGCGATGCTTCGGATGATAGTTGTCTTCCCTGATCCACTGGGGCCAAGCAAGGCGATGAGCTCGCCCGCCCCAACGCAGAGATTCACATCCTCAAGCACGCGGTGGCTGCCGTAGTCGACGGACACCCCGCGCAATTCAAGAACAGTTTCCCGGCCAGAAGCCAATGGCATCCCCGTCTTGGTGGCATGTGCGGACTGAAGGGCGGTCATCATCCCGGACCTCGGTCTTTCTCAGAGTGTGTGGCATCGCAAAATGAATGCCGGCTGGACTGGCCTATTAGCGTCTGGTCCGACCAGCTGCTATGACGTAGATCTCATCATGCAGCCTTCCGTGGCCGGGGTCAAGACCCAATGCGGAGTCCGCCAAAATTTTTTTCGGCTCCAGTCCTCCGCGCGTACTGGGACTCGGCAGGCCTTCGTGACGGGGAGCAGGTCCCGCATGCTCACCGTGTCGCGGTGGCCGCCACTCTTGGAGCCATGTACGTTGGTCAGACCAGCTGTTAGCGTTGGCTCCAGACTATGCGTTCGGAAAGGGTTCTATGTTCACGCCGATCACAAAAGGGCGAGCTTTTGAAGCGGTGGTCGCCCAGATCGAGGCGGCCATCTACGCCGGTGATTTGAAGGCCGGCGACAATCTTCCCTCTGAACGGGCGCTCGTTGAGGAGTTCAATGTCGGTCGGTCCACCGTCCGGGAGGCGCTGCGGATCCTTGAGAGCATGGGTCTTGTCAAAACGAGCCCAGGAAGCCATAAGGGGCCGCGCGTCTCAGCGTCCCTCAGCCACGGCATTTCACGAATGCTCAATGGGGCCGTTCGGGTCGAGGAGATCAAACTGGTTGATCTCATTGAGTACCGGATCATGTCTGGTTCGACATCGAATTTCCTCGCTGCCAACCTGCGGACCGACGAAGATCTCGTGCAGATGGGGGCTGCCATCCAGCGGATGGTTGAAGCCGACACGGACGACGTCGGCGGATTTGCGCGTGCAGATGCCGAATTTCACGCCGCAATCCGAGTCGCCGCCGGGAACGCCCTGATGGAATTGATCAATGGGGTGATAGACGCCGCCATCGTCGAGCTGGTTGAAGCCGCCATTCAGAACACGCCCGAAACCGGCGCGACTCGCGAAGAGTTTATCCGTGTGCACCGGGCCGTGCTCAAAGCAATTGCAGATGGGGACGGCATCGAGGCGGCCAGGTTGGCGCGTAGGTCACTCATTTCTGAATATGGTTCATCACTTGGCGCCGACGAGCGCCGTCGTTTAGCGCTTCTGGACCTGTCGGTTGAATCCGCTGACTGAGGTGTAAGAAGCCTGGGTGGCGGCCATCGCGCCGACACCCGTTCGGCCAGGTCCCGCCTTCGGAGCGTCGCCGGAGAACATCGGCATGGCCGTGATGCCGACTTCGATGCGGGCCGTGCCATCGAGCTGTTGGCCACCGAGATGCTGCCCGCCGTCCGGGCGGCGCTGGCGCGCTAGCGGGAATTACTGCGACAGAGCGGGTTTCAGGGGGTCCGCGTCTCATTGCGGATTCCCTCCGGGAATCTGCGACGATAAGGGGCAGGTCATCCGGGCCGTGCCATGGGTTGACATCGAATGTACCGGCAACAGGGGAGTTGGAGGGGCAAGGTGGAGCGCGATTCAGGAGGCCAGTCCCATGACGCCCAGGTCGATTCCCTCGTCGCGTTCCTGGCGGACAAGGGCGATGAGATCGGCCGTCAATTGGCCCGGCGATATCGCGAGGAGATTGTTGAATATCGCTCGCTTCCGGAGGGGTTCATCGAGCAGGACGTCGTACCCACCGCCCGGCTGAATTTCGAGCAAATGTTGCTCGGTGACTTCGGCACGGAGGATGGCGGCCCGGACGGCTTGGACGTTTTCCGTGAGAGCGCCATCCGCAGATTCCGGCAGGGTGTCTCAATTCAGGCACTCCTTCACGCCTACCGCCTTTGGGGCCATACGGTTTGGGAACAGGTGCAAGGATCCCCGCACGTCCGGGATCATCCCCACGCCGGCTTGGAATTGGCCGGTCGGATCATGCGGCACGTCGACCGCGTTTCATCAGCCGTGGCGAGCGCGTATCTGGACGAGGCGGCCGGCCTCATCCATGACCAGGAAAAAGGGCACCGCGACCTGCTGGAAGCGCTGATTTCCGGCAACCAGCCGGCACGCATGGCGAGCTATGCGGCGCGTTTGAAGTTAAGTTTGGATGCGGCCTATTTTGTTGTCTTGATTCGTCGCCGATCCGGCGCGGGCGACGGACCGATCGCGATGCGGACCTGCCTTGAAACCGTTCGTCGCTCGTTCCGGGACGGCGGCGTGGGCCCGGCCATCATCGGCACGCGGGATGAGGAAGTCGTGGTGTTGATTGCGGCGGAGCAGACGGCGCCTCTTCGCATTCGCCCGCAACTCGATGAGCTTGCCAGGGCCCTTCCGAACTTCGTGGTCGCAACGAGCCGGACCAGGCAGGGCCTGGGTGAAATTCCGCATTCATACATCGACGCCCAAAACGCCGTGGCCTTCTCGAAGGTCAGCCAAACCCCGCGGGCCTATTTGTTCTCGGACACGCTGGTGGACCAGATCGCGTGGGGGAGTGACTTCCGGACGGATCTGCTGGATGAGACAACGCGGCCGCTCGCCGCCCACGACGCCAGGCGACACACCGAGCTTTTGCCGACGATCAAGGCGTATGTCGAGTCCGGTTACAAGCTCGCGCAGGCGGCGGCGCTCCTGAACGTTCAGCCGAACACCGTGAAATACCGCCTCCAGCGGGTCGCCGAACTGACCGGCCATGACCCGTTTCAGGTTCCCAGCATGACGTTGTTTTCACTGGCCCTGCGCTTGCCGCTGGAGGAACCGCGAACCTCCCCCTGACGTCGCCGGTCACCCGTGGCGGGGCGGCAGACTGCCGCGCATTTCGCCTTTGCACATAACGCAAATTTGCGTCGCAAACTTCGCTAGAACGGACAGAGACACCACCTGGGCCCGTACCTAGAGTGAGGTAAATCGTGATTCACATCACAGAGCCTCACGCTAGGAGCGAGCAATGACATTGGCTTCCCCGCTGACGAGTAGTGACACCGTTTGGCGCCCGGGCCACGCCGAGCTCGACCGGAGCCGCATCCTGGCATTCGCCTCCTGGGCGGGGTGTGCGACGCTGCCGGAACTGAATGCCCGCGCCGACGCCGACCCCGAATGGTTCTGGGGGAGCGTCGCCACGTGGCTGGGTCTTGACTGGATTTCCGCACCGGAGTCCGTCGCCGACCAGCTGAGTGAACCCCACACGACGCGTTGGTTCACGGGTGGCCAATTCAACATCACGGACAACGCCGTCAACCGTTGGATCCGCGCGGGCCGCGGAAACCATACGGCCCTGTTGTGGGAGGACGAGGACGGGTCCCGCGGGCAGTGGAGTTTCAGCGAGCTGGACCGTGAGATCGACCGGGTCTGCCGGGGACTGCTGGCCGCCGGGATTGGTGTTGGCGACACGGTTGGCATCCAGCTGCCCATGGTGCGGGAGGCGGCGGTCGCACAGCTGGCGTGCGCCAAGATCGGCGCGATTTCCGTCCCCATCTTCTCCGGGTATGGTGCGACGGCGGTTGGGGACCGGCTGCGCATCGCCGGGGCGGTGGCGCACATCGTGGCCAACGGTTTCGACCGCCGAGGCAAGGTGGTCAATGTCCGCGACGAGGCGGCCAAGGCCCTCGAGGCCGCCGCAACGGTCAAGGTGACAATCGTCGTGAACCTGGCGCCCGGCCTGAATCATCCGCAACTTCCCGGGGAGGTCCGGTGGGAAGACCTGGGCGCCGGTGACACGTATGAGACGGTCGAGGCTGCGGCGCTCCCCTCCGACCACCCCCTATTCATTGCCTTCACCTCGGGAACCACGGGTGCCCCGAAAGGTGTGGTGCTGAGCCAGGCCGGCTTCGCGGTCAAGGCCGGCAGCGACGCGGCCTTCAGTTTTGACATCGGCGAGAGGGACACCGCCATGTGGATCACGGATCCCGGGTGGATCATGAGCCCCATCACGGTCCTCGGCGGCCTCATCGCCGGCAGCAGCGTTGCGCTCTACGGGGGGTCGCCGGACTACCCGCACCCGGGGCGCATGTGGGACGTCGTCCGGTCCCTGGGCGTGACGATGCTGGGCATTTCCCCGACGTTGGTGCGTTCCCTCATGAGCCAGGACACCGGGGGGACAATCGACCTCGGGGCGTTGCGGGTGATCGCCTCCAGTGGCGAGGCCTGGACGCCCGATGCCTACGACTGGGTGTTTGAGCGGGTCACCGGGTCATCGCTGCCCATCATCAACTACAGCGGCGGGACCGAAGTGTCCGGGGCCATCCTCTCCAACCTCACCGCCCTTCCCATTCACCCGTGCGGATTTGCCGGCCCCCTGCCGGGCATGGGTGCCCGCGTGGTTCACGACGACGGCCGCGCCATGGACTGCGGTCTGGGYGAGTTGGCCCTGAGTCGGCCATCGCCCGGGATGCCCGTGACGTTTTGGGGAGCGCCGGGGCGCTACTTCAACACCTACTGGGACCGCTGGCCCGGTACCTGGTTCCACGGAGACTGGGCGGAAATCACCGACCAGGGGGTTTGGTATATCCGGGGCCGAAGCGACGACACGCTCAAGATTGCCGGCAAACGCCTCGGTCCCGCCGAGGTCGAGGCCGTGGTCAACGCGCTCCCGATGATCCTTGAGTCCGCCGCCATCGGGGTACCGGACGCGATCAAGGGTGAATCACTCGTTGTGTTTGCCCGGGTGGCGTCGGCCGACCTGGTCAACGCCCACGACATTGCGTATGCCGTGGAGCGCGCCGTGGCGTCCGCGCTCGGCAAGCCGTTGAAGCCCAAGAAGATCCATGTCGTGGACACCTTGCCGCGGACTCGCAGCGGAAAAATCCTCCGCCGGGTCATCCGTTCGGTCTACCTCGGGAACCCGCCGGGAGATACGTCCTCGATGGAAGATCCGTCGGCCCTGATCGCCATTGGAGAATCCAAGTGACCGGTTTCCCGTCCGCGGCCATCATCGGCGCCGTCGAGCTCCCACCCCAAAGGACCACCTCGGGGAGCACCACCCTGGAGATGATCGCCAAGGCATCCCGGCTGGCCCTCATTGACGCCGGGCTTGCCCCGCAGGACATTGACGGGCTCATGGTGGGACCCCACGTCGGTGAAACGCCGCAGCATGTGCCGGCGACGGTGGCGGAATACCTGGGGATCCAGCCTTCCTTTGCCGACATCGTCGATCTGGGCGGCGCCACCGGCGCGGGGATGATCTGGCGGGCAGCCGCGGCCATCCAGGCCGGCATGTGCACCACGGTCCTATGCGTGCTGGGCAACACCCGCGACAAGGACAACGTTCCCAGATCACCGAATCGCAACCCCATCCGTGAGTTTGACGTTCCGTACGGGGGAAGCGGAGCCAACCAGGCCTACGCCATGGTGGCCCAGCAACACATGTCACGGTTCGGCACCACGGCCGAACAGCTGGCCATGGTCCCGGTGAAACAACGCGCCAACGCCATGCTGAACAAGGCGGCCGTCTTTCACGACAAGCCCATTGGCGTCGATGACGTCCTCAACTCGCCCATGGTCATGTCGCCACTCCACCTGCTCGAGGTCGTCATGCCCTGCGGCGGTGGGGCGGCGGTGATTGTGACCTCACCGGAGCGAGCCGCCGATGCACCGCACGCACCGGTCTGGATCCGCGGAGCCGGCGAACGGGTGACCCACCGGGCGCTTAGCCAAGCGCCGCAGCTGACGACCTCGCCCCTCGCCCCGGCAATTGCCGGCGCCTATGCGAGGGCCGGGGTCGGGGCCGAGGACATCAGCTTCCTGTCCATCTATGACTGCTACTCAATCGTTGTCGCGATCACGCTCGAAGACGCCGGGTTCTGCGCCAAGGGAGAGGGCGGCCCCTGGCTGGCCCAGCATGACTTCTCGATCCACGGCGCCCTGCCCGTCAATCCGCACGGGGGCCAGCTGTCAACCGGCCAGGCCGATCTGGCCGGAGGCATGGGGCACATCGTCGAGGCGGTGCACCAACTGCGCAACACCGCGGGGGAGCGCCAAATCCTGGATCCGGAAACAGCCCTGGTGACCGGCAACGGCGCCACCATGAGCGAAGAAGTGGCCCTTATTCTCGGCAGGAGCAACTCATGAGCAACGCGGTGCAGGCTGGGCAAATAGCGAAGCCGGGATTCGTCTGGACACCCCTGACAAGGACCTACTGGGACGCCGCGGCAAAGGGCGTCCTGCTCCTGCAGCGCTGTGGTGACTGCGCCAACCTCCAGCACTATCCCCGCAGCCTTTGCACCAATTGCTGGTCGGAGGATCTGGCGTGGCAGGCGGCGTCCGGCCTGGGACGGGTCTGGACCTTCACCGTCGTCGGCATACCCGGCCATGCCGCCTGGGGATCCGATGTTCCCTACGTCCTTGCCCTCGTGGAACTGGACGAGGGGCCGCGACTTATGACGAACATCGTCGGTTGCGACCCGGCGGACGTCGCATGCGGCCAGCGCATGAGGCTGAGCCCACACCTTGGCGCCACCGGCCACCAGGCGCTCCTCCAATTCACTCCCATCAGCGCTCACTGAGGACACGCCATGTCTACCGGAACGCTTGAGGCTCCCGCGCCATGAGCCGCCATCCCGCCGTGCTCCAGAAATCGTTGATCGCCGCGGTCCAGGTCCTTGGCCTGGCCGTCTGGTTTTCCGCGACGGCCGTGGGGGCCACCCTTCAGCGGGAATGGTCCATCGGTACCGGCACGCTCGTGTGGCTGACCGCCTCGGTGCAAATTGGATTCGTGGCGGGCGCCGTGGCCTCCACCGTGCTGAAGTTGTCCGACAGGTTTCGACCGGAACGGCTCTTGGCTGTGTGCGCAATCGGCGCGGCCGCCGCCACCGGGGTGCTGGCCGTCTCCGTCGACAGCATTGGGCCGGCCATCGCCCTGAGATTCCTCACGGGTGTGTTCCTGGCGGGCATCTATCCGGTGGGCATGAAGCTCATGGCCTCGTGGGCGGAGCCCGAACGCCGCGGCAAGGCATTCGGCGTCCTGATCGGGGCCCTGACGGTGGGTTCCGCACTGCCGCATCTCATTAGCGGCTTCGGACCCTTGCCGTGGAGGCAGGTGATGGGGGCCTCCGCCGTGCTGGCACTCGTGGCAGCCGTCGTTGCCACCGCCTGGATTCGGGTCGGCCCCCATACCGGCTCCACGTCGGCGCCCGTGGTGGCCAACTACTCCATGACCATGTTCCGCGAACGGGGTCCGCGGCTGGCCAACATCGGATATTTCGGCCACATGTGGGAGCTCTATGCCTTGTGGACGTGGCTGCCCATGTACCTCATCATGGGCCAGCAGGGCCGGGGCGTCATGCAGGTTGTCGAAACCGGTCTGACGGTCTTCATCACGATGGGTCTGGGCGGCGTCACCGGGACCATGATCGGTGGCTGGGCGGCCGACAAATGGGGTCGGCCGCAAGCGGCAGCGGTTGCCCTAGCCGTCAGCGGCGCCTGTTGCCTGGCGTCACCACTGATGTTCGGCGCCAATGGCGTCGCCATGATTGTCTTCCTGTTCGTGTGGGGTGCGGCCGTCATTGCCGACTCCGGAGTGTTCTCAACGGCCCTGAGCGAATCGGCCAATCGACGCTACCTGGGTACCGCCCTGACGACCCAGACGGCCATCGGATTCCTCCTCACCGTCATCTCGATTCAATTCGTCCCCCTGTTCGCCGGCGCTGTCGGCTGGCAGTACGCCTTCCTCCTGTTGCTCCCTGGCCCCGTGATCGGGGTACTGGCAATGAAGAAACTCGCCTCCATCAAATCAATCCAACCCCAGAAGGCCGTGATCGACAATGAAAGCACCACTGCTGTCCCTTCGCCCTAAAGTAGGACAATCCGCCCAGCTTTCCCGGACCGTGACCAGCGAGGACATTGCGCTCTTCACGGCCATCAGCGGGGACCGCAACCCACTCCACTATGACCTTGAAGCCGCCAAGGCATCACGGTTTGGTGAAATTGTTGTGCAGGGAGGCATCACCAGCGCCATCCTCAACGCCGTGGTGGCCGAAGAACTGCCCGGGCCCGGCACCGTCTTCCTCAGCGTCAACTGGAACTTCAAGGCCCCCGTTCGCCCGGGCGACGTGATTACCGGCCGCGTGGAAGTTATCAAGGCCCGGGAGGACAAGCCCATCACCGAACTGCAGACAACGGTGGTGCGGGGTGACGGGGTAGTCGTGCTCGATGGAACCGCCGTGTGCTACACCATGGAACTGGACGGGGATCAAGGCAAATGAGCGTGGATACGAGAACGCCGGTACTGGTCTCGGCGGCGCGGACGCCCATTGCCCGTTTTAATGGTGGCCTTCGTGACGTTTCGGCAATAGAACTGGGGGCTACGGCGGTGGCGGGCGCCCTCGAGGCGGTTGGAGACATGATCCCCGACCACGTCTACCTCGGAAATGTCGTCCAAGCCGGGAACGGACAGAATCCCGCCCGATCGGCGGCGGTCACGGCCGGTCTCCCCATGACGGTGCCGGCCACGACCTTGAACGATGTGTGCCTGGCCAGCATGACGGCAACCGGCCTGGCGGCAACCCTCATCCGCGGCGGTGAAATCGACAGCGCGGTAGTTGGCGGATTCGATTCCATGAGCCGCGCCCTGCACGGGGTCCAGGTCCGGCAGGCCGAGCGCGTCGGAGACGGCGGCCTGATTGACCTGCTGGTGCGGGACGGTCTGTGGTGTGCGCTGGCGGATGAAGGCATGGGGCCCATTTCGGATCGGGCGAATGAACGGCTGGGGATCTCGCGCCTTGACCAGGATGAATTCGCCAACGAAAGCCATCAACGCGCAGCCCAGGCCATGTCGAATGGAAGATTCAAAAAGGAAATAGTCCCCTGTGGGCGCGTTGCGGCAGACGAGGGCGTCCGCCCAGATACCACTCCCGACCGCCTGGCTCAGCTTCGCAGCGCGTTCACGGACGGGGGGACCATCACGGCAGGAAATGCCTCGCAAATGTCGGACGCCGGTGCCGCCGGCGTGATGATGGCAGCCGGCAAGGCACGAGAACTGGGCCTGACGCCGATGGTGGAAGTGGTCGCCAGGGCCACGGTGGCCGGTCCGGATGCCTCACTGCACTTGAAGCCCGCCGCCGCGGCCAAGCGGCTTCTCGCCGCCGCCAACCTCACCGTCAAGGACATTGGGCTATGGGAAATCAACGAGGCCTTCGCCGGGGTCGTCCTCGCGTCGGCGAGGGAACTTGGCGTCGGCCTGGACCAGGTCAACGTCAACGGCGGTGCGATCGCGCTGGGGCACCCGTTGGGGGCATCGGGCTTCCGAACGATTCAAACGCTGGCCATAGAGATGGAACAGCGGCAGGTCGAATTCGGCATTGCCACGATGTGCGGCGGAGGTGGCCAAGGACAGGCAATCCTGTTAAGGCTCTTGTGAGCCTCGAAAAGACCCATTAAATAGTGCCCAAAATGTTTATGAGTGATTGAAAAGATTTAATGTAACGCGAATCGAAGTAGGAAATTTTGGAATTTTTCCCGCATCCACAAGAATTGGCGGACATTGAAAGCGCCACCAGCTTAGAAAGAGGAGAACCATGAGTTCACCCACTGCATCATTGGCCGTACCCGATGCGACGCGCCCGGAAGTCCGTGCGTTCCTCTCCGGCTCGCCCCAGCTGTTCATTGACGGGGAAATGGTCGACCCGATCTCGGGAAAGACGATTCCCGTGCTGGACCCGGCAACCGGCCGGGTCATTGCCACGGCGGCCGCGGCAGGCATCGAGGATGTGGATCGCGCCGTGTCGGCGGCTCGTCGGGCCATGGAGTGGGGCGCGCCCTGGCGAAGGATGACCGCACCGGACCGTGGCCGCATCATCGAACGATTCGCCCGACTTGTTGAGGCGCACTCGGAGGAGATCGCCGACCTGGAAGTCCTCGACGGCGGAAAGGTGCGCCGGGCGGCCCTGTCCGTTGACATCCCGCTGGCCATCAGGCATCTGGAGTACTTTGCGGGCTGGTCCGGGAAGATCGAAGGGAACACCATCCCCGTCTCCATCCCTGACACCATGGTGCGAACCGAACGGGAGCCCGTCGGGGTCGTCGCGCAAATAGTTCCCTGGAACTATCCACTCCTCATGTCCATCTGGAAGATTGCGCCGGCCCTAGCCGCCGGGTGCGCGATTATTCTCAAGCCCGCGGAGAACACGCCACTGACCGGCCTTCGATTGGGACAGCTCGCCTTTGAGGCCGGCCTCCCCAAGGGCGTCTTGAATGTGCTCACCGGCTACGGGGCCGAAGCCGGTGAGGCCCTCGTCGATCACCCAGGGGTGGACAAGGTGGCATTCACCGGTTCGACCGAGGTGGGCAAGCGCATCGCGGCACGCGCCGCTTCCCAGGTGAAGCGGGTCACGCTTGAACTTGGCGGAAAGAGCCCCAATATTGTCTTTGCCGACAGTCCGGTGGAGGTGTCCGCGAAAGGCGCCAGCGATGCGATATTTTTCAATGCTGGTCAGGCCTGTGCGGCCGGCTCGCGGCTCTACATCGAGAAGGGCGTCTTCGACGACGTCATCTCGCAGATGAGTGAGATTGCCCAATCACTGGCGATCGGGCACGGGATGGAACGGTCCACGCAGCTCGGCCCACTCATCAGCCAGCGGCAGCATGAGCGTGTCCGGGGCTACATCGACGGGGCCCTTGACATGGGGGCAACCGCGGTGACCGGCGGATCCGCCCGGCCGGCATCGGCCAACCCGGAGGGCTATTTCGTGGCACCAACCATCCTCACCAACGTCAATGATTCATTTGCGGCAGTGCGGGAGGAAATTTTCGGTCCGGTGGTGGTTGCCCAACCATTTGAGAACTTGGAGGAAATTGCCCAACGGGCCAACAATTCCCCGTATGGGCTGGCCGCCGGCATCTGGACGAAGGACATCACCCGGGCCAATCGGCTGGCCAACATGCTTCAGGCCGGCACCGTCTACATCAACATGTATGGCGCAACCGACGCCGCCGCACCGTTCGGCGGGTACAAGCAATCCGGCTATGGCCGCGACATGGGCCATGCGAATTTGGAGTCGTATCTGGAAACGAAGACAATCTGGACCAATCTGGCCTGAGACGCCGGACGACAATCGACGAGTGTCGTTTGCAGAACAAAGGAGCTGTCATGACCGCAATTGAAGACTCAACCACCCTCGTGGACACCGTGAAACGGGATATTCTCGCCAGCCTGACGGGCGGGGAGATCAACCAGATTCGCAAGATTCTCTCCGAGGCGGGACTGGTGCGCCCCGACACCCGATTTGGATATGTGGGGCTGAAGGAACCCGAGAAGGTCAAGGTGCTCGCCGCGGAAGCCGGCACGGGTCCTCTTCCGGCACGCCTGGCCCGCGTCCTGCTCCTGAATACGGGGGACGGGGTTGCCACGGACGCCGTGGTTTCACTTGACGAGCAGGCAGTCATCAGCCGGGAGACCATTGACGGAACAGCGGGCCAGCTGCCGATTCTCGAGGAGGAATACGAGATTGTCGGGCCGATTCTGCTCCAAAACGACGAGTGGCTGGCCGCCTTGGACGCCCGGGGCGTCGACCCGGCCAAGACCGTCTATGTGTCCCTTTCCGCCGGTGTTTTCGGGCACGAAGACGAGGTGGGCAAACGCATCATTCGTGTCGTGTCGTTTGTGCAGAACCATCCGGAGGACCATCCCTGGGCGCATCCGATCGACGGCCTGTGCGCATATGTGGACACCATCGAACGGACCGTTCACCGGATCGTCGATGACCGGACGTTCAGCATCCCCGAGGAGCCCGGCAACTTTCAGGATCCGCAGCAGCAGGGGCCGCCGCTCACCGGTCTCAAGCCGATTCGGATAACGCAGCCCGACGGCCCCTCCTTCACCGTTGACGGGAGTCGGGTGGAATGGGCGAACTGGAAGTTCGGGATTAGCTACGACGCCCGCGAGGGCCTCATCATCCGCCAGCTCTCCTACGCCGATGAGGGTGTGGACCGGCCCGTCATGTACCGCGGCTCCATTGCGGAAATGGTGGTCCCCTATGGGGATCCATCCGCCACCAGGTATTGGCAGAACTATTTTGACACGGGTGAGTATTTATTCGGCCGCTCGGTCAACTCGCTTGAACTTGGTTGCGACTGCGTCGGGGAAATCACCTATTTTGACGCTGTTCTCAGCGACGAGCTGGGTGTTCCCAAGGTCATCAAGAACGCCGTCTGCATGCATGAAGAGGACTACGGAACCCTCTGGAAGCACACCGATGGGTACACGGGGGTGAGCGAGGTTCGCCGCAACCGCCGCCTGGTGATCAGTTTCTTTACCACGATCGGAAACTACGATTACGGTTTCTATTGGTACCTCTACCTTGACGGCACCATCGAGTGTGAGGCCAAGCTCACGGGCGTCGTCTTCACGTCGGCCTACCAGGGCGAAGGCTATCCGTTCGCCAGCGAAATCGCGCCGGGTCTGGGTGCGCCTTACCATCAGCACCTCTTCAGTGCCCGACTCGACATGACCATCGATGGCACCGACAATACGGTGCTGGAAGTGGACGCGCAGCGGGTGCCGATGGGTGCCGGGAATCCCTGGGGCAATGGCTTCACCTCGAAATCGACGGTCATCAGCACCGAGTCCGACGGTGCCCGGGACGCCAACGCAGCGGTCGGGCGGAGCTGGCACATCGTCAACAGGGGGAAGAAAAACCGCCTGGGCCGGCCGGTGGGGTATGTGTTGTACCCGGAACAGAACCCCACGCTCCTGGCGGATCCCGCGTCCTCCATTGCCTCCCGGGCGGCCTTCACCACGAAGCAGCTGTGGGTGACCCAATACGCGGCCGATGAGCAGTACCCGGCCGGAGACCTCGTCAACCAGAACCCGGGTGGTGACGGCTTGCCGAAATACATGGCGGCGAACCGGTCGCTGGAGGACCAGGACGTGGTCCTGTGGCACACCTTCGGGCCCACGCACTTCCCCCGCCTGGAGGATTGGCCCGTCATGCCGGTGGACTATTCAAAATTCACGTTGAAGCCGTACGGCTTCTTCGACCGAAACCCAACGCTCAACGTTCCGGCGTCCGCCAGTGAGCATTGTGGGGCCGGTGAGGACAGCTGCCACTGCGGTTGACGATCGGATTTCACCTGAATGAGAAAAGGTCTCTTTAATAAATACCCCCGTTGAAAGGATACAAAATGACCAGTAGTTCTGATTCAACATTTGGCGCCCCGGGTACCATCGCTCCAAGACCGGAAAAACAGGCTGACACGTCCAGTCCTCGGAAGCTACGCGGTTCCCTGGGTGTCTGGGGCATCGTGTTTATCGTCGTCGCGGCCGCGTCGCCCCTGGGCGTCATGGGGGGCACGGTTCCGATCGGCATAGGCCTTGGCAATGGCGCCGGCTTCCCCGCCATCTTCGCGCTGTGCACTGTACTTCTACTGCTCTTCGCGATCGGGTTCACCGCCCTGACTCCCTATGTGCCAAATGCGGGGGCGTTCTACTCCTATATCGGCAAGGGACTTGGTCGCTCGATCGGGTTCGGCGCGGCATTTATCGCCGTGCTGGCCTACCTCGCCGAGGTCATTGCCGTCTACGGATTGCTCGGCGGAGGGGTGGAAAGCCTCTTCCAGTCGTGGGGCATTTACGTCCCCTGGATCGTGGGTGCCCTGGTGGCATGTGCGGGCGTGACCTACCTGGGTCACCGCAACATCAACCTCTCCAAGCACGTCCTGGGTGTGCTACTGGTGGCAGAGGTGGTAATCGTGCTGGCCCTCGACGCGGCCGTCTTCCTGACCGGCGGTGACAGCGGCATGTCCACCGGTCTCGTCGTCCCGGAGGTCGTCATGTCCGGTGCGCCCGGCCTGGCCCTGCTCTTTGCGTTCCTGAGCTTCCTTGGCTTCGAGGCGACCGCCGTCTTCCGCGATGAGGCGAAAGATCCCAACCGGACGATCCCTCGGGCGACCTACCTGTCGGTCATTTTGATTGGCGTCTTTTATGTTCTCTCCACCTGGGCGTTGATCTCCGCCTGGGGCGACGATGCCGCCCTCAAGATGTCCCAGACCAACCCCGTGGCCTTGTTGCCGGATGCCACCATGCGCTACCTCGGCACCACCACGGCGCACATCGTGGAGGTGCTGTTCATCACCAGCCTCTTCGCTTGCGTCTTGTCGTTCCACAACATCGTCTCGCGCTACGTGTTCTCCCTCTCCCATCGCGGCGCCTTGCCGGCCAAGCTGGGCAAGCCGCACGACGCGCACGGCTCGCCGCACATTGCCTCCGGCATCGAATCAATTGTCGCCGTGGTCTTCCTGGTGGGTGCGGCCATCATCGGCCTGGACCCCGTCAATGAGTTGTACGCATGGTTCGCCGGCACCACCACGGTCGGGTTTATTGTCCTCCTCTTGGGCACGACCATCGCCATTCTTGTGTTCTTCGCCAAGCAACGCCGAAACAACGAACTGACCTATAGTGCCGGCCGCGTGTTCGTCGCTCCGGCGTTCGCCTTGGCGGGACTCCTGGCCGTGTTCGGCCTGGTCCTGCAGAACCTGCCCGGACTCGTGGGGGACTCGGTTCCCATCGCCATCGGGATCCTGAGCCTGCTCGCGGCCACCTTCGCCGGCGGGGTGATCCTGGCTCGCCGCCGCCCGGAGATGTCGCTGGAATAGCACGCCGAAGCCGGGCCTGCATCCATGCGGATATCAGGCCCGGCAGACGGATTGAGGGGCTGCTTTCCTAGCGGCGGGCTTGACTTCTTGGTACCTTGGACCCGGCGGCACTGGCCGCATGGGACCCTTCGCGGGAGGGTGTGTGATGTCTCCAATGCTTCATCTGGCGTCCACCGTGGGCATGGTGATCTTCACGGTCATCGGTCTTTGTTGTTCCCTGGCCGCCGCCCGGGGCGGCAGGGCAGCCGCGTGGCGACCGACGTCGGATGTGTTCGTCATGGCGGCGATGGCGGTCGCGATGGTGGATGTTGCCGTCCCGTCGGTGACCCTGCTGCCCAACGCTGTTTGGGCACTGATCCTGGTTGTGGGTGGACCCGCGGCCGCGGCGGCATCGGGAGTGCGAACGCGACGCGGGCCTGCCGTCGATCAGTTCTCCACCGCACTGGACTTGCACCGCGGCGTTTCAAGCGTGGCCATGGGGGTGCTTGTCCTGTTTATTCACGCCGACGCCCCCGGCGACCTTCTTGCCCCATTGGGTGCGCATGCGCACGGCGGTCTCGGGGCACCCGTCTGGGTTCTGACGGCCGGCATCGTCGCCTTCGCCGTGTTCTCCGTGTACGTGGTGCGCGGGGCAGTCGGAGCAGCCCGTGGCGCCGGCGCGGCCCACGCCGTCGAAGCCCTCGCTTCCGTGGCGGCCGTCGGCTGCATGGCGGCCATGCTGTATTGAACCGGATGAGCCGGCGCCGCGCCCACCGGCGGTGCCGGGGCCTGGGGTTATGCTCAAAAGGATCAATAGGAGGAATTCATGCCCAACTTTGGCACGCCGTCGCACATAGACCTGTCCGTTAACGATGCTGAATCCAGCGCGCGATGGTATTGCGAGGTGCTGGGGCTGCGGCGAGTCCGCCGGGCCGACCTCGAGAACCGCATCATGATTGTGCTTGTGCATCAGGCCACCGGGCTGATCATCGGGCTCAACCAGCACACGGCCGTGCCGGTGACCACATTTGATGACCGCAGCGTTGGCCTGGACCACATCGGGTTCAGCGTGGCCGAACGGGCGGACCTGGACGCCTGGGAGAAACAGCTCACGGCCCTGGACGTGGTGCACTCCGCGCCGGAGGACACGGCCAACGGCGCAGCCCTGGTCTTCCGCGACCCGGACAACATCCAGCTGGAGTTTTGGTGGGCGCGCCGGCACTGAGCCGGCCGCCACTGTTGGCAGGACGCGGGGAAGGGGGCCGGCGTCGACCGGCCCCCTTCCCCTTGTAGTGCTCAGTCCGCGTTACGGGGCGGGCGTGAGCCAGCCGGCCCGGGCGCTGCCCCAGCCGGTTTCGCTATCCCAGCCGGTGCCGACCTTCAGGGTGGTGTTCGTCGTGTTGAAGGAGCGCACGGAATAGACGTACCCGTCGCCGGCGTCCAGCCCGTTCACGAAGTCGACCCGGATGGCGCCCGCATCGATGCCCGCACCGGTCACGTCCCGGAACCCCGAGTGGTCGGCGTAGATCGTCGGGTTCAGCAGGCCCAATCCGTGGCCGCTGGCCTGGATCTTCAGCGCGGTCATGCCCGCGAACAGCGGCGAGGCGAGGCTCGTCCCGCCGATGCGGTAGGTGTCGTACGCCGCGGTGCCGGTGAAATTCTGGGTCTGGCCCACCAACATGCCGGTGGTCGGATCGGCGTCCATCGACACGTCGGGCAGCGCCCGGCCGCCGTTCGGGCTGTGGACGCCGGCCGCGGTCTGGTAGTCCGGCTCGGCAATGTTCGACGAGTATCCGCCGCCGCCGCCGTAGAGGAACGGCACGGTGGGCGCCCAGGCACCATTGGCGAGCCCGTACTTGGTGGTCTGCCAACCGGTCTCGCCCGTGATGCCGGTCGGCGTGATGGCCGTTGACGTGCCGCCGACGCCGGTCACGTACGGATCGGATGCGGGGTAGTCCGTCTGGGGGGAGCCAACGGACGCCGCCTCGTCACCCGAGTCGCCCGTCGAAAACGTGTAGCTGATCCCTTCGGTGGCACCCTGCAGGAAGGCGGTCTCGTAGGCAAGAAGCAGTGCCGGCCGCACGAGGTCGCCGACGCCGCCCCACGAGTTCGTCACGATGGTCGCGACGCCGTCGTCGTTAATCCGGCTGAAGGTGTCGAGGAGGTCGGTGTCCTGGCAGCTGGCGCCCGCGTAGTAGCGGATGTTCGCGGCGGGCGCCATGGCGTGCACGGCCTCGACGTCGAGCGTCTCCTCGCCGTACCATCCCGACGCGTCGCACTGCCGCGGCGACTTGTTGGCGTGCACCTGGGTAAATGAGCGGGGCAGGTTCTGGGTGAACTGGCCCTTCGCGAACGGCTGGTCGCCCGTGTCGGTCGCGTAGCGGTTCGCGTCGGCTTCGATGGTGGGGGAGGCGTAGGCGTCGGTGATCGCGACGGTCACGCCGCGCCCGTCCAGACCCGCTGCCGCACCGGCCTCATAGGAGTTGCGCAGCTGCGGCCCGGTGTAGCCGCACGGGGCGTAGGGCAGCGTGGCGCCGTTGAACTGCGGCAGGGCCGTACCATCCGGCGTCGGCAGCGTCGTCGGGTTTTGGTCGCCGTACCAGTGCGAGCAGACCGGCGCGTTGCGGAAGCCGTCACTGGGCGGCGACGGCTTCTTGGTCCGCGGTTCCACGATCGAGACGGTCGTGTCCAGCCCGGAGACGGCGATGATGGAGGCCGCGACGGAATCGGGGGCGCTCGCCGGCCCGGTGGGCGCCTGGACGCTGAGGCCGTCGTGGCTGAAGTTCGCGATGGTGACGCCGAAGGCCTTGTTGGCCGCGCCCACGCTGCCGGTGACGTCGAGGTAGCGGTGGTTCGCTTCCGCCTTGACCCGAAGACCCGAGCCGGTCAGCCAGCCGCTGACGGCGCCGACGGTCGCCGCGGTGGCGTCGAACTGCGCGTGATACTGCGCCGGCGTGAGGAAGTGGTGGGAGCTGGAGGCCGCGGTCGCGGCATCCTTCAGGGCGTTGACCCCGCCGTTCGGGGCAAGGTAGACGCGCACGCTGACGGGGGAGTTCGGGGAGGTGGTGCCGAGGTTCTTGCCGTGGGTGAGCCACCCGGGTGATGAGTTTGGAATCGGTTTCGGGGCCGGGGCGGCGTTGGCGGCGCCCGCACTGGTGACCGCCGCGACCACCGCCGCGACGACCACCATGGACACTCCGAGGAAATTTTTACGCATTCCAGGATCTCCAGACATGTGAAGGGGGCCATGTGACGATTGTCGGAAGCCCCGCTGGGTCAAGGGTAGGACTCGCTGTTTCCTGCGGCAATAGTTTTGGTGGTACCGGTGGTAGTGGATTTCGGAGACCACCGCCCTCCCCTGCGGCCCCGGTTGCTGTGGGTCAGGCGGTTCCGGCGGGGAAGGCGATGCCGGTGTGCGCTGCGAGTTTGTCCAGAAGTTCGCGCTGGAAATGGGGGTCGTGGGCGGCGCGATGCGGCTGACGTCGCTGGCGGTGATACCAATATCCGCCCGAGCGCGGGCTGATCTTGGTCTCATCGGCGGTGGCGAGCCATTCCTGGGTGCGGTGGCCTTCCTCGAGGCTGTCCGGAGCGGCGCGGCCGCCCATGCGTGTCGGCACCCAGCCCGGGTCCACGGCATGCGCCAGCGCGTCCGGGCGCCGGTCCGCCAGGGCCATGGCCAGCGCGGTGACATAGAGCTTGGAGTCCTCGTAGGCGCCGCGGTTTCCGGCCCCGGAGAGGTTAACTGAGCCGAGATCGCCGGAACCTGCCATGTGCATGGAACTGCTGAGCACGATCGACCGGCCCGGCGGCGTCAGCAGCGCCGTGAGCACATACGGGGCGACGACGTTGACGGCGAACACGTCGGGGCCGTTGAGGACGCCGGCGTTATGGATGACGGCATCGAACCGGCCGATGCGGTTCGCCCGCTGGGCGAGGGCAACGGTCTCTTTCAGGTCGGCGAGATCGGCGTAGAGAACCTCCCGCATGCGCGAGCTGTCCCTGACGCGGCTGGCATTGCGGGCGTGCAGGACGACGTCGTGCCCGGCGTCGGCAAGGGCGGTCGCGGCGGCGAGTCCCAGGCCGCCCGACGCGCCGGTGACGAGGATCAGTGACATGCCGCAGGCTCCTTTCATCGCGGGGAAACGGACACAGCCTACGGGCTTGTCGCCGTCGGGCCTGCAGCCGTCAGCAGGTGGTTTGGGAGCCTGTTTCCCGGCGCCCGGCCGCGGATTTCCAGCAGTTCCCGGGCATGGGCGTGCAGGCGCTTGTCCTCTTCGGTGACGGGAACCCAAGGGGGGACCGGGACGGAGGTGCCGGCGTCGTCCCGGGCCACCATCACGGTCAGGCAGTAGGTTGTCAGGTTCATCTCGCGCCCCTTGGGATCGCCGGAGCGGACGTGGACGGCGATGTGCATGCCCTTGGTCCCCGTGTAGACCAGCCGGGCCTCGACTTCCACGAGGTGGCCGATCAGCAGCGGCCGGTAGAACCGTACGCCGCCGGAGAACACGGCCACGGTGTCCTTTCCGCAGTACCGGGAGGCGCACACATAGGCGGCTTCATCGATCCACTTCATCACGATGCCGCCGTGGACCTTGCCGCCCCAGTTCACGTCCGTGGGGGCGGCCATGAAGCGCAGGACCACGCGTTCGGCCGTGCCCGCGTCGGTGTATTCCTGGGCCTTCATGGCCGCCACGATCTCTTCGCGGACCTTGATGCGGGCCAGGGCATGATCGCGCTGTTCGATCTCCTCCGGCGTGGCGGGTTCGAACGGCCTTACCGGCACGGGTTTGCCGTCCGCACCCACGGCGACGAATATGACCAGGCACTGACTGCGCATGGTGGGGGTGCCGCCCATGGGGTCGCCCGAGGAGACGACGGTGCGGATGTGCATCGAGGACCGGCCGGTGTAGACAATGGTCGCCTCCACGTGCACCATGTCGCCGCTGTTGACGGGGTCCGCGAAGTGGATGTTGCCCACGTAGGCGGTCACGCAATAGGACTTGGCCCAGCCCACCGCGGCGGCGTAGGCGGCCTTGTCCACCCACTCCAGCACGGTGCCGGCATCCACGGAGCCGCTGTGCCCGACGTCGGTGGGGGCCGCAAGGAAACGGAGGGTCACGGAATTGGCGGCAGTCTCACTCATGCAACGAGTTTATTGAAGTGGCGGACCGTAGGACACGGGGAGGTCTCATGGGCGGTTGGTTCCGTCACAATTCACACGCCACGCGACGGTACGTCCGTTCCCGGCGCGACAGCCGGGAGGCCTTGAAGGAGGGCCTGCGCTAAGACAGGGACGACTGTATCGGCACCACATGGACCGTCCCGTCCTCGACAAGCACCAATGCGTGTTCCACGGACGGACCCAAGGCGCTAAGAGCCGAAAGCAGCGCGGCCGGGTCGGTCGGGCCCGTACCCCGCTGATCGGTGCGGGCGGCAAACTTCCAGTTCTGGGCCACCTCTTCCGGCAGTTGCAGCGCCCGCCACCACTGTGCGTCGGCCACCACCGTGACACTGTTCAAGCTGGTTACGGTGTCCACCGCCGGTTCCGCCTGGGCGGTCACCGGCTCCATCTCCGCACGGTCGGATCGCCACAACACGAAGTGGTAGGTGGCCACGACGGCGGTGGCAATCAGCAGCCCGAGTGCCGCGCTGGTCTCTCCGATCAGGCTCGGTCCGGCCAGCTCGGGAGTAATCAGGAACCTGAAGACCCGGTAGCCGACCACCAGGAGCGCCACCAGGGCCACGACCGCACTGACGCCGAAAAACAGCACCAGGTAGATGCGGCGGGCGGCTGCCGCGGCGGGGGAGAGCGGCCGCCAGAACATCACCCAGCTCACGGCGCCGCAGGTGAAGAGTGCGAGTCCCACACGCAGTACGTCTTGGGGATCGTTGCCGACCAACGAAGGGGAAAAGGCGGAGAGCATGGCGTGGATGACCATCCCGAAGCCGGTGGCGCCGATCGACAGTGCAATGCCGCTGATCACCTGGCGTCCGAATTCGCTCGGGGTGCTGGCGTGCTGGCGAAGCACAGCGGCATGATAGATCCACACCATGAATCCTGCCAGGGCCAAGGCCCCGGACAACGGCAGCTGATCAACCACGCGCTCCCAGATGGATGCCGGGTCCACGGGAATCGGCAGGGCGGCACCGAGCGCGAACGCCAGCCCGAGCAGGGCTGCGGCCGCCGCGAATCCGATGGAGACCAGCAATATGACGGTGGCCAGGCCGGTGTCCATGGAGCGCACCCCGAGCCGGTACCAATGCCACCCCCACAGCACCGCGGCACCAACCACCCAAACAAGAAGGTTGGCAAATTCCCGCCACGAACCACCGTCGAGCAATGGGATGAGCTGATCCGTCGGGAGGATGGCTTTGAGCGAGGACCGCAGCAACGCCACCAGCGCGAAAGTCGCCACCGCCAGGGTGTAGTAGTTGCCCAGGACCCAGGCCAGGCCGTGCAACCGAGACGGGGAGTATCGCGGATTCCGCAGCACCCGGTACTGCCAGGCGAACAGCAGGCCCCAGGCCAATCCCATGCCGAGGTTATCGCTCCAGCTTGTCGTGTACCCAGCGGCCAGGGTACCGAGGAGTGCCAGCAGGGAGTTGCCGCCGACGACAAGTGCCACCACGTAGACGGCGGCCGCCTGCAACCCCCAGGCCGCCGAGGTGGATCCTGCTTCCCGGACCAGGGACGGGGCGATCCTGCGCCACAAGAGCCATGCCAGCGGACCGGCAACCAGGGTGAAGGCCAGCGCCAACGGCAGCTGTGCCGGTGCGTTCCGTTCAACGGCGAAGCCCTTGAACGAAGAGGTGAACAGGTTCGCAAGGCCGGTGGCGAAAAGCATCAGCAGGATGAAGAGCAACAGGTGGACAACTACTTGGCGAACGTTGACCACTGCCGGAGTGGGTGCGGCAGTCTTTGCAATGGACACGTCTAGAACCCCATTTCCTTGTCCGTGCACAAGGCCAGATTCCACGGGGCGCGGCTGATTTTCCACTGCCCGTCCTGTCGCTTCATTTCGAACGTATCCTCATAGGAGTTCTCGGCCAGGGAAAATGGCCCGTTCAGGTTTGAATTGGTAATGCGTACCCGAAGTTGGGCGCTATCTGAATGCTCGGTCACCTCGAGCACGTCAATCCCCATTCTGGCGTCGGTGTCGTAACTGGGGCACCGCTGCTCTCCATCCTGGACCGACAAGTGGCGCACGGTATCCCAGTCCTCGTCCAGGAAGGCGTTGATGTAGGCCTGGGCGGCGGCCGCAGGCTGCCCGGCAGGCAGTGTAGCCGGGCCCGGCCGCACGGAAACCAACAAGACGGCCGCTATGGTCAACAACCCGCACAGGGCTGTCAACACCCACAGGGCTCGGCGCGTGGCTGCAGGGATAGTAGTCATGGTTCCATTGTGCGGTCAATCATCCTGTTGGGCCCGCATCACCGAGCCTCAGGTCGGAAAAGAGTCTTTGAACAGTGTCGTCATGCTGAACCGTGCCGGTTGCGATAATCGCACGCAATGTTATGATGAGGCAGTTAATACGGGCGAAAGGAATCTGTTGTGCCAATGTCGGAAACAGCGGTACAGGAGTCGGCCATCTCCAAGACCTTTGATCGCGGGCTCCTGGCGCTGGAATATATATCGGACCATCCAGCTGGCGTGACGCTGACCCAGGTTGCCAAACACCTTGAGGTTCACCGCACCATTGCGCACCGATTAGTCGGCACGCTTGAACGCCACAATCTTGTCAAGCGCTCGGATATGAAATTAATTTCCCCGGCTATTGGGTTGATCAGACTGGCAGAATCAGTTGATCAGGACCTGCGCAAGGTGGCCCGGCCGTTGCTTCAGGTTCTGGCCGACAAGCTGGGGGCCACTGCCCACTTGATTGTGGCCACAGGTCATGGCCAGGCTCAGGCGCTGCTGGTCATGGAACCCACGAGCGCCGTGGCGCACATTGCATTCCGCGCCGGTCAGGTCCATCCCATCGACGAGGGATCGGGGGGATTGGCCATCTTGGCGGCGCGTCCCCCGGTGGAAGGGGAACGCCCCGAGGTGACCGAGGCGCGCTCACGCGGTTACGCCGTTTCCAGCGGCGAGGTCATCCCCTCGGCGTGGGGCCTGTCCGCTCACGTTCCCTCCGGAAGCGGCATTGTTGACTTCAGTATCGGCGTGACCGTTTTCCGTCCCTCGATGTTGGAGGTCTGTGCTCCTGAGGTGCTGCGCTCCGCCGCAGAACTCGGTGGGCTGCTCGGTGAGCGCCCGCGGCAATTCATGACGGTCTGACACATTGCACCGAGCACGAAAAAGTCCCTGGATTTCGTGGCGCCTGACAAACGGCACCACGAAATCCAGGGACCACTTATTCCAGGGTGGCCACCCCGACTAGGGGAGCCGAGTATAAACCGGGTCCTCGGAATTGCGCCTGGAAATAACCCAATGGGGGTCCAGCGCATCCGTGATTATTTCCTGGCGTGATTCGTCAAACACGACAATTCGATCGGCGATCCGCCATTCTCCGTTCCTTTTTTCAAAGCGGTCCACATAACGGCATCGGATGGTCGAAAGAAGTTGTGATTGAGCGCCGGGTTCCTTTTCTTGGCGCAGGTAGCATAGGCAATAGGATTCGACGTCGGCACTATCGATTCCCAAATCAATGAGTACGTTGGTGACGAAATGCTGTGAGGAGTCGATGGTCCGGTGCCGGACCTTCATGTCCTCGACCAGCCCGTCCACGGTGCCGTTGTAGCCGCCGTGGTTGTCATTGGCGTCCGGAAAGTAGCACGCGGCGACGGCGGCGAAGTCTTTTCGATCCACGGCGCGCGCATACCGGTAGAGAACCTCGGTGATGGCTTGCTTCTCGCTCAGGCTCATGCGTTTACCAGGTCCTTGTTTTGTAGGGCTTTCATCAACTGCGGGATGACAGTGAACGCGTCGCCCACGATGCCCAGGTCGGCAATGCCAAATATTGGGGCCTCGGCGTCCGTGTTGATGGCGATGATCCTCTTGGCGTTCTGCATGCCCACCCGATGCTGGATGGCTCCGGAGATGCCAATGGCGATGTACAGTTCCGGCTCAATGATCTGCCCTGTTTCCCCCACCTGTTGGCTGCGGTCGCAATAGCCGGCGTCGACGGCGGCGCGGGATGCGCCGACTGCCGCCCCGAGAGCCTCGGCCAGGTCCTGGACAAGGGCGAAGTTCTCCGCTGAGCCGAGCCCGCGCCCGCCGCCGACGACGATTGGCGCGGAACTCAGCTCCGGCCGGCCATCGGCGACCCGCTGTGCCTGTGTGGACAGGACCGTGGCATCGGCCGCAGAGGGCCCGTCGATGCCCAGCCGGGTGATCGCGCAGTCGACAGCGGCGGCCGGGGAAGCGACGTCGGAGGACGCCGTGTCCGGGCGCAGGCAGATCACCGGGGCGCCGTGGCTGACACCCGAAGCAACGGTGTACTTGCCGCCGAGAACAGCCTGGCTGGCCACGACGGCTCCATCGGCGAGCTCGACGGCAATGGCGTCAATGATCAACCCCAGGTTGCGGCGAACGGCCAGGCGGCCGGCCAGCTCCCGGCTCTTGATGCCGGAGGGCAAGAGGATTGCCCCGATTTCGGCTCCGTCTGAGTCCGCGAGGTGATCCAGTGCGGCAGCCAGGGCCGCCAGTTCGGTGGTGATCAGCTGTTCACCGGCCGGAATTTCGACGGCATACACGGCTCCCACGGTGGTCAGCCTCAGCTGCTCGATGAGACTGTCCAGATGGTGGGCTGTGGCGGCCACCACCGCCACCGGCCGTCCAATTTGTCCGGCTGCTCCAAGTATTCCGACGAATGCCGGGTCCAGCGTTCCTTCGGCGTGGTCCGCATGGACCAGCACGTCCTTGGTGCTCATACGAGTCCTTCTGCTGTGATATAGTCCGAGATCCGCACTCCGGCGAAACCGTCGTCGGCAAACTTTTCTCCGGACGTCCTGGAGGGGTTTTCACTGACCGATCGGACGACGTTCGTGCCGATCAGGCCGCCGGCTGCGGCGGGGGAGCAGCCGGCCAACGCGGCGGCGTCGAGCCCGAGAATTTTCTTGCGTTTGGCCATCATGATGCCCTTGAAGCCCGGGTATCGCGGTTCGGCAATTTGCTCGGTCACCGAGACCACGGCCGGAAGCGTGGCCTGGATCCTTTGGATGGAATCTTCCAGGACGCGCTCGCCCGTCAAGACGCCGCCGATCACGTCAAAGGCTTGAAGTGAGGTGGCCTGGGCCACATCGAGCAGTTCCGCCAGCATGGCGGGAATGGCACCCCCGCGACCATCCGTGGACGCATTTCCCGCGATGATCAGATCGAAGGGGCCGGTTGAGTGAATGCCGGTCGCCAAGAGTTGGGCCGTCCGGACCAGGTCCGCCCCGGCAAAGGATTCATCGCTGAGGTGGACCGCACGGTCCGCGCCCATCGCCAGGGCGTGCCGCAGCGCCGCGACGGCCTTCTCCGGGCCCATGGCGATGACGGTCACTTCGCCGCCATTGGCCTTGCGCAGCTGGAGGGCCTTTTCGAGTGCCCGCTCACTGATTTCGTCTACGACGGCTTCGGACGGGTCCCGGGTGATGCGTCCCGTGTGTGGATCAAGGGTCCGCGGCGATGCGGTGTCGGGAACTTGTTTTATCAGTACTGCAATTTCCATGGTTTCCTCTCGCTATTTGCCTTTGTTCGGCCGGCCGGTGGGACGGGCAGCTACGCCGGCACTTGTCCCGATGCGTGCCTTGCGTCCAGTGCCCGGGTGGCGGCATGCAGGCCGGCGATGCGGCCAAAGGTCAAGGCATGGGCCACCGAATTGCCGCCGCCAACGTAACGTTCGCCGAGGACGCCACCGGCAGCTTCGCCGGCCGCGTACAGTCCCTCAACGGGCTCCCCGAACTGATTGTGGACACGGGCGTTCTCATCAATCTGCAACCCCGTGTGGGTGCAGACCAGTTCGCCCGGGACCATCTTCACGGCGTAGAAGGGGCCCTTTTCGATCGGGGCAAGGTGTGGGTCGGCCCCCTTGGCCGTCAACGTCTGGTGGCGCAGGAAATCCGAATCCACGCCGCCGGCCAGGAGGTGGTTGAACCGGGAAGTGCTGGCCTCCAGCGCCCGCGGGTTCACGCCAATCTCTGCCGCAAGACCGGCCAGGGAATCGGAGGAGTGGACCATCCCGGCCGCGACCTGGTCCAGGACGTTTTCGGCGTTCCAGTCCGCATAGCCGGAGGGAAGGCCAAGGCGGGCGGATTCGTCAAAGATGGCCCAGGCGAATCCATCGTTGTCCTTGAGGATTCCGGGGCTGACGGCGTAGGGTGCGTCCTCGTCCATGAAACGGCGTCCCTGGGCGTTGACATACATGCGGGAAGCCGGCGGGAAGCCGCTCTGCCAGTGATGGTAGCGCTGGAAGGAAGCAGTAACCAGCAGTAGCCCCCAACCATGGCCGAACAGGGCGAGGTCGTGCTGCTCGGCGAAGCCGATGTGGTCACCCCGGCTGCCCGCAGCTGCGACCGAGAAACCGTAGGAACCGGCGCCCAGGGCCTCGGGATACAGCTTGGCCACCAGCTCCGGGTTTTGCCCGAACCCGCCGCTGGCCACCAGGACGTTGGGGGCGGTGACCTCGATGTCATCGGCAATGACGCCGCGGACTTTTCCGTCCGCGACGATGATTTCGCTGACGCGGGTGTTCAAGACCAGCTCGGCGTCCAGGCCGCGGCGTGCCCGATCCAAGGTCTGGACCAGGCCGTACCCCTGGTCCCGGGGGACGTGGCCGCGCCAGATGTCTTCGACGCCGGCACGGGTCAGGCCGGGTTCATGGGCGGTGGAGGACTTCTGTGCCGGCAGTTCCAGGCCCAGCTCCTTGAGCCATTCCACGACGCTTGCGGCTTCCTTGCAGTACGTCATGGTGGGCCCGGGCAGCACTCGCCACTGGTTGAGGTCCATGTAGTGCTGGTAGAAGCGTTCCGGCGTATCCTCCACGCCCAATTCCCGCTGGACACTGGTTCCGGCTGCCGTCAGCATCCCGGCCGACAGCTGGGTGGAACCGCCGATTTCGGCTTCGGATTCAAAGACGATGACCGACATGCCGGCCTGTGCAGCGGTTACGGCTGCTGCAAGGCCCGCGCCGCCGGCGCCTATAACAATGAGGTCGTAATCCATTGAGCTTTCCTGTCTATCCTTGACGCTTTCAGGTGGAGCGGCTAAATGTGCTGCGAGCCGCCGTCGACGGCCACGGTGGTTCCGGTGACGTATCGGGCGCTGTCGGAGAGCAGGAACAAGAGGGCGCCAAAGACTTCCTCCGGAGCGCCAATGCGGCGCAGTGGGATGGTGCCCAGGGCGTTGTCCAGGGCGCCGGGCTGATCGTGCACCCAACGCGTCATTTCCGTGTCGATGAAGCCAGGAGCCACCGCATTGACGCGGATGTTGTGCGGTCCAAGTTCGACGGCGAGGCAGCTCGTCAGATGCTTGACTGCGGCCTTGCTGGAGTTATAGGCACCGCGGGTCACGCGAACACGAACGGCGGCGACCGAGGCCATGTTGACGATGGCACCGCCGCCGTTTTCCTTCATGTGGCGTGCCGCAGTCTGCGCACCGAAGAGCACCCCGTTAAGGTTGACCTGGTAGGTCGAATTGATTTGCGCCGGAGAGATGTCCAAGATGTCTGCCTGCGGGAAGATGCCGGCGTTGTTGATCCAGAAGTCCACCCGGCCAAACTCGTCCAGGGCGGCCCGCAGCACGGCATCGTGGGCCTCGGGGACCGTGACGTCAACGGCTACGCCAATCACCTTGCCGGCAGAATCGTTGTCGCCGAACTCCGCCGTGATGTCGGCGGCCGTTTGCACCACGTCGGCTTCATTGATATCGGCTGCGACGACGTTGACGCCCTGGCGGGCCAGTCCGCGGGCAAAAGCCGCACCCATGCCGCGGGCGGCACCGGTTATGACAGCGACCTTGCCCGCCATCTCGGGGTGGATCGCGAGCATCGGAGCAGTGATGCTGCGGGTCGGGTTCTCGGTTGTAGTAGTCATTGTTTACTTTCCTTTGTTTTCCAAGGTGACCCGCCGGCGCGAAACCTTCCATACGCCGTCGGTCATTACGAGCTCATCTTCAATGGTTGTCAGTCGGAGAATCTGGACGCCCCCCTGCTCAGAGGTCTGAACGACCATCAAATAAGCAGCGGCGGTTGCCTGTCGTGCCGAAATCATTTCGGTGAGGTGGGCATTGGTGATGACGTGGCGAGCCCGAGGGGTGTTGCGCGTAAAACCCTCGGCGAAGGAGATGAGCGCTTCGCGCCCCACGACAGGCTCGGGGTACGTGGGCGATTCGAAACGGCCCGACGCCGTGAACGTGTCGGCCCAGCTCTGGGCCGCGCCCGTGTCAATGGCACGGGACTGCGCCCCGTACAGCTGAAGCACCGCCAACAGGGTTAGCTCAAAATCGTTCACCAATGCCTCCACGAGCCCCGACGGCCCTAGTCTAATTCGTTACTTGCGATAAACGCACGCCATGTGCGAATCCAACTGTAGCCCACGTGGGCTGTCTCACAAAGTCGAAAGGAACGGCCGTGTCGACGCGTGCGCTTTCGGGCGGAATGTGACCTACCCCGTCTTGCATTTGGTGAACTGGCGCACATAGACTGCGGTGAAGCGAAAGCGTGTTGCGTTATTAGCACATGGAGTTTCGCCACAAAACGGTCATCGTACGCATCGAACGATCGACCGCCCCCCTCTTTGAACCGGTACGACATCCACCTGGCGCCACTACCGGACTGCCCGCCCGGTCGGCACAGGCGTCTTATGGTTTCCAAAACCCAAGGAATGAATATGGATACAACACTGCAGGCCTCACCGGCCGCGCACCTGGAAAAGCCGAAGCAAAAACCGTCCAAGGTCATCAAGGCAGCGGTCGTTGGCACCGTCGTTGAGTACTACGACTTCGGCATGTACGGCTACATGGCCACCATGATCGGGGCCCAGTTCTTCGTTTCCCATGACCCCGCCGCTGCTCTGCTGGGCACCTTTGCGGCCTTCGCCGTAGCCTTCTTCCTCCGCGTCCCCGGCGGCATCTTCTTCGGGCACATGGGCGATAAATATGGACGCAAGAAGGCACTGTCCTGGACCATTCTGCTGATGGTTGCGGCCACGGTGCTCATGGGCCTGTTGCCCAGCTACGCCACCCTCGGCGTGTGGGCGACCATCCTCCTGGTCTTGTGCCGCTGCCTGCAGGGTTTTGCAGCCGGCGGTGAACTGGCCGGCGCCAATGCCTTCGTGGCTGAATCAGCCCCGGCAAAGTGGCGCGCCACCCAGACCTCCATGGTCAACACGGGTACCTACATGGGCTCCCTCATCGCCTCGCTCGTTGCCCTTGGCATCAACTCGGCGTTCACCTCCGAGCAGGTCATGGACTGGGCCTGGCGTGTTCCCTTCCTGTTGAGCCTGCCGATCGGCATCATCGGTGTCATCATCCGGAACAAGATGGAAGACACCCCTGAGTTCGAGAAGCTTGAGGAAAAGGGCGAGATTGCGCGGCTGCCCATCAAGGAGCTCCTGCGCACCTCCAAGGCCAGCCTCATCAAGATCATAGGTCTGGGCGCGCTCATCACCGGCGGGTACTACATCGCGTCGGTCTACGCAGCTACGTACTTGCAGACCGTCGGCGGGCTCTCGCCCCAGGTTGCCTTCCTCTCAACCTCGCTGGCCCTGATCCTGGGCGTCATCACGCTTCCGATCGCCGGCTTTTGTGCCGACAAATTCGGCCGCAAGATCGTGATCCTCGTCGGCTCCGCCGCCGCCGTCATCCTCGGAGTTCCGATGTTTACGATGATGTCCGGCGGTGTTGCCTGGCAGGCCGTCATCGCCCAGTCGGTGCTTTTTATCTGCGTCTCGATCGTCAACGGCGCGTCCTATGTTGCCTATGTCGAAATGCTCAAGGCATCGGTGCGCTATAGCGGACTGGCACTCGGCAACAACGTCACGAACATGTTCCTGGGCGGGACGGCACCCTTCATTGCCACTTTGCTCATCAGCCTGACGGGCAACTCAATGGCCCCGGCCGGATACTTTGTCTTCTGCGCCCTGCTCACCCTAATTGCGGTCTTCTTCATCAAGGAGACCAAGGGAATCGAATTGCCAGGGAACTAATGCCCTCGAAAGGAACAAGATGCACAACGAATTCGCGGGAAAAAGCATCCTGGTCACCGGTGCCGCCAGCGGCATGGGCCGTGCCGAAGCACACGCCGCAGCCCGGCAATCCGCCAAGGTCTGGGTCGCCGACATCTCCGAACAAGGAGCCGTCGTTGCCGAGGAAATCCGCCAGGCAGGCGGTGCGGCGCAGTTCCATCGCCTCGACGTCACTGATTTCCGCGCGTGGGAGGAGCTTGCCGCCACTATCAAGGAAAGCGACGGCAAGCTGGACGGCCTGGTCAATAACGCCGGGGTCAGCCACCGCAGCACCATCATGGAAACCTCGCCGGCTGACTGGCATCGCGTCATGGACATCAATCTCACCAGCGTGTTTTATGGCATGAAGACCATGGCGCCCCTACTGCACAAAGCGGGCGGCGGCTCCATTGTCAACATCTCTTCGATCGCCGGCCTGCTGGGCTACTTCGCAGCAGGCTACGGGGCCAGCAAATGGGGTGTGCGCGGCCTGTCCAAGGTGGGCGCCCTGGAATTCGCGGACCAGAACATCACCGTGAACTCCATCCACCCCGGGCTGGTGGACACCCCGCTGTTGAACTCCGGCTACTTTGCCTGGGGTTGGGCAACAATCGTGATGCCCACCCCACATTCGGTTCCCGCCGCCCCGGGAGACCCGCGGCGGCTTTCGGAGCGGACTGATTATTTTTTGTTGTGAGAAAGGAAACCTGCGTGGTGACGTCACGGACGAACCCGTCCAAGGAAAAATTCTTGTCCCAAATTGGACCGGGCGCCCGGAGGGCAGGCATCGCGGCGGCAGCCGTGGTGCTCCTTGTCCTGACGGTCTTGGTGGCGAAGTGGCTGCGAAGCTCGGGAGGCGTCGATGGATTCCTGGCCGCTTATCCGGGGCACGCGACCCTGCCCGAGACCGCGCCCACCGGCTTGCCGCCCTGGCTTGGCTGGCAGCATTTCTTGAATGTGTTCTTCCTCGTGCTGATCATTCGATCGGGCTGGCGGGTTCGGGCGAATCCGCGACCGGAGGCCTATTGGACCAGGAACAATACGGGCCTGCTGCGGACCAGGGGCAATCCGGCCAAGATCAGCCTGGATCTGTGGCTGCACCTTTGCATGGATGTGCTGTGGCTTTTGAACGGGCTCGTGTTTGTTGTTTTGCTGGCCGTCACGGGCCATTGGATGCGGATCGTGCCGACCGGCTGGGATGTCTTTCCCAACGCGCTGTCGGCTGGATTGCAGTATGCCTCACTCGACTGGCCCACGGACAATGGCTGGGTCTCCTACAACGCCTTGCAGCTGCTGTCCTATTTCCTGGTCGTCTTTGTGGCCGCGCCCCTGGCCTTCCTCACCGGTGTGCGGATGTCGGGCATTTGGCCGCAGAACGCCAAGCGTCTTAACCGGGCCTACCCGATCACGCTGGCCCGGGCCGTCCATTACCCCGTCATGCTGTTCTTTGTGTTTTTCGTGGTGATGCACGTGTTCCTGGTGCTCACCACCGGAGCCTTGCACAATCTCAACCACATTTACGCCGCGACGGACGACGGCGGCTGGCTGGGATTCTGGCTGTTCCTGGGTTCGCTGGTGGTCATCTCGGCAGCATGCCTGCTGGCCCGGCCGCTCTTCCTGCGCCCCCTTGCCTCCCTGATGGGAAAGGTGTCCAAGCGTTGACCCCACGTTTTGTACATTCTTGAACTAAATTACTCTCGGCCACGAGATGCTTTACTGCCGCGCACGCGCCCCGACGACACTGCGATGGGCCATCATTTTCTCGAGCAGCATCGTCAGCAACTGCTGTTCAATCGGCGTCAGGGCAGAGACCCAGAGAGTTTCGCGCCGGTTCTGCTCCTGGAAGGCGGTCCGTACCTCACCCAGTCCCGTTTCGGTCAGGGACAAGGTGACGGCCCGCCGATCGTTGAGGACGGGATCCTTGTGCAGCAGTCCCCGTCCAACCAGGGTGGTGGCAAGGTTTGAAACCGCGGCCCGGCTCATGCCCGCCAGCTTCGCGGCCCGCCCGGATTCCATGGGGCCCGCCAGCCAGAGTACAAACATGAGCCTAAAACTGGCCCAGGAGTGGCCTCTGGGGCGATGCGCCGAAGCCTCCAGATCGTAGACTATCTGGCTGGCGGCCCGGCTGAGCGTGAGGATGACCCGATTGGCCGCGCCGTCGTTGTCGGGGATCTCCTCATCCAGGCGCCTGCTGGCCAGCTCCACGAAGGAAAAGTAGTCCAGGTCGGCACCGGGGGAGTCGGCGGCTGCGCTGGCGCGTCCTCCGCGCGTCGGAGTCGGCGACGAGTCACCGTGGTTGCTGCCAGTCATGCTGCACGTCCCGTGGGTCTAGAGATTCTAGGAAATAAAGTCGCTTTATTTTGTACATGTGTTTATGATTTTGTAAAGCGTGTTCAGGTTCAGTCTCGGGCACACATGTGCCGCCCGACTCCAATGGAAGGAATAGTTCATGGCCTACTATCGCAAACTCGGTAGCGTTCCCAAGACCCGACATACCCTCATGAAGCAGGAAAATGGGGCGATTGCCTACGAGGAGCTCATGGGCGAGGAAGGATTTTCATCAGATTCCTCCCTGCTCTATCACCGCCACATTCCCTCGTCCCTGGTCGGTGCCCGGATTTGGGACCTGCCGGATCAGACCCTGACCCCGAATGCACCCCTGATCCCGCGGCACCTGTTGCTCCACGACCTGTTCAGCGACGAGGATGCCGCCACCGTTGATGCCGTCACGGGCCGCCGGCTGTTCCTGGGCAATGGCGACGTTCGCCTCAGCTACGCCGTCGTCGGGACGACCTCCCCGCTGTACCGCAATGGAGTGGGCGATGAATGCGTCTACGTCGAGGACGGTGACGCCGTCGTGGAGACCGTCTTCGGCGCACTGCCCGTTTCGAAGGGCGACTACATCATCATCCCGAGGGCCACCACTCATCGCTGGGTCATTCCCGAAGGCGCCCGGACGCGGCTTTACTTCATTGAAGCCAGCAGCCACATTGGCCCGGCCCGCCAATACCTCTCCAAGCGCGGCCAATTGCTCGAGCATGCACCCTACTGCGAACGGGACCTGCGTGGGCCCGAAGGTACGCTCCTGGTGGATGAGCAGGACGTGGATATCTACATCAAGCACCGCGGGTCTGGCCCCAACGGCCTGGCCGGCACCATCCACACGGTTCCCGAGCACCCCTTCGACGTCATCGGCTGGGACGGCTGCCTGTACCCGTATGTCTTTAACATCAACGACTACATGCCCATCACCGGCAAGGTCCACCAGCCGCCGCCCGTGCACCAGGTCTTCGAAGGCAACAACTTCGTCATCTGCAACTTCGTCCCCCGCAAGGTCGACTACCACCCGCTTTCCGTGCCCGTTCCCTACTACCACTCCAACGTCGACTCGGATGAAATCATGTTCTACGTGGACGGGGACTACGAGGCCCGGAAGGGCTCGGGCATCGGCAAGGGGTCCGTCTCCATCCACCCCGGCGGCCATGCCCACGGCCCCCAGCCGGGCGCCGTCGAGGGCAGCCTTGGTGCGGAATACTTTGACGAGCTGGCCGTCATGGTGGACACCTTCCGCCCCCTGGATCTTGGGGAAGCCGCGCTGGTGAGCGACGACGGCAAATATGCTTCGTCCTGGACGGGCGGTCGGTGGATCAATGACTAGGCAAAGCCCGCAGGCAGCAACGGAAATTCCGGAGGCGTTCGGCGGCTTCTTTGACGACGCCGCCATCTTCCCCCCGGGGCTGGCGCCCCTGGAACGGGCCATCGCGGACCACATCCTGCGCCGGGAGGCGCCCCTGGATGTGGCGGCGGGCCCGCTGATCCTGCCACTGACTGCACTTGCCGAAGCGCAGGCCCTGGCCGCCGCCCATGACCTTGCCTCCGGGCCGATCGCGGTCAGCGTGGTGGTGCTGCCGGGGGATCTCGATGCCGCCCGGCGGACCTGCGCGACGGTTGGGCCGGAGCTGAGCATCGTAGCCATCGAGCTGAAGACCGGTGCCGACTGGAGGCGAGACATCCAGGACGCACAGTCCATCGAGGGCGTCGATGTCTATGTGGAATTGACGGCAGCCCAGATGGCCGAAGGCGCCCTGGATGCCGTGGCCGCGGCCGGGCTCCGACTGAAATTCCGCACCGGAGGCATCCACGCGCGCCTGTTCCCGACCGTGCCCGAGCTCGGCGGTGCCATCCTGGAGGCCGTGGCCCGCGGGATCACCTTCAAGCTCACGGCCGGACTGCACCGGGCGGTCCGCTATACGGACCCGGCCACCGGGTTCAACCACCACGGCTTCCTCAATATTGCCGCCGCAACCGCGGTCGCCCGCAATGGAGGCACGGCAGCCGAGGTGGAAGCCGCCCTGGCAGAAGTGGACGCGGTTCGACTCGCGGGGTTGTTGTCCGTGGACTCCGGGGGTGCCCTGGATGCTGCCTGGCGCGACTCCTTTGCCAGCTTTGGCACCTGCAGTGTGCAGGAGCCGGCGGAAAGCCTCGAAGAGCTGGGGCTGCTGGCCGCTGGCCTTTCGGGCACCTCCGCCGCACCGACAACACACACAACTTCTTGAAAGCGGATCTAAAATGACAAAGCTTCACGCGGGCAGCATTGCCGCCACGCTGGCGACTCCAGGCTTCGGCATCGAAAACCTGCCGTACGCCTCATTCACCCCGCCGACCGCTGCCGGACCCCGCCTGGGGGTCCGGATCGGCGACCATGTACTCGACGTGCGCGCCGCCGTCGAACTGGCGCAGGGCGGAAGCGCCGGGGAGTCCGGTGCGGAACTGCGTGCAGCGGTCGACGGCGCCAACCTGGATCCGCTGCTTGCGGCCGGACGCCCTGTGTGGGACGCCCTACGGGCACTGCTGACCCAAACACTTACCGCGCCGGAAGCATCGGCGGCACTGGCGTCGGACGTTTATGCCGTGGACTCGGTCCAGCTGCACCTGCCGTTCACCGTCGCCGACTACGTGGACTTCTACGCCTCCGAGCACCATGCAAGCAACGTCGGTCAAATCTTCCGGCCGGAGCAGGAACCGCTGACCCCGAACTGGAAGCACCTGCCCATTGGCTACCACGGCCGCGCCGGGACGATCGTGGCCAGCGGAACGGGCGTGGTTCGGCCGAAGGGGCTTCGCCCGGAGCCCGGCGGGACCCCGAGCTTTGGTCCTTCGCGGCGGTTGGACATCGAAGCCGAGCTGGGCTTCGTCCTGGGTGGCAGCGCCTCCGCCGGAGAGGTAGCGCTGGCCGCCGCGCGCGAACACATTTTTGGTGTGACCCTGGTCAACGACTGGTCGGCACGCGACATCCAGGCCTTCGAGTATGTCCCCCTGGGGCCCTTCCTCGGCAAGTCATTTGCCACGTCCATTGGACACTGGGTGGTGCCCATCGCGGCGCTTGACGCGGCCCGGGTGACACCGCCCGAGCGTTCCAAGCAGCTGGCTCCCTATTTGGACGATTCCGCCACGGAACCGTGGGGTTTCGATATCCGCATGGAAATAAAGGTGGACGGGGAAACGGTTTCCCGTCCGCCCGTTGCGCACATGTACTGGACGGGCGCGCAGATGCTGGCGCACATGACGGTCAACGGTGCGAGCCAGCGTGCCGGTGACTTTTTCGCCTCCGGAACGGTGTCCGGCCCGGAAGCCGACCAACGCGGCTCCTTCCTGGAACTGAGCTGGAGCGGCACCACGCCGCTGCACCTGGAAAGCGGCAAGGAAATGAGCTTCCTGGAAGACGGTCACGAGATCATCATCGCGGCCACCGCTCCCGGCCCCGAGGGCGCCCTCATCAGCCTCGGTGACGTTGCCGGAAGGATCCTGCCCGCGAGCTGACAAGGGCAAGGCGGCCCAGAAAATGGCCGCGCCCGAAAAACACGGCACGAACATGACCCCCCTGCGCGAGCAACGTGGCATCACGGCTCCTGACGGAGGGCTTGTTCCCTAAGCGGCTCCGGCCGCCTCCTGGGCGCTTTTGGCGACCCCACGGGCCCCGATGTTGACGACGACAACACGGGGCCCTTCGGCGTCGGCGGCGGTGTCCGCGCCCGTCGACCACGCCCGCCGGCCCGGGCTCTGCCATGCCCAAAAAGACCCGGAACAGCGGGTCTCACGAGCTGCGAGGCCGCCGGCCGGCGCACGTCGCCCCGGCCACACGGTTCGTTCGTTGATGCCGCCGAGCATCCCACGGTGAAATGTGATTGACGCCGCAACGTTCTGTGACTAGCATCATGTGAGCTATATGAGTACGTTTAGTGCGATTATAGCAACAATCCAGTGGGGTGGCCTTGTTTTCGGCGAAGTCCGGAGGCATTGAATCAACATTCCAAACCCCGGCTGTTCAGAGCCTGACCGACCTTCGGAGCCTTCAGCGCGGATATGGCCTCCATGAAAGTTTGTTCTCCAACGACGATAGGAATTTCTTCAGAATGAAAAGCATGCGAAATCGACGCACGATTGCCACTGTCGGTGCCTTTGTGGCTGCAAGCATCAGCCTTGCAGGCTGCGGTGGCGGCTATGGCGGCGGCGGGGGGAACAATGCCGCAGCGGCCGCTAATGGCGTTTGCGCCCCGGACACTCCCTACAAGGTTGGTTTCGTTGCGGGTTTGACGGGTCCCTTCGCCCAGATCAGCGAGACTCAGAAGAATGCCATCAACCTTTACGTCGACAAGGTCAATGGCGGTGGGGGCATCAACGGTCACAAAATTGAGCTTCTAACGGAAGACAGCACCGGTAGCGAAAGCGAGGCGGTCAACGTCACGCGCAAGCTTCTTCAGGAAAAGGTCGTCGTTGTGATCGGGACCAATTCCTCTGGCGAGTCCATTGCCATGAAACAAGTCACTGAGTCCTCCTCGACGCCACTGCTTTCCATGGCTTCGTCCAAAAAGATTGTTGAGCCTGCGGCTGACTCGAGCCACACCTTCAAGCTGTTCCCCGGCAGTGCCGAGGTTCTCCGGGCTCAGATGGAGTATGTCAGCAAGAAGGGCCTGAAGCGTGTGGCATTCTTCGGATCCAACAACGCTTACGGCCAGGAGCCCTTGGCCGAGCTGAAAAACTTGGTCAAGGAATATGGGCTGGAATTGGTCGCGACGGAAAGTTTTGCCCCTGACGCAACCGACATGACGGCGCAGTTGACCAGCATCGCGCGCACGAGTCCCGATGTCACCCTGGTGTGGAGCGTCAGCCCGTCCAACGCCATAATCGCCCAGAATGCCAAGGACATTAACTTCAAGCCGACGCTTCTGCATTCCTCCGGAGCAGCAGCCCGCGGGTACATAGATGCGGCGGGCAAGGCGGCGGAGGGTACCTTCCTCATTGGCACCAAGATCACGGCGGCCGAGTCCTTGCCGAGCGATGATGCCCAGTACAAGGCTATTCAAGGACTCCGGACTGCCTGGACTAAGGCCTACTCCAAGGAGCCCGACCTCTATGCGTCGATCGCCTGGGACGCGGGACTCATCATGGAGCAGGCCTTGACGCGTGGACAAATTGACCCGTGCAACGTTCAGGGAGCCCGAGACGGCGTACGCAACTCACTCGAGTCCAATATCCAGGACTTTGCCGGAGCCAACTCACAGTACTCCTTCTCGCCGGAGGTACATGGGCCCGCGGGTGTAAAGGGCCTCTCTGCGATCACCGTCAAAAATGGCAAGTTTGAAATCGTGTCGAACAAATGATTGCGCCGACCAAACTGTGTCAATACGCGCTAGACATGCGTCCAACGGTGCACTGAGGAAGAAGTTATGGACATATTAATGCAGGGGATCCTCACCGGACTGACTCTTGGCGTTGTTTACGGAATAGTCGGCGCAGGGTATGTGATCATCCACCGGATGACCGGAATGGTCAACTTTGCCCAAGGTGATATCGCCATGGCGGGCGCATTTGGCGCCGTCGTGGCGTCAGCATGGATGCCATCGTTTTTCGCTGCCATCGTGGGCGGCTTGTTGGGAGCGGCTCTCGCACTGGTCCTGTATAGGTTTGCGATCCGACCATTGCGCAGCAAGGGAACCCTGGTCCAGACAATCGCGACGCTCGGCGCCGCAATAGTCATTCGATCCGTCGTGCAGCTGATCTTTGGCTCACAGCCGTACAGCATGCCCGCTTTCATCAGCGGCGACCCGATCAATATTGCCGGTGGCACAATAGCAATCCAGGGGCTTGTGTTAATCGCGATCGCCGTGGCGCTCTATTTCGCGTTGAGCTTCTTCTTTGACAAGACGCTGATCGGTAAGGCGCTCAGCGCGTGTGCCATCAACCCGTACGCCGCACGGGTGGTGGGCATCAACGTGGCCTTCATGGCCACCGCTGCTTTCCTTGTTTCCGGTGCGATCTCGGGCTTTATTGGCGCCGGAGCAACGCCTCTCGCGTTTGCCACGGTCTCGTCAGGGTTGGCACTTTCCCTCAAAGGGTTCATAGCCGCGATTTTGGGTGGATTCGACAAGATAGGGCTGACTATTGTGGGCGGCTTCTTGGTTGGCTTGGCCGAATCCCTCATCGCCATCTATATTTCGACTTCATATCAGGAACTGATTATTATGGCCGCACTCATTTGTCTGTTGGTTCTTCGCCCGGCTGGCCTGACCCGTCTGCGGGTGAGTCAGCGTGTCTGAAGTACTCAATGGGAGTTTGAAAATACGTCAACCCCTGCCGATGATTGGTGGCCTGTTGCCGATCCTCATCTGGGCGGTGCTGATTTTCACGGCGCCGTTCCTCTTTCAGGAATTCGAGCTGGGGCTGTTCTCCACCATCGGCCTCAATATCATTCTGGCCCTTGCGCTGATTCTGGTGACAGGGTACGCCGGACAATTCTCGTTGGCCGGAGCCGCGTTCTACGGATTGGGCGCCTACGGCAGCGGTATTCTTACGGCGTCGTTCGGCTGGCCAGCCTCGCTGGCCCTGCTCGTCAGTGCCGGCATCGCGGCACTGGTTGCCCTGCTCATTGGACGACCGATTTTTAGGCTGAAGGGGCACTTCCTGGCCATGGCCACGTTGGCCTTGACCCAGATCTTCTACCTTCTGGTCACACATCTGGCGTTGGTGGGCGGTTCCACCGGGTTTGGCGGCATTCCGAGCTTCAGCCTTCTAGGATTCGCGTTCGATACTCTGGCATGGCAGTTCATCCTGGTGTGGATGGTTGTCGGCGTCACGCTCTGGGGAAGCCTGAAGATAGGCAAGGGACGCGAAGGGCGGGCACTGAAGGCGCTGCGCGGGCATGAGGCGGCGGCGTCGGCTTTCGGCATCAACGTCAGCTGGTCCAAGACCAAGATCTTCGTTCTCTCCGCAGCCATCGGAAGCATGGCTGGGTCCTTTTACGCCCACCAGATGACGTACATCAACCCGCCGCCGTTCGCCTTTGGAACAGCCATCAATATTCTGGCCATCGCCGTCCTGGGCGGACTCCGCACGCCATGGGGCGCGGTTGTGGGCGCGGCCCTTTACGAGGGACTCCGTCAGATCATCTCTGAGGTGCTTCCCGCCGTCTTTGGGCCGGGATCGGTCGGCCCGGGCCAGACGCTCATCCTCGGCGCGCTACTGGTAGTCATCCTTGTCCTGCGGCCCGATGGTGTTGCCGGTCTGGTAACGGAGACAATCACCAAGCTGCGAAAGGGCGGCCGCAAGCGTGCCGTTGCCGAGCGGGAAACCGACGACGACGGCATGCTGGGCGCGGAAGCCTACGAGTCCTTGGTCGTGGGGCCGCCATCCGAGGAAGTGGTACTTGAAGCCGTGGGTCTCTCGAAGCACTACGGTGGCGTCAAGGCCGTCAATAATTTGGATCTGAAACTGCACAAGGGTGAAATCCTTGCCGTCATCGGACCGAACGGGGCCGGCAAGACGACGCTGCTCAACATGCTCTCCGGCAACATCAAGCCGACCCGGGGGCAGGTTCTGGTCCAGGGGATTGACCTGACCCAGCAGCCCACGCATGAGGCCGCCCGGCATGGGATCGCACGGACATTTCAGACGGCTACGCTCTTCGGCGCCATGACCGTCCACGAAAATGTCCTCGTCGGGGCGCACACTCGAGGCAAGGTTGGGCTGCTGCGTTCGGCCGTTCCTACCCGGGGTGCCATCAATGAGGAGCGGCGTCTCCGTGCCGAAGTTGATCAGGTGCTCTCAGAGAGCGGACTCCAGGACCTTCGCGACAAGGACGCGGACGAACTCTCCCTCGGCCAGCAAAAGCTCGTTGAAGTTGCCCGCGCTTTGGCACAGCGTCCCAACATCCTCCTGCTGGACGAACCCGGTGCGGGCCTGACTCGTGTGGAAAAGATCGGGTTGGGCAGGCGCCTTCGCGAATTGCAGCGCGACGGGTTGTCCATCCTCTTGATCGAGCACGACATGGAATTTGTCATGGGACTTGCCGACCGCGTGCATGTAGTCAACTTTGGCGAAACACTTACGGTCGGCTCGCCAGCTGAGACTCAAACAGATGATCGCGTCATCGCGGCATACCTTGGCACCGTCAACTCGGAGGAATCCTAAGATGGCAAATTCACAGATTCTGCATGTCGACGACCTGCATTTTGCATATGGGCGAACAGAAGTCCTTCCGGGCGTCAGTCTTGAGGTACAAGAAGGTGAAATCGTATGCCTCATAGGGCCCAATGGTGCCGGCAAGTCCACGCTCCTCAACGTCATTTCACGTGGGCTCGACGCCGGCAGCGGTGCCGTCGTTTATCGGGGCGAAGCAGTCACAAAGGTAAACCAAGCTGAGCTTGTGCGCCGTGGACTGATTTTGGTTCCGGAAGGACGCCAGGTATTCGGTTCACTCTCAGTTGAGGACAATCTACGTCTGGGTATGTATGTAAACCGCAGGACGTCGGAGTACGAGCTCCTTGTTGACTCGGTCTTTGATATGTTCCCCAGGCTGAAGGAGCGGTCTTCTCAGCTCGCGGGGACTCTCTCGGGCGGTGAACAGCAAATGCTCGCTATTGGCCGTGCGTTGATGGGTTCGCCAAAACTAATGCTGCTCGATGAGCCAAGCCTCGGCCTGGCTCCGAAGATTACTTCCCAGATTATGGAAAATCTGCAGCAATTGCGCGAGCGGGGCCTGACAATCCTGCTGGTGGAGCAAAATGCCCGCATGGCCCTTAGCATCTCAGACCGCGGCTACCTCCTGAACGGTGGCCTGGTCCATGCCGCCGGTACCTCCTCCGATCTCCTGGAAAATGAGCTGGTCCAAAAGGTCTATCTTGGCGGAGGTTAGTCGGGAGTTTTCATGAGGGTGGCATCCTGACAGCGTGTTGAGGAAGCGAAAGGGTGCTCTGCGCCGGGAAAATAGTGGTGGCAAAACCATGACATCTCGTTGCGCGGGAGCACCCTTTCGACGTTCATCGTCGTGTGGCTTGTGTTCCAATGCCGCACGCGAACCTCACTATTTACTGTCGGGCATCATTGAGGCGAACGCGCCAGTCCATAGGCGACGCCACCAGCAGGAACAGACAATTCTGCCCAATGACACCTGAGGGTCAGTTTTTCATTGAGTCATGTTCTTGGTGGCGGGTGGGCCTAGTACTTACCTTGCCAGCTGATCCCAGACCAGCCACTACAAGACTCACAGTTTTTCATGGCCGCCAACACTTGACTTGGGTCGTTTTGGGCCCTAATTGGCTCTGACCTGCCGAACATGACCGTAGGTCAGAGCCACTTTTTGGTGCCTCGGTCTTGTTTCAATACATCGTTGACAGCTGAGTCGGGACATCGTTGACACCGAAATCGGGTTGATGCTGTGCGGGCGGTTTGATGTGTCGGGACATCGTTGACGGCGGGAATTGTTGGTTGCGTGGATGGATGTCCGCGCGAATCTGGCCGCGGCCGATTCCTATTTCGCCGGGCGAGGGCCCGAGAAGGCCATTTGGGGCGGGCGCGTGGGCCATGCTCCTGGGCACTGCTCGCGGGTGTGGTCGGTGCCCACTTTGGACAATTTGTGTTTGTGGGGCCCAGCCAGGCGATTTTGGCAGGACAAAAACTAAAGCCCCTCCGGAAGGAGAGAGCTTCTGTCAATCATGTTCCGGTACATCTGTCAACGATGTCTCGACACATCACAATGGTGCCCCGGGCGGGAATTGAACCCACGACCAAGAGAATCTCGCCGCCTGGATTCTTTTGGGTGTGGCCAAAATCCGCGTGTTTCCGGGGCCTTTCGTTGTTTCCGAAGGCCGTGGCATGTCGTGGATTGCCGTAGTTCCTGGTTGAAAAGGGGGAGTAAAAGGGGAGTGCCTCGTCCGGCCCTTGTGATGCCGGCCGGGCTTCGACTGCGAATATCGCGACAACAGGCTCATGGAAGGTCGGACATCGTGAAGTGTTGACAATCATCCGTTGCTTTAGATTTTACGCCTGACCGTAAGCAAGCGCTTCGTTGGTTGCCAACGGATAACTTTTGGGTCGGTTCAACGCTGCCGGCACTCGACTTCAAATGGTCGGTGGGGACTAGCTAACCAGCCGGCGATAGCGCGATGCAAACGCGGTCTCGCCCCCTTCCATGATTCGACAAATAGCATCTTTCACTAGTGGTTCTTGGATTGATCCGCTTTGACCAACTAGCGGCACTGGACCGTACTTGAGCACAGAAACATGCTCTGAGTCGGCGTTCACTACGATGTTCGCGTTGTGAGTCACGACGATGACCTGGCGTTGTTTCTTGATCTGTTTCAGCGTTGTGACAATGAGATCTGTGATCAGCTCGTTGTCTAGATCATCCTCCGGCTGGTCCAAGATCAGGGGATCTGAGCTCATCCGAAGGATCACGGAGAGCAGAGTCGCCGTTTTCTGGCCAGGGCTTCCCTGCTCCAGACCATGGAAGTTGCTCTCCCCTGACATTTTGTATCTGACGCGCAGGAGATCCTCTGGGAACCACAGGGCGAGATTGATTGCAAATTCAGTCGCATAGAGTGTGGACAGATGAGTGATTAGTCTAGAGTCGATGGCGACTCCTGAAGCTGCCAGGCTAGGAGCTTCGGGACCAGAGTCTCGTAGCTCCGAAAGGAGTTTTTTCAACTGGTTCAGCTCGCCAAGATACGAAGGGTCCTTCGAATCGGACTTCAGTAGTTTCCGAACCCCTCCCGGCCCGGCATAGAACCCTTCGTACGAGCTGGGCTTCTGTGTAATTTCTCTTAGGTCCGTTTCCAGAGATGATTGATCCGCCATCTCGAAGAGATCGAGTTTGAGTGAAGTAGCATCAAGCTGCAGATCAGCAAGGTACTTCCTCCGGCGCCGGGTCAGGTCCGTTCGATGGGCCTTGATAAGTTCGAGAACGGCTTCAGCGTCGTCTATCAGCTGCTTGCTAGAGGCTTTGGCTCGCTCGACCTCGTCTATACGAGCTATAAGATTGCTTCGTCCCGCCGTTAGTTGAACAAATCGGCCATCCGGATCCACGATGGAGTTTGAATCTCCGGACGCAGCCAGGTCTTGGCTGATTTTTCGTCTAATCTCCTCGATGCGTTTCTGGCTAGGCGACTCACCAGCTGCAGTGAGATCGAGCCGGGAAGCCTCGAGTTTTTCCACTGTCGCTCGAATGGAAGCTACCGCCTCCACCTCCGCTGTGTGACGCAGTGCCCGAGGTTGCCAGTCCCTGCTAGCGAGTTCGGACCCTTCTAGTAGTGTGGCGAAATCGCCAATGCTGTTGCGGAGACGAGATTCGAACAGCCCGGCTTCCCGTTCGACGGCGAGGTGCGCTGTCTCAGCCGCGGCTAAACGGTCGAGTTCTTGCATCTCTCCGGAGTCACGTAAAGCTATGAGTTTGTCGAGCTCCGCATCAACGTCCGTGAGTTCTCCACGTAGACGCGTTTCGCTCTCTATAAGCGTCGCGTTGCTGGCCGTCTTCTGCATTTTTTCGGCGTATTCGGACTTGAGGAGCTGAAACGTTTCGAGCCACTGAGCATGGCCCATTTCCGGTTGCGCATCAATGATCGAAAGCAGGCTCTGAGTGTTTTTTGCAGTTTCGTAGACTTGCTTCTGGCTATATATGAGTATGGGGAAACGGTCGGCCACGGATCCCTCCTGAGGTACCCAGTTGCCGTTTGTGTCGACCTCAATATGAGATTTGCTGGGAGCGGATCCGTCCCAAAGGACGCGATAGGGATTGCCATTTTTTCTGTAGTGAACCTCTATTTCCGTGTGTTCATCCCAGAACCGGATGTCCCCAGATCGCTCCTTGGTTGCAGAGAACCATTCGAGGTCGTGGTGGAGAGCCTGTGGGAGTTCAGCAAACCGCCCCAAGCACAATCGGATGACCTCGACGATGGTGGACTTACCAACGCCGCGGCCCCCGATCAGCGAAGTTAGCCAAGGGCCGAAAGGAACTTCGGTTGAGTCTTCACCTCTGCGTACTACAACTCGTTCAATGCGGTTATGTCCCACGTCGTTCGGATCAAGTTGTGTGTCAATGGAACGAAGTACTGAGTCTCCTCCATCAGCCAGGGCGAGGCGAACGCCGTTCAAGTCCAGTGTTTGCATCTTCATCCAGGTGAAGTGGCTGCCCGGAAACTTAGCCTCTTTGCCAGGAGGACACAACGAGCCATCGAGATGGTGGGCATCCGACCCCAGGACCGGGATCCATTCGGCTTGAAGGGCTTCGCTGACGCGCTCGGAAGCGATCAATTCAACGGCAACCACCGCGCCCAAGCCCTTAATCTGCTCGAGCGTGCGTCGCTCGGCACCGAAAACGCCCATAGGCCCGTCCGCGTGAGCGGGAATTGGTAGGCCACCTGCATCCACAATTATTCTGCAAACATCGTGAAACGACTTGGAAGTGGTCTCCGTGCTGGCACCTCGTGTGCCACCGTATCCCGCGTTGTGAATAACACCGTTCGCCGCCTCGGCAGACTCACTGGGATCAAATACCGCAAGTAGGTGGAATCCGCCTTCGGTCGTTATTTCGACGCCAGGAAAGATAGTGAGCTGTCTGAAGTCCTCGTGAGCAGTTTCTTTGAGTCGCTGCAGTACTATCTGAGCCTCGGCCACCCCTGTATGACAGTTGTGGTCCGTGATGACAATCGCGTCAATCTCGGCTCGCATGTAGGTGAGCAGCCAATCCTCGAAGGAAACTTCGATGTCGGATTTCGTCTCCTCCAGACCACCGAAATCAAAGGAATGTGGACTGTGAGCATGGAAGTCTATCTTCCACCAGCGCGAACCGAGGCTATTTGTATGAGACACCAAATAAACATAGCAAAGGTCTGCGTGTCAATAGTTAGCCGAGACTGCGACACGGTGCGCGGCTGGCTTCTGAGTATTGATTCAGCCTCAGAGCTCTCCAAAAGGTTTACCCTGTCATTTTCATGGATCGTCTGAAGAGGTGACATAGTCAGAGGTTGAAGGCGCTCGGAGCATCTCAAATATTGGTCGTTTAAGCACCCCTCTCTTGGAGAGCACCTCGAGGAGAAGCCAACACCACAGTGATGAGCAAATTTCTCGTCATCCTGACCTTTAGAATCAGGATCGAATACATTGAGCACATGAACTCCTGGCCGAACACACCATCGACTCCAGCAAAAGCTACCAACCCAAAAAATAACAGAAGCTCCCTCCAAAAGGAGAAGCTTCTGTCAAGTATGTCTCGACACATCTGTCAACGATGTCGCGACACATCACAGTGGTGCCCCGGGCGGTGTCTGGTTTCAATACATCGTTGACAGCTGTGTCGCGACATCGTTGACAGCTATCGTGACCGGCTGTTCGGTTCGTGTTTGCTGTGTCGGGACATCGTTGACAGCGAGAATTACCGCTTTCGCGGGTAGATGTCCGCGCGGATCTGGCCGCGACCGATTGCTATTTCAACGGGCGACGGCCCGAGAAGGCTATTTGGCGCGGGTGCGGGGGTTGAAAGCGCTGGACACGGCTCGCAGGTGTGCCTGGCGCTCCCTTTGAGCGGTGTGTTTTATGGGACCGTCACGGCGATTCTGGCTGAGAAAAAACAAAAGCCCCCTCCCGAAGGAGAGAGCTTCTGTCAAGTATGTCTCGACCCATCTGTCAACGATGTCGCGACACATCACATGGTGCCCCGGGCGGGAATTGAACCCACGACCAAGAGATTAGAAGGCTCCTGCTCTATCCGCTGAGCTACCGAGGCGTCGCCCACTTGGAGGTGGACAGTGTCTAAATTATCAGGTTTGCCAGCCATCTCCTCCTCCACAGGCGGCTGGTGCCCCAAAGCTGTCCACATTTCGAGAATGACCACTGGTGGGCGCAGCCCTGCCGGGGTTTGCTGAAACTACCCACAAGACGCCGCGCCAGCGACCCATCGAAAGGCAGCACCATGGCCAACCAGATCGCACTCCGGGGATTTGTTTGCTCGGACATCATCCTCAACAACTCCAGCACCGGGGTGCTCTACGGCAACTTCCGCATGGGCTCGAACGACCGCGTGCGCGATCGCGTCACCAACGAATGGGGCGACGGGCCCACGAATTGGTACCGGGTCTCAATGTTTCGCAGCCTCGCGCTCAACACTGTCTCCAGCATCCACAAGGGGGACAAGGTCATCGTCATCGGCAAGCTTCGAGTCACCCAATTCGTGCGCAACGATGGCACGCCCGGAACCGGCGTCGAGATCGAGGCCGATGCCATCGGACCGGACCTGATGTTTGGGACCACCCACTACGAGCGCACCGGCGCCAAGCGTCCTGCGGCCTCGCCGGCCGGCCAGAACGACGGACCGGGACCCTGGCCGTCCACCAACGCGGGGGAGACCGAGGACGGAATCGACGATCCTGACGAGGACGACGAAGAATCCAGCGATGCCACCGACAGTGACACGGAAGAGACCGGTGAATTCGGAACACCGTCAGCCGCGGATGCCGAGCCAAAAGAGGATCACGTCAACAAGGAGACCGGCGAGCTCACGGAGGAAAAGGTTCCGTTCTGAGCCACTGGCCCCGGGCCGTCTTGCGGCCGTGGCACAATGGCGGGGTGACCCCGGAACCCGCCGCGCCCCGCCAGCCGGCGCTGCCCACATCAAGACGCCTCCGCAATGCCGTGGCGTCGCTCGCACTGGCCTCAATGCTCTCCCTCGCCGGCTGCTCCCTATTACCCACCGGCGGTGCGGTGGAACAAACCGTCCCCCATCCCACGCAAATAGGGAACCACAACGGAACCGGGAACGCCACGCGCGGGGCCACGAAAGCGGAGGTGCTCGCGGCCAAGGTCAGGGAGTCGCTCGCCGCACTCGGCGCCGCCTCCAAGGCGCCCAGCCGCGAGCAGATGGTGGCCGCCATGCTGGACGCCGGGGCGGCCAAGGACGCGGTGGAGGTGTCCATCGACAGGACGCCCACCGGGCTGGCCGTCGACGCGATCGAAGCGGCGGCACTCCTGGGCGGTGACTGTGTCATTGGGCAGGTGCGTACCGGCAAAGCGGTCGTGGTGATCCTGCCCGTGCTCGCCTCCGGACGGTGTTTTGTGGGCGACCAGCACTGATCCCCACCCCGGCCGCCACTCCGGTGTGGCCCTCGGGCGCGTGGGCCCACGCCGGCAAATATGAGAACCGCCTGCCACCCACTAGCCTTAGAGGTATGGCGGAATTTATCTATACAATGTCCAATGCCCGCAAGGCCGTTGGCGACAAACTCATTCTTGACAATGTCAGCATGTCCTTCTTCCCGGGGGCCAAGATTGGCGTCGTCGGACCCAATGGCGCCGGCAAGTCAACCATCTTGAAGATCATGGCCGGCCTGGACACCCCGTCCAACGGCGAGGCCCGGCTCAGCCCCGGCTACTCCGTGGGCATCCTGCTCCAGGAGCCGCCGCTGAACGAGGAGAAGACCGTCCTGGGCAACGTCCAGGAGGGCGTTGCCGAGATCCACGGCAAGATCCAGCGCTTCAACGAGATCTCCGAAGAGATGGCCAGTCCGGACGCCGACTTTGACTCCCTGCTCGAAGAGATGGGCAAGCTGCAGGAAGCGATCGACGCCGCCGACGCCTGGGACCTGGATTCCCAGCTCGAGCAGGCCATGGACGCGCTGCAGTGCCCGCCGGCCGACGCCGACGTCAGCGTCCTCTCCGGTGGAGAGCGCCGCCGCGTCGCGTTGTGCAAGCTCCTGCTGCAAAAGCCGGACCTGCTGCTCCTGGACGAGCCCACCAACCACCTGGACGCCGAAAGCGTGCTCTGGCTGGAGCAGCACCTGAAGAGCTACGCCGGCGCCGTCCTGGCCGTCACCCACGACCGCTACTTCCTGGACCACGTGGCCGAATGGATTGCCGAAGTGGACCGCGGCCACCTCTACCCCTACGAGGGCAACTACTCCACCTACCTGGAGAAGAAGCGCGCCCGCCTGGAGGTCCAGGGCAAAAAGGACGCCAAGATGGCCAAGCGCCTCACCGAGGAACTCGAGTGGGTCCGCTCCAACGCCAAGGGCCGCCAGACCAAGTCCAAGGCCCGCCTGGCCCGCTACGAGGAGATGGCCGCCGAGGCCGACCGCACCCGCAAGCTCGACTTTGAAGAGATCCAGATCCCGCCGGGACCGCGCCTGGGCGGCGTCGTCCTGGAGGCCAAGGACCTCAAGAAGGGCTACGGCGACCGCGTCCTGATCGACGGGCTGACCTTCACGCTCCCGCGCAACGGCATCGTCGGGGTCATCGGCCCCAACGGCGTTGGCAAGTCCACCCTGTTCAAGACCATCGTGGGCCTGGAGACCCTGGACGACGGCGAACTCAAGGTGGGCGAGTCGGTCAAGATCTCCTACGCGGACCAGAGCCGCGGCGGGATCGACCCCGACAAGACCCTGTGGGAGGTCGTCTCCGACGGCCTGGACTACATCCAGGTCGGCAACGTGGAAATGCCCTCGCGCGCCTATGTCGCCGCGTTCGGCTTCAAGGGCCCGGACCAGCAGAAGAAGGCCGGGGTGCTCTCCGGTGGTGAGCGCAACCGCCTGAACCTCGCGCTGACGCTCAAGCAGGGCGGGAACCTGCTGCTCCTGGATGAGCCCACCAACGACCTGGACGTGGAGACCCTCAGCAGCCTGGAAAACGCGCTGCTGGAGTTCCCCGGCTGCGCCGTCGTGGTCTCGCACGATCGCTGGTTCCTGGACCGGGTGGCCACGCACATCCTGGCCTACGAAGGCACCGAGGAAAACCCCGCCAACTGGCACTGGTTCGAGGGCAACTTCGACTCCTATGAGGCCAACAAGGTGGAGCGCCTCGGCGCCGACGCGGCGCGCCCGCACCGCGTGACGCACCGCCGCCTCACCCGCGGCTGATCCCCTCTGGCCGGCCCGCTACATCGGGAACCCGGCCAGCGCGGACCAACCAAACAAAAGGCCTGCGGCCGCCCCCGAACGAGGAGCGGCCGCAGGCCTTCGTGCGTTTCCGGACAACGCCGGAAGGCTCAGGCGAGGCCGGGCGTCCCCGGGGGCAGGCGCAGCATGCCCTCCTGGGCCACCGAGGCGACCAGCACGCCGTCGCGGTTGTAGAAGCGGCCGATGTTCAGGCCGCGGGCGCCGGAGGCGCTGGGGGACTCGGCAACATACAGCAGCCAGTCGTCCACCCGCAGCGGGCGGTGCCACCACATGGCGTGATCGAGGCTGGCGACGCTCATCCCGGGTGTGTCCCAGCTGATGCCGTGCCGGCGCAGCGTCGGCTCCAGCAGCGTGTAGTCGCTGACGTAGGCCAGCGCCGCCCGGTGTAGGTTCTGGTCCTCGGGCATGGGCCCGAAGGTCTTCAGCCACACGGCCTGGTGGGCCACGTGCTCGCCCTTGACCTCGAAGTACAGGTTCTCGCCCACGTGGCGGATGTCGAAGGGCCGATCGTACGCCCACGCCCGGGCCACGGGGTGGTCGATGCCGCCGAGCACGTCCGCCGTGGTTGGCAGGGTCTCCGGGTCTGGGATGTTCGCCGGCATGTCCTGCTGGTGTTCGATGCCCACATCGGCGACCTGGAAGGAGGCGATCAGGGACAGGATGGGGACCCCATCCTGGTAGGCGTGCGTGCGCCGCGCCGAAAAGGACCGTCCGTCGCGCAGCCGCTGCACGCCAAAGGTGACGGGGAAGTCGGAGTCGCCCGGACGCAGGAAGTACCCGTGCATCGAGTGCACCAGCCGGTCCCCGTCAACGGTCCGGGCCGCCGCGATCAGCGACTGCGCCAGCACCTGCCCGCCGAAGAGCCGCGGCCGCGGGGAGTTCGGTTCCCCCGGACCCACAAAGATGTCCTCATCGGTATGGGCGCCGCCGGCGTCGGATAGGTCCAGGATTTCAAGTAGCGCTTCCATGGGGCTCGCGTCTGCCGGGGTTTCTGTCATGAAAGTGACTCTATGTGTCCGCCCGCCCGCGAACAAATGGCGCGCCGTTCGGGAATCCGGGCGACGCCGGCCGCCCGGTTGGTGGGGACCGGCCCGTTTTGACATGATGAGGATATGGCTTCGGCAATTCAAATCCCCCTCCAGGTCCGCTTCGGCGACATCGATGCATACAATCACGTCAACAATGTGGCTTATCTGCAGTACCTGGAAGACGCCCGCATCCGGCTGATCCACACCCCCCTGGACAAAGACACCGGCGGGGACGTGTCGGCCGGCACGAGCTTCAACGACCTCATCGGCGACGACCTGTTCACCCTGGTGGGCCGCAACGAGATCGAATACCTGGCCCCCATCACCTTCCGCCCGGCACCGGTCTTCGTCAACATCTGGATCACGAACGTGGGCGGCTCCAGCTTTGACTTTGGCTTCACCATCACCGAAAAGGACCAGTCCGTGGTGTACGCCCAGGCCGCCTCCTCCATGGTGTTGGTCTCCCGGGCCACCGGCCGCCCGGTCCGCCTGACCCCCGCCCAGCGCGCCGCCCTGGAAGCCTGGCGCGGGGAACGAGTCCCCTTCCGCCGCCGTCCCGTCCCCGTCCCTGAAAGCGTGCTCTAATGCCCACCGCCACCAATACTGCTGAACTCCGGCTCGCCGACGCCGGCACCGTCGCGGACCTGCGCACCTTTGTCACCCGTGCCCGGGCCGCGGACGACGGCGCCATCCGGCTGCAGGGGGCCGGTCACGTCCTCGCCGCGTACGTGTGCGTCATGCGGGCCAAGCTCCTGGGCGAAGGCACCCCCACCATCCTGGGCCTGCGCACCATGGCCCTGGACACGCCGTCGGACTTGGATGTTACCGTAAGCCTGGCCTCCGTGGCCGACCGGCTGGCGCGCATGGACGCCGACGACGTCGCCCTCCCCGTCCCGCCCATGACGGTCAATGCGGCGTGGACCGCCGTCAGCGCCCCCCGCGACGCCTGGGAGGAAGTGGCCACCCTGGACGCGGACACCATGATCGACGCCGCCAAGTCCGGCGTTCGGGAAATCGGCCAAATCATCCCGGTCAACCCCGGGGCGCTGATCGTCAACAACGCCCGGGCCGCCGTGTGGGGGCGCCCCATGGCCGGCCTCACGCTGCCCGGCGGGGCCGCGTTCGCCGCCTACGCCCTGGGCTTCGTGGCGCCGGGCGAGACCGGGACCGTGTTCCGCTCGCACCGCTGGCTGCGCCTGAGCACCGGGCGCGGCCACATCCTGGTCCGGCCGCCGCTCTGACCCGGCTGCGGCATCCAAACGGTCGCGTATGCGCCGGACTCGGCGTGAGTTCGGCGCCGGTGGACACGAGGCGCCGAATCCGGCACGAGTTCGGCGCATAAGGGAAGTCGCCGGCCTGCATGCGTTCGACTCGGCGTCAGTCCGGCGCATAGCGAAAGTGCCCGGGGGCCCGGCCGCGGCTATGCGCGCTGGGACGGATCCGAGGCCGCGTTGACCAGGGACGCGGCGGCACGCTCCAGGTAGTCCCACAGCGTTGCCTCATGCATGGGGGAGAGGTTGGCGGCGTCGACGCCCTTGCGCATGGCGGCCAGCCAGCGGTCGCGGGCCTCCGGCGTGACGGCGAACGGGACGTGGCGCATGCGCAGGCGCGGATGGCCGCGCTCCTCCAGGTAGGTGCGCGGGCCGCCCCAGTACTGCTCCAGGAACATCAGCATGCGGCGTTCGGCCGGGCCCAGGTCCTCCTCGACGTACATGGCGCGCAGCAGCGGATCGGCGGCGATTCCCTCGTAGAAGACCCGGATGATCTTCTCAAACGTGGCGTGCCCGCCGATTTGGCCGTAGAAAGTGTCGGCATACGCCGCTTCGTCAGCGTATTCGCCGGCGTGCTCGCCGGTGGCCTTGCCGGGTTCGGCGGCCGGGTCCGAGCCGGCGGACGGGCTGGAGGTGGAGGGCAGCGGCCGGCCCACCCGTTCCGGGATGGGCAGCATGCGCGCCAGCGGGGCCCCAAACCGGGAGGGGATGGGGATGCCTTCGGCGGCATCGTTGTCGGCGGGGCCGTTGGCAAACGGCGACATTTGGTTGTGCTCGGCGCTCATGAAGGGACGGTTCTTTCTGCTCTGACTATTCGGAGGATTCGGCGGACTTTGACGGTTCGGGTGCTGCCGGCGCGCCCGGCCCGCCCGGCCCGCCCGCCGCGGGCGCCGTGGCCATGCCC